>CAMDDA010000042.1 GCA_945890755.1 Candidatus Kuenenia stuttgartensis
TGACGGGCCTACGGGGGAACCCGCTTACAGGTCGTTCGCGGGTGCGCCACCACCCGCGCCGAAAGGATCGGCCTCCGCAGCGGGCTCCGACGGGGCGCCGAACGGATCATCCTTCTCGGCCGCGGGCTCGGCAGGCTCCGTCGCCTCCGCCGCCGGCTCGGCGGGTTCGGCCGGCTCGGCGAGGGGATCGACTGCCGGCTCTTCGGCGGGCGCCGGCACGCTTTCGGCCGGCGTCGGCTCGGCGGCGGGGCGATCCGCGAACGGATTCTCCTTTGCCGCAGGCAGCCGCTCGACCGGGCGAATCCGTCGCAGCAGCTCAGGCTGGGCATCTTCGATGCCCGAGTAGCGACGCTTCACCGCCTCGCGATCCCGCTGCAAGGCAGCAACGCGGGCGCGAATCCGATGCCGTTCCAATTGGAGCCGCTCCGGCCCCTGGACCCGCTCCAGCGACCGCGATACGGGCCACATGCCAGCCGCCCGCGACTCCCGCTCGGCGGCCTCGGTGAAGTCGGCCTCCGCCTCGTCGACGCGGCCAAGACGCAGGGCCGCCAGGCCCCGGAAGTACCAGGCCCGCGGATCGTCGATGCCCCCTTGGATCGCCGAACTGAGGTCGTCGTGGCTGCGGGAGTAGTCGCCCGCGAAGTAGGCGTGCACGCCACCGCCATACGCCGCCGCAAGGGGCAGGCTGTCGATCGTGGCGATCTCGTCGGCACGCGCGGCAACTCCGGCCAGCGTCAGACCCGCGACGAGCAGGCATCGGCCAGCCGCGCGAACCACAAACCACGGGCGTACATCAGCGACGGCCATCGCGGACTCCATACGGCGACATCTCATCCACAACCTCCCCGGGTATCGGCCAGACCCCCGGCCCTGGCTGCACATCACCCGCCGTCCCGGCAGAATCGGCACGATCCGTCGCTCACTGCGGCCGCAGAGTTTGCCCATCCCCGACCGCTCCCCGGCGCAGCGCATGCCGCCGAAAGGTCTCCTCGGCGAGAAACACCGCCGGCCGCACCAGTTGCATCATCACGATCTCGTCCGGCCATCCGAAGGCGGCCAGCAGCCGGTCGAACTCGGCAGGAGGGCAGCTCCCACGCAGGTCGCAGAGCAGCACGCGGCCATCCCGCTCGAAGGCATTGCCGTCCACCTGCCAGGCCAGCCCCTCCCGCGGGCTCGTCCAGACGAACGAGCCGTCCGGCTCGGCGAACATCCGCTCGAGGGCGGCCAGCCGATCGAAGGCCGTGTCGAAGCCGACCCGCATGGGCAGTGCGAGGGTATCTCGCGGCACGTCGAGCGCGGGCCATTCACCCCAGGCGTCGGCATGCACGCCAGACTCCCGGATCCCTGCCGGCCGGGCGTGGAGCGTGATCTCAAACGCGTAGAGTGGCTGCTTCGTCATCCGCGGCCCGCCCCGGTGGCTCCACCGTCCTCGGCGACGCTCTCACTCACCCACGTCGCATAGGCCGCCGAGGCCGTGATCGCCGCCATGACGATCTCGGGAGTCTCATAGGTGTGGCTCGCTGCGATCGCGGCGGCGCAGGCAGCAGACCGGGCCATGGTGGTTTTACACGTGCACCGCCACTCGGTGGCCGTCTCCGGGCGTCCCTTCCAGGTGTACGTGCTGCACACCGGTCCGTCGATCTGGACACACGCGGCGAGCCGGTCGCCAACGAGCCGCGCAGCCAGCGCTGCCGCGGCCTCCTCGGTCGCGCAGGTCGTACGGATCTCGACGAGCGCCGACGACGACCGCTCGATGTCTTCAGGGGTCATGGGGTGAAAGGATTCCGGTTCGGGTCAGGCGGCATCGATGATCATGGTGCGTGTGGGCGGGGCCGGCATCAGCGGTCGGTCACCTTCCATGCCCGGTATCTGCAGCCACTCCCAGTCGTGGTCACGCCGCAGGACCGTTGGTGGAAGGCCGGGCCCTCGCGACGTGCCACCGTTGATCCATCCTGACGCGATGGCCGGTCCCAGGCAAATCACCCTGCCCCCGCCGTGATCGAGCGAGCAGTCGGCAGGCACGTGGCCCAGCACGGTCGCACAGGTCGGTGCGGCGGCTGGCCGCGGCGCGAACAGTTCACGCACGTCGCGACCGACGTGCGCCCCGAGGCCGCGGCCCACGGCATCGAAGTGAGAGGCGAGCGCGTCGCAGACAGCGACCCCGGCCGGCGACACCGGCGGCTGGCGCACCGTCTCGCGATGCCAGGCAGCGACGCTGCGCCGCCACTGGGTCACGAGCGTTTCGCGGTGCTCGTCGGCCGCTGCGGCCGGGCCGCGCGATGCGTCGAGCCAGAGGCTGAAGACCGGTGGCAGCGCGAGCGGGCCAGAGCGAGCGAGTGCCGGAATGAGCGATCGCGAGACCGACGCGGCGGTCGTCGTCATGACGCCGGCAGCGAAGCGGGCCACGAGATCCACCGCGACGCTCTCGCCGATGGTCGGCTGCCAGCCGCGACCATTGGCTCGCCGACTCTCACTCGGGAGCACGCAGGGGTCCGCTTCAAGGCCGTGGCGAACCGTCGTCAGGTCGTCGGACCAAACGGATCCGATGGAAAGCCCGTACCTCGCAGCCTCGGTGCACGCCTGGTCGAGCCACGAGTCGCGGTCTCCGGCAAGCAACGCGATCCGCACCGGCACACGCGTTGTGGCTGCCAGTACCGGCCGGCCGCGGCGATCGGCAGTCGGCACCGAGAGACCGCTACGGGCCCAGCGGCTCATCCCGACGAGCAGTCGCCGCCCGCGGTGTGCCGCTCGCACGAGCACTGCCCGCCGAGCCGCCTGGGCGGCGCGGCCGTCATGCCACGGCCGCAACTGAGCCGTCCACGCCGCACTCGTGAGGCAGTCGAACGTGTCGCCCGCCAGCACGACCTGGAGTTGATCGAGCGGACGGTAGCTGCCGTCGCGACGAAACCCTGCCCGCACCGCCGCCCGGTGGACGGCCTGGAGCCAAACGCCCACATGCGGCGCCGCGGCAGCCGCCGTGAGCGTGCCGTCGCCGAGCGACCAGTTTGCAGACACCACCAGCATGCCAACCCCCACTCGTCAGTATCGACCAGCCCAGCCGGCGGCGGCGCGAGTCGCGCGGAGGATGCGGATCACGCGGGTCGCGCAAAACCTCGCGGCCAACCAGAAGGCCGTGAGGGGTTGCCCATGCCCCGAGAGCCGGCGTTTGCTGCTACCCCGGAGGCCCGTTGCTCCGCAACGGGCTGCACGTGGGCTGGTCACGCCGTGACCGGGGAGATTGCCCGTCACGGAGTGACGGGCCTACGAAGGGAGTGACGGGCCTACGGCCGGCGGCACAGGCGGGCTACGGCAAGAAGTCGGTTTGGCACTGACGGTCGAGCCGACCGTCGAGCGTCGAGCCGGAGACACTCGCGGACGCGGTGCCGCGGCCCGAATCGGGGAGCTTGTAGGTGATCTCGAACGACTGCTGCCGCCCCGGCGGGACGTCGATCGCATCGAAGAGCACGCGGCCGTCGTCGACCCGCACCCGGGCATCCCCCACGAGCCGGGCCCCACGCGGGAGATCGACGGCGAGGTTCAGTGGACCGGAAGCCGCGGCGCCGTCGTTGAAGATCGTGCAGACGAGGGTGGTGGCGTCGCCGACGCGGACGGGATCGTCGAGATCGGCGAGAGAGAGGCGAATGCCGGCCTCGGAAGGCGTTCGCAGCCGCGGCCGGTCGGCCGTTGCGCGGATCTGGAGGCATTCGTGGTCACCGACCACACCGCCCCCCACCAGGCCGCTGAGTTCCGCGCGAACGCAGGCCCGTACCGGGGGCGAATCACGAAACGTGCCAGGAGGCGCCTGGCTGCGCAGGTTGATCTGCCGCTTGGCCTGGCCGCCGGCCTCGATCGCCGGCAGGTTCCACGACACCCGGGAGCCCGCGATGCTGTAGCCGTCCGACGCCTCGAGCGGCACGAGGCCGTCGTCCCATGAGATATCGAGCATCATCGGCGTGGAGGCGGCGTTGCCCGTGTTGCGAATGGTGGCGACGTATTCCGTGACGCCACCCGAGAGGGCCTCGACCGGCCCGCTCAGATCGAGCGCGACGGCAGCGGCCGCCGGCGGCGCGGTCGGCGTCACGCTCGCCGTGGCGGCCGGAAACGGCGCGGGAGTGGCGACTGGCGGCACGACCACCGACGGCACGGTCTGCGGGGCGGAGGTGACGACGGGCGGCGGCGTCGACGCCGGCGTCTGTGGCGCGGCTGCCGGTTGCTGGACGACGGCCGGCGCGGCGACGGCCGGCGACACCTGCACGCACTCCGTCGCCCCGCCCACGAAGCGATGCGCCTGATCGAGGATCTCGACACGATGACACTGCCGGCCCGGTTCGTCGAGCGTGAACTCGAGCGTCACCCGCCGGGCGGTGCCCGCCGCGAGATCGACCGTCCCCTTCTGCTCGATCGGGCTCTTCGAGGCGTCGTGATGGAAGCCCGAGTCGAAGTAGTCGATCACCCGCAGCTTCTCGAGATTGCGGCCGGAGCGGTTCACCAGTTCGACATCGAACGTCACCTTCTCGCCCACACGGCCCAGGAGCGGGCCGCGGATATTGACGAGCACGTCATCCTCCGCGACGGCGAGGGAGGGAACCGCCACACAGGCGAGGGCAACAGCCACGCCGATCACGAATTCTCGAACCATTCCGACCACGTAGCCCATGCTCCAGCCCTCAGTCCTCGCGACACCCCGCCGCGAAGTGCGAAAAGGCTACCACGGGGGCGCAGCAGCCGTGAATCTCAGTCTTCTCCCCAGAACCAAGGAGGGGTTGCCCACGCCCCGAGAGCCGGCGTATGCCGCCGAGCGCAGCCAGGATGGCGGAGCGAAGGCGGCATCCGAGCGAGCGAAGAACAGGATGTTCGTAGCGAGCGTCCGGCGACGGGGCGTGGGCAACCCCGACACCCACCACAGGAGGTCGAACCCAGGTCAGTCGCTGGCGCGGTGGCGGACGATCTCCCCCTCCGCCATGTAGATCACGTCCTCGGCGATGTTCGTCGCCATATCGGCCATTCTCTCGATGTGCTTCGACACGGAATTGATCCGCAGGAGGTTCTCGACGTCCTCCGGATCGGCCTTGATGCCCTGCAGCACGCGGCGGCGGATCTTCTGCCGGTCGAGATCGACCGAATCGTCCTCCTCGCGCACCTGCCGCGCGAGCGTCGGGTCGCCGTTGACGACGGCGTCGAGGCACTGCTTCACCATCTCCTGCGTCTTCATCGCCATCGTGCGAATCTCGGGGGGCAGATCGCAGTGCTTGCCGGCGGCGAGCTGCGAAACCCGCTTGGCGATGTTCTTCGCGAGGTCGCCCATCCGCTCGAGGTCGTTGTTGATCTTGAGCACGGCCACCACGAATCGCAGGTCGGCCGCGACGGGCTGATAGAGGGCGAGCACCTTGAGGCACTCCTCCTCCACCTCGACCTCCATCCGGTCGATCTCCTCGTCGTTGGCCATGACCCGCTGGGCGAGATGAGCGTCGCGGTTGATGAGGGCCGTGATCGACTTCGAGATCGCCTCCTCGACGAGGGTTCCCACACGGAGAATCCGCTCCTTGAGCTGGTCGATCTGGCGTTCGATGTGCTTGGTCATCGGCGGCGGGATCCAAGGAATCAGCCGAACCGGCCCGTCACGTAGGCCTCGGTCTCGCGCAGAATCGGCTTGGTGAAGATCTCGGTCGTCGGGCCGTATTCGATCAGCCGGCCCAGATACATGAAGGCGGTGTAGTCGCTCGTGCGACTGGCCTGCTGCATGTTGTGGGTGACGATGAGCACGGAGTAGCGGCCGCGGAGTTCCTGAATCAGGTCTTCCACCTTGCCGGTGGCGATCGGATCGAGGGCGGAACAGGGCTCGTCGAGCAGGAGCACCTCCGGCTCGGCGGCGATCGCCCGGGCGATGCAGAGTCGCTGTTGCTGGCCGCCCGACAGGCCCAGGGCGCTGTCGTGCAGGCGGTCCTTCACCTCGTCCCAGAGGGCGGCGCCCCGCAGGCTCAGTTCGCACACCTCGTCGAGCACGGGCCGGGAATTCTCGCCGTCGATCCGCAGCGAGTAGACGACGTTCTCGTAGATGCTCATCGGAAACGGATTGGGCTTCTGAAACACCATGCCCATCCGCTTCCGCAATTCGATCACGTCCATTCGCGGGTCATAAATCGAGTCACCATTGAGCCGCATGTCGCCGGTGATCCGCACGCTCTGCACGAGGTCGTTGAGCCGGTTCACACTTCGCAGGAGCGTCGATTTGCCGCAGCCACTCGGGCCGACGAGGGCGGTGACCTTGCCGTGTGCGACCGGCATCGTGATGCGATGGAGCGCCTGCTTGGCGCCGTACCAGAGATTGAACCGGTCGATCTCGAGCACGGGCGTCTCACGGAGCACCGCGTCGTGCACCTCCGCCGTCACTTCGCCTCCGGCCGCCACGGCGACGAGGCGGTCGGTCGGCACGGCCGGCGGATCGACGAGCCGCTGCGCGGGCTGGGTTTGCGTCTGCATGGGATCGCATCACTTTCGAAAGAGGTCCATCAATCTTACCAGAGGCAAGGGCGGATGTGGCGGAGGGCAGCGGGCACCGATCCGCGTTGGCGGATTGGTCGACGTAGCGAGCGTCCGGCGAAGGGGCATGGGCGGCCCCTCACTCCCACCACAGGAGGTCGCCCCACCGCGTCGCACCTAAAACTGCTGGGCCACATAACGACGGCGGAGCCGCGACCGCAGCCAGACGGCGGCGAGGTTGAGCAGGGCGATGATCGCGACGAGCAGGAACGTGATCGTGAACACCATGGGCTGGGCGGCCTGGCTGTTGGGGCTCTGAAAGCCCACGTCGTAGATCAGGTAGGCGAGGTGCATGAACTCCCGCTCGGGATGCACGAACGGAAACGTGCCGTCCACGGGCAGTTCGAGCGCGAGCTTCTTCACCCCCACGAGCATCAGGGGCGCCACCTCGCCGGCGCCGCGGGCCATCGCCTTGATCAGGCCGGTCATGATGCCCGTCAGCGCCCGCGGGAGCACGATCCGCCGGATCGTCTGCCACTTGCCGGCGCCGCAGGCATAGGAGCCTTCCCGCATCGAGTTCGGTACGGCAGAGAGCGCCTCCTCAGTGGCCACGATCACCACCGGCAGCGTGAGGAGCGCGAGGGTGAGCGACGCCCAGAGCAGGCCGCCCGTGCCGAACGTGGGCTGGCTGTCGGCCACGAGGCTGGCCTTGAAGAAGAGTTCGTCGATGCCGGCGCCGAGGCCGTAGCAGAAAAAGCCGAGCCCGAAGGCGCCGTAGACGATGCTGGGCACGCCGGCGAGGTTGTTGATCGCCACCCGCACGGCCGCGGTGACCGGCCCACGGGAGGCATACTCGCGGAGGTAGAGAGCCGCGAGCACTCCGAAGGGGGCCACGAGCAGGGCCATGATGAGCGTCATCGCGACGGTGCCCCAGATCGCTGGGAAGACGCCGCCGGCGCTGTTGGCCTCGCGGGGGTCGTCACCGAGAAACTCGCCCCAACGCGAGCCATAGACGCCCAGCTTGCCGAGGAGCGAGAGGCGGTTGGGCTGCCAGGCCCGCACGATGCCGTCGAGCGGCAGGCTCGTCGTGTCACCCGCGGCCGTCTCGAACTCCATGCGCCAGCCCTCGTTGGCAGCCCGGAGCTTCGCGACCGCCTCGTCGAGGGCCACGGTCTCCGCTTCGACGTGGGCGACGACGTCGCGCTCGCGTGCGGCCGCCTGCACGCGGGCGGGGCTGTCCGCACCGGAATCGAGGCCGGCCTGCACGACGGCGAGTCTGGCCGCCCGCAGCCGCCGCTGCAGCTCACCACGCTCCACCTTGTCGATCCGCACGGCTTGACGATGCCGCTTCCACGCCGGCGGGTGCTCGCGTTCATAGGCCGCCCAGGTCGCGGCCGGCCCCTCGGCCACCACGTCGTCGCCGTGCAGGAGCCGTTTCGGGAAGCCATGAAACCGGCCCCCTTCGAGCCGCTCCACCGCGGTCGCCCACTCGGGCAGGCTCGACGCGGCGATCCGGACCTCGTCGAACCACTCGTAGTGGGTGCCACTCAATTCGAAATTGGCGGTGCGGATCAGCCGCCGCGCCGGACGGGCCTCGCGGCCCTCGGCCGCCGTCGCTGCCGTCTCGCGGCCCGACACCTCGCCCAGCGCCCGCCGGCCGTCGTCCAGTTCGACGAGTTCCAGCGGCATGGGCCAGAAGGTCGAGGCGCCGCGGACGGCGATGAACGCCAGCAGGCCCAGGATCATGGTGAGAGCGAACGCGAGTGCCCCGCCCGTGAGCCAGACCCAGGGCTCGCCGTGGGCGGCGAGGTTCGTGTAGCGGCTGCGGAGGCGGCGGGGCCGCGGGCGATCAGAGCTCATGGGCACGCCTCCGGAACCTCTGCCGCACGAGCTCCGCGGCCGTGTTCACGATGAAGGTCAGCACGAAAAGCGCCAGGGCCGCCAGAAAGAGCACGCGGTAATGCGCGCTGCCCCGGGCCGCCTCGGGCAACTCGGTGGCGATGGCCGCCGAGAGCGTCTGGAAGCCGTTGAACAGATTCCAATCCACGATCGGCGTATTACCCGCGGCCATGAGCACGATCATCGTCTCCCCCACCGCCCGGCCGAGTCCGATCATCACGGCGGAGAAGAGGCCGCTCGCCGCGGCCGGCACGATCACCCGCACGGCCGTCTGCCAGGGCGTCGCCCCGGCGCCGAGCGAGGCGCTGCGGAGATGGTCCGGCACGCTCATCAGCGCGTCGTCGGCGATCGTGAAAATGAGCGGGATGATCGCGAAGCTCATGCCGAGCCCCACGACGAGGGCGTTCCGCTGCACGTAGGTGCCGAACAGGCCGCCCCGCGTGTCGATCCGCAGGGCGTCGAGAAACACGGCGGCAGCGGCGGCGAGCAGCACGGCAGCCACCGCTCCACCCGCAAAAACGAAGAACGACGCCACAGCCGCCTGCCGATCACTCCAACGGGCCCCCGCACGGCGGAGCCAGGGCTGCACGAACCGCCCCGTGACGCCCGCGATCACGACGGCAGCGAGCGGCACGAGGGCCAGCATCCAGCCGCCGAATCCACTCCCCCCTTGGCCGTCCAGCCAGCCCCGGAAGTCGCCGGCGAACAGCACCCGTTCGACGACCGGCGCGGCTCCTCCGGCAGCGAGTACCCCGGCCGGCAGCGCCAGGAAACCGACGGGCAGGAATCGCCAGGCGGCCAGCCGGCTGCGCGAGCCCGACGGCATGAGCTGCCACACGAGGGCGCCGATGAGCAGCGCGAGCGGCACGGTGAAGAGGCCGGTGATCACCGGCATCACGGCCCCCTCGATCAGGGGCGCGAAGACGAGGCCGGCGATGAAGCCGAGCACCACGCTGGGAAGCCCGGCCATGAGTTCGATCGTGGGTTTGATCCGGGCCCGCCAGCGGGCATGGAGAAACTGGCTCGCGTAGATCGCCGCCAGGATCGCGATCGGCGTGGCGAACACCATCGCATAGAGCGTGGCCTTCACCGTGCCGAACACGAGGGGAATGAAGCCGAACTTCGACTCGAAGGCCTCGTGACCCGTCGTCTCCCAGGCATGGACGGGCCGCGGATAATTCTCATACCAAACAGGGCGGAGGAGCGTGGCGAACGAGACCTCCGGGTAGCCGGCCTCGATCGACCAGGATGCCATGCCGGCCGGGCCGACACCCAGCAGGCGATCCTCGCGGGGGGCGAGACACAGCCGCGTCGCGGCCTGGCCCGCGGCCTGCGTGGCCGACGGCAGATCGAGCACGGTCGCGGCCCGCGTGGCCTGCAGCAGTCGCACCCGGCCGTCGGCGGACGCAGCCGCGAAGAGCCGCGATCGCGGTGAGGCGGCCAGGGCCGTCACAGGCCCGGCGGAGGCAAACTCGTGCGCAGCGACCACCGCGATCCCGTCGGCGGCGGCCTGTTCCGTGCGGGCCGTGAAGAACACCCGCACCCGGCCCGTGGTGTCGGCGACCGCCAACGACGAGCCGCCGAAGAGCCGCTCGACCGCCGCCACACCAGGCTCTCCGGGAGCGGCGTCGAATGGTTCCATCTCAACCGGCGCCTCGACATCGCGGATCACGTACCGCCGCGCGGCGCCGTCAGCGGCGAACAGGAACAGCTGATCACCCAGTTCCGACACGCGGACGAACCGCGGCGTAAATCCGGCGACCGGCTCGATGGTGGAGCCGACGGCGGAGGTCACGACTTCGTCGGTCAGCAGGTTGCGGCGGGATGTCACCGACTCGATCCGCACCCGCCCCGCCTCATCGAGGGCGGCGACGAGCGGCCCGCCGGATGCGGAAGTGACGTCGATATCGACGACCGGCTTGTCGAGGGAACGGGTCGCCTCGGCGAGTTCGGTCACGACGGCGACCCGTGCGTAGCGGCCGTTGTCGGCCCGGGTGACGACGCCATCGGCCGTGGCGACGGCGCCGCCCCGGCCCAGCTCGCGGGCTCCGGCCGGGAGCGCGGCGGCGTCGATGAACGTCGAGCGAACGCCGATCTCGCCCGTGCGGAGCGACCCATCTGCGAAGCCGACGGCCGCCAGCCTGCCTCCCGGCACGATCCGCACCACGGTCGCTGAGTCGAGCCGACATTCCGCGGCCGAACTGCGGGCCAGCACCGCGCCATCGGCCACCGAGAGGAGCATCACGCCGCCGTCGGTGCCGGGCCCGGGAAGATCGACGGCGACCGCGACGGCCGCCGATTCATCGAGTTCGACCGCTGCGGGCCCGCTCGCCGCAAAGGGCACCGCCGCCACCCCGTCGAGCCGTGCCCGAGCCTGCTTGAATAGCGGCAGCGCGACCGCCAGCAGAAACACTCCCACCAGCAATACGGCCACGATCGTGCCGATGCCGCCGAGCGTGATCAACAGCCTGGCCAGCGTGTCGCTTGCCCGCACCCATGGGCGGGTAGCCCGCCGCCGGGCGCGTCCGGTGAACGAGGTCTGGGCATGCATCCCGGGCGGCATCCGTTCGACAAGGTCGCGGGTGGGGTGAAGTGGGACCGCCCCGCGGGCGGGGTCGGGGCGGCCACGTCAGCGGATCGATCTCAGGGAGCGGCGATGCCGACACTCGTCAGTGCCCGCTTGGCGACGGCGGCGGTCACGGGCAGGTAGCCGTCCTTCTTCACGTCCCCTTGGCCGGTGCCGCTGAGCACGTACCGCAGGAACTCCCGCCGCAGCGGATCGAGCGCCGTGCCCGGCTTGTGGTTGACGCCGAGATACAGGAACCGCGACAGCGGATACTCGCCGGAGTAGGCGAACTTCGGGTCGGCCTCCACGAAGGCCGCGCCGGTCTTTGCCGACAGCGGCACCACGCGGACATCGGCCGTGCGATAGCCGATGCCGCTGTAGCCCATCGCGAACCGGTCGCTCGCCACGGCCTGTACCACCGCCGAACTGCCCGGCTGCTCCTTCACGGTCGGCTTGAAGTCTCCCTTGAAGAGTGCGTGCTCCTTGAAATAGCCATAGGTGCCGCTCGTGGCGTTGCGGCCATAGAGGCTGATCGGCTTGTCTTTCCACTCCCCCTCGAGGCCGAGGTCGCCCCAGGTGAGGATCTCGTCCTTCGCACCGCCGGTGCGATTCTTCGAGAAGATCGCGTCTACCTGCTGCAGCGACAGGCCCGCGAGCGGATTGTCCTTGTGAACGAAGACGGCGAGCATGTCGATCGCCACAGGCACCATCACGGGCGGGTAGCCGTGCTTCTCCTTGAAGGCGTCCATCTCGGAGGGCTTCATGTCGCGGCTCATCGGGCCGAACGTGCAGGTGCCCTCGGTAAGGGCCGGCGGTGCGGATGCCGATCCCTTGCCTTCGACGGCCTCGCGGACACTCGGATAAAACTTTTTGAATCCCTCGGCCCAGAGAGCGACGAGGTTGTTCATCGTGTCGGAACCGACGCACTTGAGCGATCCCGACACCTCGCCGGCCGCCCGCGAATATCCCCCGAGCGACGGATCGACTTCCTGGGCCATGCCAACGGCCCCGACACCGATCAGGACCGCCGCACCAATCGCCGCCATCCACCGCGTCGTTTCCATCCGCATGAAACCTGCTCCCGTCCGAGGGTTTACTGTCGAAATCGATATCCAACCCGAGCCACGTAGCCCGTTGGCCGGATGGTGTACCTTCGCAGTATGAGGCTTTCGTGAGCGGCTGGGCAGCCCCCCCGCGACGGCCGGCCGCCGGGCATGGTAGTCTTGACCGCCATGCAACCAGGGCACGGTGGCCCTGACGCGAATCGGCAGCCCAGCGGACGTGACCCACCCGGTAGGACAGCCCCTCGACCAGCTCACGGCGACTCTGGACACACACGGTCCCGTGGTGCTCCCCGCCCTGTTGCTCTGTGATTTTGGGCATCTGGCTCGCGAGGTGGAGCGGCTCGAAGCCGCGGGCGCCCAGGCCATCCACCTCGACGTGATGGATGGGCGGTTCGTACCCCAGCTCACCTATGGCCAGGTGGTGGTCGAAGCCGTGCGCCGGGCGGCGAAGGTGCCGATCGAGGTCCACCTCATGATCGAGGAGCCGGAGCGGTCGCTCGCCGATTACGCCGCACTCGGCGCCGACATCCTGACAGTGCACGTCGAGGGACTCTCCGACCCACGGCGGGCCCTCGAAACCATTGCCTCACTCGGCCCCCGCGCCCACCTCGCCTTGAGCCCTGAGACGCCGCTGTCGCGGGTCGAGCCCTACCTCGATGCCTGCGACGGTGTGCTCGTGATGAGCGTCGAGCCCGGGTATGGCGGCCAGCGGTTCAATCCCGTGGCGATCGAAAAGCTCTCCGATCTCGCAGCCCTGCGGGCGGCCCGAGGCGCGACGTTCCGGCTCGGTGTCGATGGGGGCATCTCGACCGAGACGGTCGGCCCAGTCGCGGCCGCCGGGGCGGAGCTGATCGTCGCCGGCAGCGCCGTGATCCGCACCACCGACTACGGCCGGGCCATCACGGAATTGGAAACCATCGCCCGCTCGGCGGCCTGATCGCCCCCCATCGTCCACCGCACCCTGCTCACCCTGATTCCGCATCTTCTGATCCCGCATCTCCTGGAGCTTCTTCACCCCACATGCCCGATCATCTGATCGTCATCCGCTCGGGTCCGACCGACTACGATCTGCAGGGCCGTATTCGGGGCACGCTCGACGTGCCGCTGGCCCCTGCCGGTGTCGCCGCCGCCGAAGCCGCCGCCGCGGTGCTCGCGGCGCAGCCCCCCGTCGCTCTGTACGTCGCCGCCGATGCCGCCGCCCGTGAAGCGAGTCGGCCGATCGCCCGCAGCTGCGGCCTGAAGGCCCGGCCGCTGCCGCTCCTCTCGAATCTCGACCAGGGACTCTGGCAGGGAATGCTCGTGGATGAAATCCGCTGCAAGCAGCCCCGGCTCTACCGCCAGTGGCAGGACAACCCGTGGGCGGTGGCTCCGCCGGAGGGTGAACTGCTCGAGGATGCCTGCCTCCGCGTCGAGGAGGCGCTCGAACACCTGCTGCGGCGGCATGCCCGCGGCCGCGTGGCCGTCGTGGTGCCGCAGCCACTCGACCGGGTGGTCCGCTGGCTCGTGTCGGGCGAATCGATGGGCGACCTCTGGGACTGCGACCAGGGAGGCCCGGCCACCGTCGAACTGCCGCTGGCCGCCCAGTGGAGGCCGGTGCGACGGCCCCCCGTCAGGGTGTAGGCAACTCGCGCAGCATCGCCCCCGCCGCCCCGACTACACTGCGGGCGGCGAGGATCAGTGTCCGTTTCCCCAGCAGTCGTGACGACCATGGAAGGCAGTCAGCAGACCACCGTCGCCAGCTCGGCCTCGACCGTGCCGGCCATCCCGCCCGTTACCAACGCCCGCGAGCAGCCCGCAGCCCGGGGCCCGCGGGCCAAGCGGGGCGTGCCGGAGGGCCTGTGGCTCAAGTGCGACGGCTGCGGCGCCACGATCTACCGCAAGGAGGCGGAGGAACTGCTCAACGTCTGCCCGCGGTGCGGCTTCCACTGGTATGTGTCGGCCGCGCAGCGGATTGAGCAGCTACTCGACGCCGGCACGTTCGAGGAATGGGACGCGAGCCTCGCCCCCACAGACCCGCTCGGCTTTCGCGACAAGAAGCCCTATGCCGATCGGATCGTCTCGGAGCAGAAGCGAACGGGACTCCGCGACGCCGCCCTCACCGGCACGGGCATGATCCGCGCCCGCCGAGTGGCCTGCGGCGTGACCGACTCGTCGTTCATCATGGGCAGCATGGGGAGCGTGGTGGGCGAGCGGCTTGCCCGCCTCGTGGAACGGGCCACCACCCAGAAACTCCCGCTCATCATCGTCAGTGCCTCCGGCGGCGGCGCCCGGATGCACGAGGGCATCCTCTCGCTCATGCAGATGGCGAAGGTGTCGGCGGCCCTGGCTCGCTACTCGCAGGCCGGCGGCCTCTTCATCTCCGTGCTCACCAACCCCACGATGGGCGGCGTGGCCGCGAGCTTCGCCTCGCTCGGCGACCTCTGCTTCGCCGAGCCACGGGCCCTGATCGGCTTCGCCGGACCGCGGACGATCAAGGCCACGATCCGCGTCGAACTCCCGAAGGGCTTCCAGACGAGCGAGTTTCTCCTGGAGCACGGCTTCGTCGACCGCATCGTGGCCCGCAAGGATCTCAAGAGCGAGATCGCCCGGGCCATCGACTACTGCGGCGGCTGAACCGAGCCTCCCCCGAGGAAGCCCTGAGCGCGAGCGAGGGGATCGCACAAGGAAGCCCTGAGCGCGAGCGAGGGGATCTCGGGGCGGAAGCCGCGACCGCCCCGCATCCTGAGACGGCACCAAATAACAAAACGGCCTGGCCGACGCTTCCGCGTCGCGATCCCCCGGCTTGCGCCTGGGGGCTTCTATGCGAACGATTGCCTCGCGAGCGATCCTATCGCGTGGGCAGCCCCTCACGGCGTGATGGGCGCGATGGCGTCGATCTTCGCGGCGAGGATGAAGTCGTTCTCGGAGAGGCCGCCGATGGCGTGGGTGAAGATCTCGACCCAGGCGTTGCGGTAGCCCTCGAGATGCAGGTCGGGGTGGTGCTGCTCCCGCTCGGCCAGCGCGGCCACGTTATTGAAGAACTTCACGCACTCGCGAAAGTTTCCGAACCGCCAGTCGCGGCGGATCCGGGTGGCGTCGTGCGTGAGCCGCCAACCGGGCATGGCCGCCACCTGGGCCTCGGCCTCGGCGGCGGAGTATTTCGGCACGCCCCCTTCACAGGGCACGCACTTCTTGGCGGTCAGGTCACAGGCTTGCTGGGGCTGCATCGCGTCGTCTCCTCGTCGGCTCAGTATCGCGACTCGAAGCCGGCGAAGCCACCGTGGACGATCGTGCTCGAGCCCGCATCGATGCCCTCGAGCGAGCCGGGCGAATCGATGACCGAGGGCCACTGGCCGTCGGCCTGGGCGATGTTGCCCACGCCCACCACGCGGTAGCCGATCGACAGGCTCCAGCGATCGGTGATATCCCAGGCGACACCCGTATCGACCGAGCCGAGCCAGGAGAAGACCCCGAGCGTCGAATGCACGTTCACCGGATCGCCACCGGCGAAGACGGCGTCGGCGCCGCTCTGATCGCCGAGCGACGTGGTGTTCGTGATCGCGTTGCCACCGATCATGAACTTCGGCACGATGGCCAGCCGCACCCGCGGCATGAACATCCAGTCGAACTTGGCCCCGACCTGGGCGCCATAGATGTTGTTGTTCGTCGCCACCCCCAGCTGCAGGCTGTCGAGATCGGGCAGGCTCGACGCCGTGGCGAGCGTGAGCGTGTCGCCAACCTGGAAGAAGCGAAAACCTGCCAGCCACATCAGGCTGACCGAGCGATCGCGGGGCAGAAATTCGGGCCGCTCCCAGAGCGAATAGATCCAGTTGATCTCGATGTCGTTCACCACGTCGGAGCGGCTGATCCACTGGCCCGACGCATCTTGGAGCCAGGCCCCGGCCGACGTGCCGCTCACGGTCACGCCCGGCGCCTGCGGGATGGCCATGATCGCGGGCGGGTCAGCCGTGAGCGACGCGGAGGAGCCGACGTTGTAGAGCCCCCAATAGATCAGCTCGACGGCGTGGTGCTGCCGCGGACCGAACCAGCGGCCGACGTGAAGATCGACGCCACCCGACCAGGTGGCCGAGGCGTCGCTCGTGAACAGTTGCCGGCCGTCGAGCGGCTCCATCGTGGCGGCGCCCGAGGACAGCGTGCGGGTCATCACGAGGCCGCTCGCCCCGGCGAACCACCGCGGCCAGTCGGGCAGCATCTCGGGCACGACGCTGCCGGGCATGCCGGCGAGGCCGGGCCCCGCGAACGGCTCGGCCACATACATCGGCGGCGGCTCCCCCACGGTGGGCAACGCCTCCTGGGCATGGAGCAGGCCGGCAAGGGATGCGACCGCCCCCGCGACCACGAACCGGATGACGGCGCGGCTGGAAACGGCAGCGGTGGGACGTGTGTCCGCGAACATGCGAGGACAGTCGGGAAACAGCCGCTGACCGTCAAGCCCGCTTCGCCATCCAAACCGGAGATACACTACGGCAGCTACGGTTGATCTGTACCGCCCTCCCGGCAAACCAAATCGGGTAGGCGAGGGGGTCGGTGCAAGCTCGAGGAGCATTTGGACCGAGTCTTCGAGGTCCGCCGCGACGATCCGAAGGACCGCGCAGCGGCGACTTGTACCGCCCCCGAGCCGGAGCACGTCAGCCGGCTTACTTCAACCGGATCCAGTCAACCAGCCGTGGAAACGCCCCCAGCGGCCGTTCCCACGATGGCACGTCGGGCAATCTGCGAAACATGCGGCGACTCCGAACCGGTCAACGACGACAGAAGCCCCTCCCCGCGGAGCCGGCTGTCACGATCTCGACGCGGGCCGACGTGCTTGCGTGGCTCGATGGGCGGGTCGATTTCGAACGCTCGCCGCAGACCGGGAGCGGCACGAGCGTGTTCGGCCTGACCCGCATGCGGCGGCTGCTGGCCGCCATCGACATGCCGCACCTGCGGTATCCCGCCGTGCACGTGGCGGGCACCAAGGGCAAGGGCTCCACGGTCGCGATGATCGCCGACATCCTCGCCGAGTCGGGGCACCGCGTGGGCCGCTACATGTCACCCCACGTGCATACGGTCGAGGAACGGATCTGCGTGAACGGCCGGCCGATCTCCGCGGCTGATCTCGTGGCTGCGTTCCGGGTCGTGATTCCCGCCGTGGACGTGCTCGACCAGGCGGCGGCGCGGCGGGGCGGACGGCGGCCGACCTGGTTCGAGGTGGTGACAGCCGCCGCCTTCGTCCACTTTTCCCGTGCCGGTGTCGATATCGCCGTGCTGGAGACGGGGCTCGGCGGCCGCCTCGATGCGACGAACGTCGCCAACACCATCCTCTCCGTGATCACGAGCATCAGTCTCGATCACATGGCGATCCTGGGGCCGACGATCGGCCACATCGCGCGAGAAAAAGCGGGCATCATCAAGCCCGGCACGCCCGTGATCTCGGCCGCGCTGCACCCGGATGCACGCCGTGTCATCGCCGCCACGGCACGGCGGCGGCGGGCCCCCCTCCTGCAACTCGGCCGTGACTTTCAGGCTGCGGTCATCGAATCTGCCGGTGACGATCCGCTCGCAGGCGGTGAGGTCGAGGTGACGACGAATGTCGGCCGCGCCGCGTCGCGACGGTATCGGCATGCCATGCCCGGCCGGCATCAGGCCGAAAACGCGGCGGTCGCCGTCATGGCGACCCGCCATCTCGATGCCCTCGGCCACGCCGTGCCAGAGGCGGCGATCGTGCGCGGGCTGGCCACGGCCCGGCTGCCGGCCCGGATCGAACGGCTCTCCAGTTCGCCGCTCGTCGTCATTGACGCGGCCCACAACGTCGCATCGATGGAGTCGCTCCTCGATACACTCGCGCCCGTGCTTGCAACGCGGCAGCCACGGGTGCTCGTGTTCGCTGCCAGCAACGACAAGCAGATCGAGGAGATGCTCGCGGTCGCGACGGGCCGTTTCGACCACGTCGTGCTCACGCGGTCTTCGACGAACCGGCGGGGGGCGACGCTCGA
>CAMDDA010000043.1 GCA_945890755.1 Candidatus Kuenenia stuttgartensis
CGCGGCCGGCCGGCCGCCGGCCGATCGATCCACTGGGCCGCGATCAGCCGGCCGATCGGCCGGCCGCGATACCAGCGGAGTGAGATGCCGCGGGCCTCGCTCTCGACCGATGTGGATTCACGCGACGCGGGATCGACGACCGTGCCGAGCGTGCACCGCCCCATGGCGGCGAGTGCATAGCGACTGCCGGCCGCGAGCCTGAGGCCCGTGTTCTGCCAGCCACGGGTGGCATCGACCTGCACCTCCGTCGGCGCAGTGAGCGGCCTGCCCGGTGACCAGTCGACGGCCGAGCGGGCGAAGTCGAAGCCGTAATCGACGTCCGCGCCGAAAGCGTCGAAGTCACGGCCCGCGCGGGCCTGATCCCAGCCGTCGGTCTCGGCCAGCCGCTCGGTGAGCGCCGCATCGAGCGGCCCGCGCTCGAGCGCCTCGAACTGCGTTGCGTAGTGGGGGTGTCGGGCGAGCATCGTGACGGCCGCCCAGTTGGCGGCGTAGGCAGAGATGTCGCCGTGGCCCGAGGTCGTCGCCGCGAGCACGGCCTCGAATGCCGGCGCGGCCCCCGTGGCATGCAGCCGTCGCAGATGCTCGATCCGTCCGAGCTGTTCGACGTCGGCTGCGCTGTCCGGCAGGGGTGTCGCGATGAACCGCGGCGGGCCGGCGGCCGCTGGCTCCAGGCGATGCGTGGCGAGGTATTCGGCGATGCCCTCCGTGTACCACGGCGGAGCCGCGAGCGCTCGCACGGTGAGCGTGAAGGCGTGCACGCCCTCGTGCAGCAGCAGGTGTCGGCGGTAGGCCGGGTTCGACTGGTCGACGAGCCAGAAGCGATCGTCGAGACAGAACCCGTTGGTGAAGGCGGGCAGATCGGCGGGCAGCAGGCCTGCGGCGCGAAACCGCTCGCGATCCGCCATCAGGCAGCCACAGGCCCGCCACTGCGGCAGTGAGTCGGCGGTGATTCCGTAGTGCCGACACCACTCGGCGAAGGCCTGGTCGAACACGACGGGCAGCTCGGCAACGCCATCGCCGTCCCGCGGTGGCCGGTCGGTCACGAGTACGAGCCGCGGGCTCGAGATCACGCGCAGGCCGGCCCTGCGGGCGGTGGCAGCGAAAGCATCGGTGGCGGCAGGGTCGGCCGCCCACGCCGCGCACGAGACGAGCCAGACCAGGCCCGCCATCCATGCACCACCGACTCGCGAAAGGTTCGTCATTTGCCCCAGTTCACCCAGAACGTCGCCGGGCGGCAAGGCGTGCGGGGCTGGCTGGATTCAATTCGACGTCTCCCGCCGAAAAGTCCGATCGCACGAGGGGGCGGGCCGGTGCTACAAGCCGTCCGTTGCCAGGAGGGCACAGGGCGTGCGGCACGGATGCCGACAACTCGCTGCCGGAATCGCCGGAGCCGTATGCGCGGCCCTGATGTGGCTGGGCGCGCCCGCGACTGCTGCCACCACCGGCACCTCGGGCAGCATCACGAGCGGTACGCTGCCTTACTGGCAGGCCCCCGCGCTGCCCACCGCCGTGATTCAGGGGGGCGCGATTCCCGCCGGCTGGCAGCCACAGGCCGTTCCCTATCAAGGCATCGGCCCCGACGGCCGGCCGCTGACGATGTATTTCGCGCCCACGTATGTCTTCACCTACCAGAGTGGGCCGCCGGTGCTGGCGGTGCCTCAGGCGACCAGCCGGGTGCCGGTGGGTCGCACGGCGCCGGGCGTGAACCGTCCCGGTGTGGCCGGTCAGCCCTACACATCGCCTTGGAACTATCAGACGAGCGGCGCCGCACCGGCCGCCACGACGCTGCCACCGGCCACGGTCGCGCGGTATGCACCGCAGCCGTATCAGTTCCCGGCGAACTCGCGGGCGCTCACGGGCACGCCGCTGACGCCGCCGCCCCAGCAATGGGTGCCGTCAGACGTGCCGCCACCTCCTGGCGTCGCGCCGCAACAGCCCTTCAACCAGCAACTGAGTCAGCCGCCGAGTCAGTGGACGGGTGTGGCTGCGCCGGCCGTGGCAGGGGCCGCCGGCGTTGCGATGGGTGCGGCCGTCGCGTCGACACCGACTGCCGCGACGCCGCAGATGACACCGCTGCCGCCGCCCGTCGCACCGATCCCGTCGGGAGCAGGTGCGCAGCCGATCGCCGCCCAGCCCGTGAGCAGTGGCGGCCCCGCGCCCCCGGTGCAGGCGGCCGCGCCTCCCGGCACGCCGGCCAACACTCACCAGTGGAAGGTGGTGGCCGTGTACGACGGCGACACCGTCACCTGCATCGACGAGAACAATCAGCAGCAGAAAATCCGGCTCGCCGAGATCGACGCGCCCGAGGCGAAGCAGGACTTCGGGCAGGTGTCGCGGCAGGCCCTGGCAAGCATGGTGTTCGGGAAGACGATCACCGTGGTGGACGACGGCAAGGATCGCTACGGCCGCTGGATCGGCCACCTCTATGCCGACGGCGTGGATGTGAACCGGCAGATGGTGGCCTCGGGCATGGCCTGGCACTATTCGGCGTATTCCAGCGACCAGTCGCTGGCGGCCCTCCAGTCCCAGGCCCAGGCGCAGAAGCTCGGCATCTGGTCGCAGCCCGATCCGATTCCGCCGTCGGAGTTCCGCAAGGCCGGTGGCAAGAAATCGGCGTGATCGTGCGGGGCGTATCGCGCAGAGCCGACAGGACTTCCCGGCACGCTGGCTGGCGTCTCCGTCCGCTGCGGTGTCAGCGGGCGTGGTTGTAGATCGTGGCTAGTCGCACGAGTTCCGCGCCCACGACGCCGAGCTTCGCCACGATCGACTTGCGATGGCTGTTGACCGTGTGCACGGTGATGCCCATCGCATCGGCGATGTCCCGTGTCGTCATCCCCTTGCCGAAGGATAGGTCGGCCAATCAAGGGTTGGTCGGCCAAGGGCGGTTCGGCAAACGACGGCCGAGCGGGGCGAGGTGTCGTGAGAGCGGGGCTTGTGATCCGCGTCGCAGCAGCCTCCCGTAGCCCGACCGTCGGCCCCAGGCCCGCCGGCAGCGGCGGCGGGACGAGATCGGCGATGAAAACGGAAGCCTGAAATCGAGCCGCGACGCTCTCGACTTTCGGCTAGGACGCACGGCAGAAACGTTAGGACTGCATGTTGGCGTTGATCGGCGGTTTTTCACGGCATGTTTGCAGCGATGCCATCGATTGGGCTATCGTCCCCGCGAGGTTTCATCGCTGGATGCACGCCAGAGCCATACTGTTTGTCGCCGCGGTGGTCTGCGGGACGGCTGTTCCGATCGCAGCCGACGAGCCGGCGGCGGCAACTCCGCTCGTGGCCGTGCCGCAGCATGCGATTCTGCTTCTGGGGCCCACCGACACACGCCACATCTGGCTCCTCAGCCTCGCGGCCGAAACACTCGTCTATTCCGCGTCCGAGCAGGCCACCGAGCGTGAGTCGCTCGCCGCCGGCCGCGATGTGCGGGCCGCCGTCAAGCTGCTCTCCGGCGATGTCTACGCGATCGATCGGCGGACGGGACGGTTTGCGGCCTTCGACGAGCTGACCGGGAAGTTCGCGCCGCGCTCGCATGCTGACGCCCGCCGCGACGATGATGCAGATGCCGCCCCCAAGCAGAGTTCAGGGCCGCAGTTCCACACCGAGATTGCCGAGGGCTCGGGAGCCACGGCGTCGGAGGCGATCAAGGACGCCCTCCGAAACGCCGTCCGGCAGGCGGTCGGCGTCTACGTGGACAGCGAGACTTTGACCGACAAGGACGACGTCGTCTCCGACAAGGTGCTCACCGCGAGCGACGCCTTCGTGGTCCGCTATGAAGAACTTTCGCGTTCTACCGAAGGGGGGCTGGTGACGGTCAAGGTCTCGGCCGATCTCGAGAGTGGTAAGCTGATGGAAAACCTGCGGGCGGCGAAGGTGAGCACGCTCGAACTGTCGGGGGCTGACCTCGTCGCCTCGGCGGTCACCCGCAAGGAGGCCCGCGATCATGCCGCCGATCTTCTCTTTCGCAGGTTCTCCGAACTGCCCAACGTGCTCCACGCCACCGCGCTCCCCTTCAAGCCGCTCGACTACGACGCCGAGAAACAGCTGCTCACGGTCACGTACACCCTCGAAACCGACCGGGAGAAGTACCGGGCCCTGCTCGAAAAACTCATCCCGCTCCTCGAGCAGACGGCCCGCGCCAAGACGGCCGTGACTGCCAAGATCAATCCGATCTGGTCAGATCGCACATCTCCCGTGTGGCACGATTCGCCCGCCCGTCGGGAACTGGCCGCGGTAAGCACGACCGACAGCGGACCATTTCGGCTGGGGCCCGATCTCACCCGCTGGCCCGGGAGCTGGTGCCTCTGGCTGCTCACCCGCGGCTCGAGCGACCACCGCACCGCCCAGTGGACTGGCTATGCCCTCGACGTCGATCTGCCGCGCACGCTCGGCCACGTGACCGGCTCGATGCAGGTTCGGCTCGACCTGGTCTCGGAGGGGGGCGAGACGATCCACACCGAGACCCACGACCCGCTCGCCTCGCTCCCGCGGCCGGCCTACTGGTTTGGCTGGGCCCGGCCGAGGCCGCGGGTCTTCCACGCCGGCAATCCGCGGCTTTGGCCGCGACCAGACACGTTTCCCACGGCCCCGATCCTCCAGACGACGTTCGAGGAGCCGGTGTTCGCCATTCACGAAACCCAAACAGTCAATCTTTATGTCAGCCCCTTATGCTACACGCTCCCGGCGCCGGGCCAGGCGATCCTGACCCCGCTGGTCTGGCACGTCTACCCAATGAAGATCGCCCCCGACGTGCTCGACCGCGTCCGTTCGATCGAGGCGACACCGGTATTCGTGCCGTCCGCGACTGTCCCCGCTGCCAAGTGAACCGTCTGCACCGCTTTCCTGCATCCTGGAGTGTCCCATGGCTTTTCCTGTTCGTCGATCATCATCAGTGAGTGGGCTCGCGGCCGCAGCGGCCCTGATGCTCTCTACGCCCCGAGCCGATGCCCAGCCGGTCGCCACGGCCGAGCCGGTTGGCCAATCGGCGGCGGTCGAGTCAGCGGTGCTCGGTGAGAGCCACCCGACGCTCGACAAAATCATTTCCGACTATGCCGACAGTGGGGTCGATGGCGTGGTGGACATCGTCAAGGATAAGACCGGCGCGATCACGAAACTGGTGGTGGTCGGGGCGGCCCGGATTTCGACCGTGCTGGGCGCGGCCGACGGCCTGCAGACGGCCCGCAACGAGTCGCGGCTGCGGGCGGTGGGGAAGTTTCGGCAGTTCCTCGAGGAGAAGGTCTCGGTCACGGAGACGAGCGAGACCGAGCGGAAGCTCACGCTCGAGGGGGACGGCACCGACATCGCCGAGAGCGGCAAGAAGATCTCGAAGAACACCGAGAAGTACAAGACATTCTCGGAGGGCATGGTCCGCGGCATGCAGGTGCTCGGCTTCAAGACCGTGAGTCTCAACGAGAAGGAAAAGATGTATGTCACGGTGATGGGCTGGAGCAAGGACCTCGCCGACAAAACCCGGAACCTCGCCAACGAGCTCGACAAGCCGCGGCAGGCGGGAGCCCAGCCGGCGGCAGTCTCCGGGGCCGACGCCGAGGAGCGACGAAAACTCGAGGACAAAGGGGGCGTGCTTCCCGGTGCCAAAGGCTTCTTCGACGAATAGTCAGACGAATCGGGCGGCCTGGCGCCGCGGTGGCTCGACGGCGGTGGTGCGGATCGTGGCGGTGCGCGTCGCGGCAGTCTGGGCCGGACTCGCGGTGGCTGCGACCCCGTTTTCGGCGACCGCTGCCCAGGCTGCCGCCGCCGAGGCCGCCACGACCGAGCCCGTCACCGTAAACCTGGGCGGCCCCCGGGAGGCCGTGGTGACGATCGTCGCCGACGGCGAAACATATCGCCTCGGCGTGACGATGCGGGCCGTGACGTCGTTCGACGCCCGCAGCGATCGCGAGGCCAACCGCAGCCTGGCCCGGGGCTTCGCCACCGCCGCCCTGGCCAGGCAGGTCGGCTGCAGGCCCAATCAGGAGCTTTCGCTTTCCGGCCTTACCGCCGGGGCGGAGACGCTGGCGGACGACCACTTTTCGCTTCCGTTCACGATCCCCAAGGCGGGCGTGAGGGTCGTGGACAAGCCATCCGCGTTCGACAAGGTCCGGCTCGACCCCGAGTTCGCCGACTACCTCCTGGCCGAGCCGCTCCTTATGGAGTCTGACGGGGCGAAGCTGATCCGGCTGGCCGACGGGCGGGTGCTCGTGCTGGGGATCGCCTCGGCCAAACTCGCCGGCCCGTCGGCCCTCGACCGTAAGAGGGCCGAGACGGTCGCCCGCAATCGGGCCTTGGCCCACGTGGTCGCCGAGAAGACCGGCATCCAGGTCGCCCGGGCCGAGACCCTCGAGAAGCGGACGCAGGTCGTGCTCGACGCAAAGGCGGGGGAATCGGCCTCGAGCGTGGCTGACTACCTCGAAACGACCTCAGCCACGGTGCAGGGCATGACCCGCGACTTCCCGATCGTCGGACGCTGGCAGTCGCCCGATGGCACACTCCTGTCGGTGGCGATCGGGGGCTTTCTCAAGCCCCCTGCCCCGAGCCAGCCATGAGCCTCACGTTGTAGCCGTGCTGCCCGCTCGCCGCCGGGGTTACGAGGAGCCGGCGTTTACTTTCCCGATGGTGGCCGGCGAAACAAGAAAAGCGGGCGAAGGGACTCGAACCCTCGACATCCAGCTTGGGAAGCCGTGAAGGCGTAGTTCTAAGTCCTGTAGCCCCAACACTTCCGACACGACTTCGCAAGCGTTGTACCAATCGTTGTACCAGCCCTCGGGCTGCGCTGGCTAGCGGCAGTTCCGAGGCCGACGGAGCCGAGGCCGGTCAGCCGTCGCTCCCGAACGGTTTGGACCAACTGCCTGTCGCGGTCGAGGAGTTGGCGCAACGCCTCGCCGCCCTGCCGCCAGAGGTGCTGGCCGTCCTCCAGACGCTCTTTACAGGTCTGCCAAAGCGGCCGTGACGGTTGAAACCCACGGGCCACGGCGTCCGCCAGCCGCCGTTCCTGTTGCGCCTTTCCCCGCCCGCTCCCGCCATATCCCAATAGGAGCGGGCTTTCATAACTAAATCCTATTCCCCGGCCGGCTCCAACCCAACCCCGGCCCAACCCAACCAAACCCATGAAACTCAAACCCTACGAAGAAACTGGCCTACCAACCTATGACGTCGATCTGGAGGCCCCGCCCGATACCCGCTGGAACCACGTCGCCCGGCAGGAAGCCAAGAACATCGGCCGGCTGCTCGATGACGTCGTGAACCTCTGCGTTGAGCAGGCAGAGTGCTACCCCATCTATATCCGGCCTCTCGTGGTCGCTGCTGGCAAGGGCGTGGCGAGACTTGGCGGCCGGATCGTGGACATGATCGCCGGCTGTTTTGGCGAGCAGTACGTCGCCGAGGTCAGGGCCATCGCCAAGCACGCCGACCAGCCGCTGAGCCACGTTGTCCTTGGCAACCTCATGTACGACGGCTGCCAGATGGCCGAGATCTACGGGGCGGTCGGCTGTTCGAGCTATTCGTGCAATATCGACGGTGCCCCAACGCTCGTCCGAAACATGGACTGGGTCTGGCCGCGCAGCACCGGCAGGCACTCGCGGCTCATCAGGTTCCATCGCGGCAAGGACTACTACACGAGCGTATCCGTGCTGGGCTGCGTGGGCGTTGTCTCGGCGTTCTCTCCCGGAAAGTGGGCCGTGACAATCAACCAAGCACCGACCGAGGGCACCACCACGAGCTATTTCCAGTGGCCAGTGCTGCAGCGGCTCCGAAGCGTGTGCGACCAAATGGGCTCGTACCGCGATGTCGTGACTGGCCTTCAGGACTACGAGACCATGACGTCTTTCTTTGCGCACGTAATCGGCACGAGGCCCAAGCAGCACACGGTCATCACGGGCCTCGGCGACAGCTTCCGGCATCGCGGCATGAAGGAAGCTGCCCTGATTCAGACAAACCACTTCGCCGGGCATCGCGACTTGGAGGAGCACAACGGCCCCGAGCGATGGGAAGACGAAGAGGGACAGGAGTGGTATTGCGACTCCCACAACCGGGCCAAGAGCCTGACCAAGCGGCTCAAGACCCCTCCACGCACGCTGGCCGAAGCCCGCTCGAAGATCTGCACGAGCGCCGTTACCAGCACAGACACCATGCAGCAGATGATTTTTCAACCTGCCAGTGGATATTCGCGCATCTGGGTTCGACGCTGATGGATTACTGGACGACTATTCGACCAATCATTCACAAGGAGAGAACCATGAACCGACTCCGTGCCGCATTGGCCGCAGTCACCCTCGCCGTCCTGTGCATGCCTTCGATGGCTCAGGAACCGGCCAAGCCCAAGCCCACACCAAGAGCAAAGGCTGCGCCCAAGGCCCCCAAGAAAATCAACTGGGATCGCGTTGCTGCCTCGGTCGATACCTATGACCCCGCGTACGTCGAGGCAGCTACGGCGGCGATCCGGGAGACGATGGAGCGGAACTTCCAAGCCAGTTCCGCCGAGGACCTGAAAGCCCTGATGGCGACCATGACCTCGAACTGCCCTGACCGCGAGAACTTCCAGAAAGAGTGCAAGAAGATGTTCGAAGAAACGGACGTCTACATCCGGCTCGTGGATTGCCGCTGGATCACGAGCTGGCAAGACTCACGGGGGCTCTGGGCGGCCGTGGACATCAAGCAGTGGACGGTCCCCAACGACGAAACCGTCGAGTATTCGGAGTACCGCCACAGGTCCGGGCTGCTACCTGAGTACGAGCTTTGCGAGTACCAGTTGTTTTGCCGCGTCGAGAAGGGCCAATGGCGGGCACATGTCATCAACGGCAACGTGTTCGAGGCGCAGTGGCCGGAGGATCGGAAGCCGGAGCGGTAAAAGCAGCGGGGAGGTGGCTATCAAGAGGCTACGCAGGGCCGGGAAAGACCGGCTGCTGGCGAAAGGCTGACCGGCCGGGGATATTCCTATTTACATCCTCGCCCTCACCCCCCTTCCTGACCATGCCCACCGCGATTCCCCTGCTCATCGCCCACCCGAAGGAACTCATTCGGGCGGGCCTACGGGCGATGCTGGCTGGCTCCCCCGTGAAGATCGTCGGAGAAGCCGGGGACGCCCCCAGCACCCTCACGCTCACCAAGAAGCACAAACCCACCGTCGTGCTTCTGGACGCTGCTATTCCGGGAGGGGACGCTTTCGAGTTGGTCACGAAACTCGCCAAGGCGATACCCGCTACCCGATTCATCCTGCTCTCGGCCATCGACAATCCAACCTACATGGCCCGCGCACGTGCTGTCGGGGCTGCGAACTTCCTGCTCATGGGGTTCAGCCAGCGGGAACTCGTCACGGCCATCGAGAACGCTGCCGCAGGAAAGCCGGTCTCGGGGTCAGCGCCGTTCGCCAAGATCGCCGCCTCGATGCAGCCCCGCGATGCTCGGGCTGCGCGTGACTCCGGCCTGACGCCCCGGGAATCGCAGGTGCTCTCTCATGTCGCCCTCGGGCTGTCCAACGACGAGATCGCCCGGTCGCTCCAAATCAGCGTCGAGACCGTGAAAGAGCACGTCCAGAACTTGCTCAGGAAGTTGGCCGTGAGCGACAGGACTCAGGCGGCAGTGTGGGCGGTGCAGTCGGGCGTGGTGTAGGCCACTGTAGGCGTAGGTACGCTCCCGAATGGCGGTGTAGGGGAGGTGTTGATTCAGCAAGCACTCATGGACGACCGATGATTCTTCGCTTTTCCCAGAAACTCGGCACGCGGCTCAAGGCCGGCACACTGAAGCCGTTGCCGATGGACGACGCTCCCGTGGCGGACTGGACGAGCCACCTGTTCTTCTTCGAGCGCACCCCCTACATGCTCGTCAGCAACACGAAGACTCTCTACTCGACCGTGCTCTTCGCCAAGGGGATCACGAACGACAGTGTTTTCATCGTCCGCGCCATGAACCATCTCAGGGAGTTCATGGAAGCCGATGGAATGGCCTTCGCCTATGACCGTTTCATCATGCCACGGACTGGACTTATCCGCTTCGCTTCAGCGTTCAGTCGCTCGGTGACGGGCTCGATGAACGAGTTGATCGGCTACGCCAAGGTTTTTCTGGCCGACGAGGAGACATCCCCGTTCGACCTCGGATTTCGGCTCAATGACACCCTGCTCTCGGCGGCCGTGTCTGGGGAGGATCGGGATTACGGCAAGCCGCGGGATGCGTTCCGGGCCCTGATCGCGCAATCGAGTGCCCCATGAATCCCTGCCGTGTCTGGCTTGAACAGTGCGACGCGGCAAGGGAAATCGAGGACGAGTTCGGGACCGACAGGGCTCTCGCCTACCTGATCGGTGAGAAGTTCATCAACTTCCTCAGTGCTGCGGAAACCGACGAGGGGTTCCGGGCAGAGATACCGGCGTTCGTGGCCGAGATCAGAACAATCTTCGAGCGTTGGCAACTCGACGCCTACTTGGAGACAGCACGCCAGACCGAGCGATTTGATCCATCGGACTACGACGATCCCGAGGAAGCCGAGATCGCACGGAGGCTGGAGCTTCGGGAATCGGCCAACGACCTGCTGCTGGTCGAACGCGCAAGACAATGGCTCGTGGAGGAGTGATTGATCGTTCGCTGCTACCCTTGCCCGCCGTCGTGGGGCCGGAACCGTTTGCCGGTGCGTGAGATGTTCTTGGGCATGGTTGACTCCGGCTACCTGACGGGCACTACCACGGAACCACAGCCCCGCCGGGACCACGCCAGTGATCGACTTCTGGCCGCGATTTCATGGGCTTTGGCGCCGCGGACCATGGTTGTCCCTCGGCTTTGTTGAGATGACGGGTTCGACTCAGTCCGCCAGCCCCGAGAACTCCCCACGCCATTGGCACCCGCGACCCGTCTGTTCCCCTACTCCGGGGGCCTGTGCCGACGTACGTTAGAGGCTGTTTGAGAGACCGATTCAGCAGGGAAAGCCGCCCATGGCCAAAGCCGCCCGAGCCAAGCGCACCAGCCGTAAGTCACAAGACGAGACCGCCTCCCAGTCCACTGCCAACGTGGGCTTCGAGGCCAAGCTCTGGGCCGCCGCCGACAAACTCCGCAACAACATGGACGCGGCGGAGTACAAGCACGTCGTCCTCGGGTTGATCTTTCTGAAGTACATCTCCGACTCGTTCGAGGAGATGCACGCCAAGTTGGTCGAGGGCAAGGGCGACTTCGAGGGCGCCAATCCGGAGGATCCCGACGAGTACCGGGCCAAGAACGTTTTCTGGGTTCCGAAGTCCGCCCGCTGGTCGACTCTTCAGGCTGCTGCGCGTCAGCCGACGATCGGCAAGAAGATCGACGACGCCATGGTCGCCATCGAACAGGACAACCCCCGGCTCAAGGGCGTGTTGCCGAAAGACTACGCACGGCCCGGCCTCGACAAGCAGCGGCTCGGCGAATTGGTCGACCTCATCGGGACGATCGGGCTTGGAGACGAGGCCAACCGATCCAAAGACATCCTCGGCCGTGTCTACGAGTATTTCCTGAAGGAGTTCGCAAGCGCCGAAGGCAAGAACGGCGGCCAGTTCTACACGCCGTCTTGTGTGGTGCGGCTCTTGGTCGAAATGCTCGCGCCCTACAAGGGAAGGGTCTACGATCCCGCATTCGGCTCAGGCGGCATGTACGTGCAGAGCGAGAAGTTCGTCGAGAGCCACGGCGGCAAGATCGGCGACATCTCGATCTACGGCCAAGAGTCGAATCACACGACTCGAAAACTTGCCGTGATGAATCTGGCCATCCGGGGCATCGAGGCTGACTTCGGACCCGAGAACGCCGACACGTTTCGCCGCGACCTGCACAAAGACCTCAAGGCCGACTTCGTCATCGCCAACCCGCCCTTCAATGACTCCGACTGGGCGCGGGATGAAACCGACGTGCGCTGGAAATACGGAGTGCCGCCCAAGGGCAACGCCAACTACGCGTGGGTGCAGCATTTCGTCCACCATCTGGCCCCGAACGGTTTTGCAGGTTTCGTGCTGGCCAACGGGAGCATGTCGTCGAACCAGTCAGGCGAAGGCGATATCCGGCGCGCGATCATCGAGGACGATCTCGTGGACTGCATGGTCGCTCTGCCCGGCCAGCTCTTCTACTCGACACAGATTCCGGTCTGTCTCTGGTTCCTCGCCCGGCGGAAGAACGACGGCAAGAGACGAGACCGACGTGGCCAGACGCTCTTTGTCGACGCCCGAAAACTCGGCGTGCTGGTGGACCGGGTGCATCGGGAACTGACCGATGACGACATCCAGAAGGTCGTCTCGGCCTACCACGCTTGGCGTGGCGACAAGGGGGCGGGCCAATACGAGGACGTCGCCGGGTTCTGCAAATCAGCGACGCTCGACGAGATCAGAAGCCACGGACATGTCCTCACGCCCGGCCGATATGTCGGGGCCGAAGAGGTCGAGGACGATGGCGAGCCCTTTGATGTGAAGATGAAGCGGCTCGTCGCGGAACTCAACCACCAGTTTACCGAGTCAGCCCGGCTGGAAGCGGCGATCAAGGCCAACTTGAGGGGGCTTGGGTATGGCCAGTAATTGGGATCAAGTCAGGGTAGCTGACCTTCTGGCCAACGGTGCGCTGGCAATCAACGACGGCTACCGGGTGCGAAACGTCGAACTGGGGCGGGAGGGTATTCCTTTCGTACGCGGCGGTGATATTGGCGACGGCACGATCAACTTCGATGTAGAAGACCGAATTCGGCCACAGTACACCGAGCGTGTTCGCTCAAAACTGACGCGGCCGTACGACGTCGCCTTTATCACCAAGGGCACCGTTGGGCGCGTGGGCCTTGTCCGCCCAAATCAGCCTGAAGGGGTATTCGCCCCGCAAGTGTGCTACTGGCGATCACTCGACTGGGAGGTGGTTGACCCGCGGTTTCTCTATTACCTCCTCACGTCTGCGGAGTTCCAAGCAAATCTCGATGCTGTCAAGACGCACGGATCAATGGTCGCTGATTATGTGAGCATGACCGACCAGAAGAACTTCCGGCTGACTTTCCCTCCCATCAGAAACCAGCGAGCGATTGGACGCCTTCTCGGCGCGCTCGACGACAAGATCGAACTCAACCGCCGGATGAACGCCACGCTGGAGGGCATCTCGCGGGCGATCTTCAAGTCGTGGTTTGTGGACTTCGATCCGGTCAGGCAGAAGGTAGCGGGCAAGCAGCCCGTCGGAATGGACGCCCGGACGGCGGCGTTGTTCCCGGACTCGTTCGAGGACTCGGACGTTGGGGAGGTGCCGAATGGGTGGCGAGTGCAGCCGATCAGTGAGCTTGCTGAGATTGTGGGGGGCAGCACTCCCAGCACGAAAGAGCGGTTGTTTTGGGATGGCGGCAGCCAATGTTGGGCCACCCCGAAAGATCTCTCCGATCTATCGGTGCCAGTGTTGCTCGAAACGGAAAGACAGCTCACGGACACTGGAGTCTCACAGATCACGTCTGGTGTCTTGCCGGTAGGCACAGTGCTGCTGTCTTCAAGGGCACCGATTGGGTATCTCGCCGTCGCAGAGACCCCGGTTGCAATCAACCAAGGGTTCATTGCGATGAAGCCGAAAGAAGGCGTATCCAATCTGTTTCTGCTGCGATGGACAGGGGCCTCCCACGACGAGATTGTTAGCCGGGCAAATGGCTCAACATTTCTTGAGATCAGCAAGACGAACTTCCGCCCGATTTCAGTCGTGCAACCGCCGCAAGCCGTTATGGATGCCTTCCACGAACGAGCGTTTTCGCTGTTTCGCAGAGTCGTCGCCTGCGAGCGAGCATCCCGCACCCTCGCCGCCCTCCGCGGCACGCTCCTACCAAAGCTGCTCTCCGGTGAAGTCCGCGTCCCTGAGGCCGAGGGTATCGTCGAGGAGGCCGTGCGATGAGCAAGCCCGCATCCCGCCGTGGATTCTCCGTGAACGTCTTCCTGCCCACCGGCGACCCCGAGGGGCTGAAGGTCGTCGAGAAGTCAAACTGGAGCGGCCGGGGCCTCGTCATCCCAAAAGCGATCTTCGGCGAGAGCAAAAGCCGGGAGGAACTTTCCCGTACTGGCGTGTACATGCTCGTTGGGCCCGGTGAAACATCCGCGCTCCCCACCGTCTACGTCGGCGAGGGCGATCCCGTCCGGCCGCGACTGGAGCAGCACGTCGCAAAAAAAGACTTCTGGACACACGCAGTCGTGTTCACGAGCAAGGACACGAACCTCAACAAGGCCCACGTCCAGCGGCTCGAATCCCGGCTGGTGGAGCTGGCTACCCGCGCAAAGCGGTGCGTGCTGGACAATGGCAATGCTCCGGCGCCACCTTCCCTATCAGAGGCCGACGAGGCGATGGCCGAAGGGTTCCTCGACGACGTTCTCCTCTGCCTGCCGATTCTCGGCTACAGCGTATTCGAGACCGGGGCCGCTGCCGTCGCTCGTGATGCCGACACCACGCTGTATCTCTCCGCGAAGGGCATTGAGGGAAGGGGGCAGGAGACCGCGGCGGGCTTCGTCGTGTTCGCGGGTTCCAAGGCCGTGGGCGACGACAAGATCGTGCCTTCCGTGCTGAACCGATTCACATACGTCAAAGACCTGCGCGACGAGTTGATCCGACAGGGCGTGATGGCCCCGGAAGGCCAAGGCTTCACGTTCACGCAGGACTACTTGTTCACGGCGCCCTCGACAGCTGCCACGGCGCTGCTCGGCCGAACTGCCAACGGCCGGATCGAGTGGAAAACCAAGGACGGTCGGACGCTGAAGGAGCTTCAGGAAGCGGAGGCGACAGCCTGACCATGCCGATGACGCCCGCAGACATCGATGCCCTGTTGGTGCTTCGTTCCGAGAACGAACACTTGGAGTTCAAGGCGGCGTCGAAAGACTTCAGCTTCGACACGCTCGTGGACTATTGCGTGGCGCTCGCGAACGAAGGGGGAGGCCGCATCCTGTTGGGGATCACCGACAAGCCGCCCCGCCGCGTCGTCGGCACCAAGGCGTTTGCCGTTCCGGAACGAACGGTTTCGGGCATCCACGAGCGCATTCATATCAAGTGCATCTGCGATGAAGTCATCCATCCAGATGGCCGTGTGCTGGTGTTTCATGTGCCGTCGCGCCCTGCGGGGCAACCGCTTCATCACGACGGACGCTATCTGATGCGGGCCGGCGAAAGCCTCGTGCCCATGACCCCCGATCGGCTCCGCGCGATTGTCGCCGAGGGAGAGAAAGAGTGGAGCCTCCTCCCGGCGCTGGCGGAGTGCGACGGCCAGACCGTCGTCGATCTGCTCGACACGCAGGGCTTCTTTGACCTGCTGAGGTTGCCGTATCCAGCCACCCGCGAATCGGTTTTGGCGAGACTGAACGATGAGTGCGTGATCGAAGCGGTGGCAAATGGATGGGCCATCACGAATCTCGGTGCCGTACTCTTCGCCAAGGATCTTGGCCGGTTTGATCTCCTCGCGAGGAAGGCGCCACGAGTGGTTGTGTACGACGGCACAAACAAGCTCATTACGAAGCTCGACCGACAGGGCTCGAAGGGCTATGCCGTTGGCTTTCAGGGGTTGGTCGATTTCATCAACGGCTTGGTACCCACCAACGAGGTGATCGAGCAGGCGATTCGTACATCCGTGACCATGTTTCCCGAGATCGCGGTTCGGGAAGTGGTTGCGAACGCCCTGATCCACCAAGACTTCACGATGGCCGGAGCGTCAGTGATGATCGAGCTGTATGACGATCGCATGGAGGTGTCGAGCCCCGGGGTGCCATTTATCCCACCAGAGCGATTTATCGATGGATACCGTTCCCGAAATGAACGGATCGCCGACCTCATGCGTCGGATGGGCATCTGTGAGGAAAAGGGGAGCGGCATCGACAAGGTTGTTCACGCGGCGGAGGTGTATCAATTGCCGGCTCCTGACTTTCGCGTCGGTCAGGGAAGGACTTCGGTGGTGTTGTTTCGCCACAAGGACTTTGAGGAAATGGACCGCGACGATCGAATCCGTGCTACATACCAGCACTGCTGCCTGCGTTTCGTGATGAATGAGAAGATGACGAACCAAAGCCTGCGGGAGCGATTCCAGCTCACCGAAAAGAAAGCCGAGGCCGTTTCCCGAGCTATCCGCGACACGCTGGAGGCCGGAGTCATCAAGCTTGCCGACCCGACCCAGACATCCCTGAGGTACCGCCGATACATCCCCCATTGGGCCTAAAAGTCATTTTGTCGCAGAGGGGTGAGCCGCGCCCCATTCCACACAAATACCCTGAAAACTCCGTGTTTTTCATTTAGGCGCAAGTCGCCACAACGTCATGAGCGTCACCGAAGACACCGTCGAACAAGCCGCCATCGAGTGGTTCGAGGAACTCGGCTACGCCTACTTGGCCGGGCCGAGCATCGCCCCCGGTGAACCCGGCGCCGAACGCGACTCTTATGGCGACGTGATTCTCAAGAGTTGGCTCACGGCCGCTATCGACCGGCTGAACCCCAACATCCCCGCTGCCGCCCGGGAAGATGCCCTCCGGAAGGTCCTGCGGGTTGAGGGGCCATCCCTCGTCCAGATTAACCGACTGTTCCATCGGATGCTGGCAGCCGGCGTGGATGTCGAATATCCGCGTGGTGACGGCACCATCGCAGGCGACCATGTTCGGCTGGTCGACTTCGAGAACCCGGACAACAACGACTGGCACGTCGTCAACCAGTTCACAGTGCAGGAGGGGACGCATACTCGCCGCGCGGACATTGTGGTGTTCGTCAACGGCATGGCCCTCGCGGTGCTGGAACTCAAGAATGCAGCCCAAGAGCAGGCGGACATCTGGTCGGCTTACAAGCAACTGCAGACCTACAAGGACGAGATTCCCGCCCTCTTTCGGTTCAACGAGCTGCTGGTGATCTCCGACGGCTTGCAGGCCCGGATCGGCTCGCTGACGGCCAACAAGGAGTGGTTCAAGGTCTGGCGAACGACCGACGGCCAAGCTGACGCGCCCCGCTCAGCCCTCGAACTGGAGACGCTCATTCACGGCGTCTTCGAGAAATCCCGGCTGCTCGATCTGCTGCGGGACTTCATCACCTATGACGAGGATGACAAGGGCCGCACCGCCAAAGTCATCGCGGGCTATCACCAGTTTCATGCCGTGAAGGCTGCCGTCGAGGAAACCGTCCGGGCGAGCAGCGCGGCTGGAGACAGGCGAGCAGGTGTCGTCTGGCACACCCAAGGGTCGGGCAAGAGTTTCTCCATGGTGTTCTACGCGGGGCGAATCTCCCGCGAACCGGCGATGGAAAACCCCACGGTCGTCGTGATGACCGACCGCAACGATCTCGATGATCAGCTCTTCGGTCAGTTTGACCGATGTAGCGATATCCTCAACCAGAAACCCAAGCAGGCAGAGTCCCGAGCACAACTGCGGGAATTGCTTCAGGTAGCCAGCGGCGGTGTGGTTTTCACGACGATCCAGAAGTTCATGCCGGACGAGAAGGGCGACAAGATGCCCGTGCTGTCTGACCGGCGGAATATCGTGGTGATCGCGGACGAGGCCCACCGCAGCCAGTACGACCTCATCGACGGCTTGGCCCGAAATATGCGGGACGCCCTGCCCAATGCCAGTTTCATCGGCTTCACC
>CAMDDA010000044.1 GCA_945890755.1 Candidatus Kuenenia stuttgartensis
TCGACGATGTGGCTGCCGATGAAGCCGGCGCCGCCGGTGACGAGGATTTTCATGGTGGGACCGCCGCGGGGCGAAGACCTGGCCGGCTCCGCGTCGCGGCTGCCGCGACGCCCGGGAACCACCGCACAGGATACTTGTTCCGCTGGCGACTGTAGGCCCGTGTGTGGGAATTGGCGGGGCTCGGAGCGATACTGCAGCGAGCGGCGGTTTCGCGCCGCCATTTGCCCACCGAGGATCACGCATGGCCAATCCCCCCCTGCCGAACCCCCCCGCCCTCCACCACGACGACGTCGCGGCGATCGACCGGCTCCGTGACGTGCATGCCCGGCTCAAGCGGGAGCTGGCCCGCGTGATCATCGGCCAGGAGGAGACAGTCGAGCGGCTCACGATCTGCCTCTTCGCGCGGGGGCACGCGCTCTTGATGGGTGTGCCGGGCCTCGCCAAGACGCTGCTCGTGAGCAAGCTCGCCGAGTGCGTGTCGCTGAAGTTCAGCCGCATCCAGTTCACGCCCGACCTCATGCCGATGGACATCACCGGCACCGACATCCTCCAGGAGACGGCCGACGGCCGCCGCGAGTTCCAGTTCGTGCCCGGCCCCGTGTTCGCCAACATCGTGCTCGCCGACGAGATCAATCGCGCGCCGCCGAAGACCCAGGCCGCGATGCTCGAGGCGATGCAGGAGCACAAGGTGACGGTCGTCGGCAAGACGTCGCGGCTCGACCCGCCATTCTTCGTGCTCGCGACGCAGAATCCCGTCGAGCAGGAGGGCACGTACCCGCTGCCCGAAGCCCAACTCGACCGGTTCATGTTCCTGGTCGAGCTCGACTATCCGTCGGAGGCAGAGGAAGTCTTGATCGCCCGCACCACGACGGGCGACACCGTGCCGATGCTCGAGCACGTGCTCACCGCGGCTGAGATCATCGACTACCAGCATCTCGTCCGTCGTGTGCCGGTGCCCGATCACATCTACGAGTTCGCCGCCAAGCTCGTGCGGAAGACGCGGCCGCGGGGGGAGACGGCCCCGGCCTGGCTCAAGCCGCTCGTCGCCTGGGGCGCGGGGCCGCGGGCCGTGCAGAACCTCGTGCTCGGGGCGAAGTCGCGGGCGGCCCTCGCCGGCAGCTACATGGTGCGGCTCGAAGACGTCGAGGCCGTGGCGGCCCCGGTGCTCACCCACCGCCTGATCACCACGTTCGCCGCGCAGGCCGAAGGCGTCGATGCCAAGGCGATCGTCGCGCGGCTCGTCGCCGAAACCGTCGCGGAGCAGGCCGGCTGACGGCCCGGGTCGCCACCCCATGCTCACCGACCGCCAGCCCCGTTCGTTCCTCGACCCGCAGTCGCTCGCGCGGCTGGCGGGCGTGCCCCTCGTCGCCCGCACGCCCATGGTGGGGGGCGTGTCGGGCCGGCATGCGAGCCCGCACCGCGGGTCGAGCATCGAGTTCGCGGAGTATCGCAAGTACGTGCCGGGTGACGATCTCCGGCGGCTCGACTGGCGGGCCTTCGGCCGCTCCGATCGCTACTACGTGAAGGAGTACGAGGCCGACACGAACCTGCGGCTCTGCCTCGTCGTCGATACGAGCGGCTCGATGGCCTACGGTTCTGCCGGCACGACGAAGCTCGACGTGGCCCGGCGGATCGCCGGCTCGCTCGGCTATCTCGCAGCCCAGCAGGGGGATGCCGTCGGCATCTCGTGCGTGGCCGACGGCATCGTGCAGTCGCTGCCGCCCCGGCGGAGCCCGGCCCATCTGCGGCTCGTGTTCGACGTGCTCGAGGCCGCCCGGCCCGACGGCGGCACGCGGCTCCCCGAGGTGCTCCACGAGCTCTCCGAGACGATCCGGCAACGGGCCCTCGTGGTGATCGTGTCGGACTTTTTCGTGCCGCCGCCCGAACTCGAGCGTGCGTTCAATCATCTGCGGTTCCGCCGGCACGACGTGGCCACCTTCCACCTCCTCGATCCGCAGGAGGTCGGCTTTCAGTTCCAGCGGCCCACGCGGTTCCTCGACCTCGAGGGCAACACGTCGATCTTCGCCGATCCGGTCGACATCGCCGACCGCTATCACCGGGCGGTCGAAAGCTATCTGGCGGAGTTGCGGCGGATCGTGCTGGCCACGGGCATCGACTCCCATCGCGTGCTCACGACCGACGACGTCGAGCAGACGCTCGCGCGGTTTCTCGTGGGCCGGGCCTCCGGCCAGGGGGCGCGGCGATGACGTTTCTCCAGCCCTGGCTGCTCGTCGCGCTGCCGCTCGTGAGCCTGCCGCTCATCATCCATCTCATCAACCAGCGGCGGTTCCAGACCGTGCACTGGGGGGCGATGATGTTTCTGCTCTCCGCCCGGGCCCTCTCCCGCGGCTACTCGCGGCTGCGGCACTGGCTGATCATGCTGCTGCGGATGCTCGCCGTGGCCGCGGTGATCCTGGCGGTGGGCCGACCGCTCTCCCGCGGCTGGCTCGCGCTCGCCGCCGGCGGCCGGCCCGACACGGCCATCGTGATCCTCGACCGCAGCCCGAGCATGCAGGCCCGCGACCGCGACGCGGCCGACACACAGCTCGACACCGGCCGCCGGCAGCTCGCCGCGGCGGTCGCCACGCTGGGTGCCGCGCATACGGTCGTGTTCACGGATCCGGCCCGGCCACCGCTCGAGCTCGACGATCCTCGGGCCCTCGCCGACCTCCCGTCTGCCGGCCCGGCCGCGGCGCCGGCCGACATCCCCCGGCTCCTGCAGGCGGCCTACGACCACATCCGGGCGAGCGCTGCCGGGGCGAGCGAGGTCTGGATCTGCTCCGATCAGCGGGCCAACGACTGGGCCGTCGACGCGGGGGCCTGGAGCAGCCTGCGTGAGGCCTTTGCCGCGCTGCCGCAGCCGGTCCGGTTCCAGCTGCTGGCCTTCCCGCAGCCGGTGGCCGGCAACCTGGCGGTGCGGGTGACGGCCGCGCGGCTGGAGCGCCGCGCCGCGGCCTGCGACCTCGTGCTCTCGATCGTGGTCACCCGCGAGGACGACGGTCAGCCGTCTCCCCAGCCTGTCACCGTGCCGGTGACGATCGAGTTGGGGGGCGCGACCTCCACCGTCGAGATCGTTGTCACCGGTCGCGAGGCCGTGCTGGCTCATCATGCGATTTCGCTCGGTGCCGAGGCGGAGCCACGGGGGCACGGCCGGGTGTCGATTCCCGCCGACACGAATGCCGCCGACAACGATTTCTATTTTGTGTTTGCGGAGCCGGCGCCGCGGCGGACGCTCGTCGTGGCCGACGACGACGAAATCGCCCGGGGGCTCGAGCTCGTCGCCGGCATTCCACCCGACAAGTCGGCCACGGCGGAGGCCGACCTCGTGCCGGCCGCGGCGGTCGCCACCGCCGCCTGGGCAGAGGCGGCTCTCGTGCTCTGGCAGGCGCCACTGCCTGAGGGTGACGCCGTGCAGTTGGTCGAAGCGTTCGTGAATCGCGGCGGTCAGGTCGTGTTCTTTCCGCCAACCCAGCCCGATGGCCGCGAGTTCGCCGGCTGCCGCTGGACCGACTGGACGGCGCACCCCGAGCCGCTGACCCCCGAGGGATGGCGAACCGACGAAGATCTCTTGGCCAATACGCGGGGCGGCGCGGCGCTGCCCGTCGGCGAACTGGTGATCACGCGGTCGTGCGGCCTGACGGGCGAGGTCGTGCCGCTGGCGTCGCTGGCGGGGGGCGCGCCGCTCGTGGCCAGGGTGGCGACCCAGCAGGGGGGCATCTATTTCTGCACGACCAGCCCCGCGCCGCGCGACTCATCGCTGGCATCCGAGGGCATCGTGCTTTACTCGCTCGTGCAGCGGGCCATCGACCGCGGCCTCGAATCGCTCTCGGCCGCACGGCAGCTCGATGCAGGAGCGGCGGCGGCCGTGCTCGGCGTCGCGCCGGCAAGTTGGACGAAGCTCGCCGGCGGCGCGCTGGCACCGGTCGATGCGCCCGGCATGCAGCCTGCGGTCTACGCCCGCGAGGGGCGGCTGGTGGCCGTCAATCGGCCGGTCGTGGAAGACACGGCGCGAATCCTTCCAGCCGACCGGGTCGACGGGCTCTTTCAGGGGCTCTCGTTCGCCCGGCAGGAGGGCCGGGCGGGTGGCACCGACAGCCTCGTGCAGGAGATCTGGCGGGCCTTCCTGATCTCGATGGTGCTCGCGCTCATCGGTGAAGGCCTGCTCTGCATGCCGAGCCGGCAGCCTGCGCGGGCCGCACCGAATGCATCCCCATTCGGAGCCGCTGCATGACCGCCTCCCATGCGCTGCGGTTCTTCACGACGCCTTGGACGATCGCGGTATCACTCGCGCTCGTGGCGGCTACGGCCGCCGTCTGCCTCGTCGCCTGGCGGCGCAGCGGCTTCGCCCGAGGGCAGGGGCTTCTCGAGTTCGTGCGGCTCACGATCGTGGGCCTCGTGGCCCTCTTGCTCAACCAGCCGGAATGGGTCGAAGAGGTTCGGCCCGACGCCAAGCCGGTGATCGCCGTGCTCCACGATGCCTCGCCGAGCATGGATACCCGCGACGTCGGGATGACGCCGCCGCGCAGCCGCCGCGATGCGGTGTCGGCCGTGACGACGCCGGAGTTGTGGCAGCCGCTCGCGGAACGGTTCGCTGTGCGGATCGAGCCGTTCTCGGCGGCGCCGCCGGCGGCCGGCACCGACCTCTCCGGGCCGTTGGCCACGGCGGCCGAGCGGTTTGCGCCGCTCCGCGCCATCGTTCTGGCCTCCGACGGCGACTGGACGGCGGGTGAGCCGCCGCTGACCGCGGCGCAGAGCCTGCGGCTGGCGCGGGTGCCGGTGTTCACCGTGGCGGCCGGCAGCCAGACGCGGCTGCCCGACGTGGAGCTCACGAGCCTCGACTGCCCCACGGTGGGCGTGGCCACGAAGCCGGTGCGGATTCCGTTCACGGTGTCGTCGTCGCTCGCGACCGAGCGGGTGGTCACGGCGACGGTTCGGATCTCGTCCGGCGACACGCTCACCAAGGAGCTGCGGCTGCCGCCGATGGGCAGCGTCACCGACTGGGTCTACTGGACGCCGGCCGACGTGGGTGACGTGGACGTCACGGTCACGGTGCCGCCGGTGGACGGCGAACTGTTGCCCGACAACAACGCCCGCACCGCGCCACTCTCGATCCGGCGCGAGACGCTGCGGGTGCTCGTGGTGGAAGGCGTGCCGCGGTGGGAATACCGTTACCTGCGGAACGCGCTCTCCCGCGATCCCGGCGTTGAGGTCTCGTGCCTGCTCTTCCAGCCCGGTCTGGCCAAACGCGGTGGCGGCAACGCGGACTACATCGACCGCTTTCCCGCCGGCCTCGACGCGCTTTCGCAGTACGACGTCGTGTTCCTGGGCGACGTCGGCGTCGGGTCCGGGGAGCTCACCGACGAAGACTGCCGACTGCTCAGGGGGCTCGTGGAGTATCAGGCCAGCGGCCTCGTGTTCATGCCGGGCTGGCGGGGCGAGCAGGCGTCGCTCGTCGGCACGCCGCTCGACGACCTCTGTCCCGTCGTCATCGACCCGGCTCAGGCCGAAGGCGTCGCCACCGATCAGCCGCGGCGGCTCGTGCTCACGGAGGCGGGCCGCGCGAGCCTGCTCACGAAGCTCGCCGACAATGCCGCCGAGAACCTCGCCATTTGGGAGAGCCTGCCCGGCGTGCAGTGGTATGGGCCGGTGCTCCGCGCGAAGGCTGGCAGCGAGGTGCTCGCCGTGCACGAAGACGCAGCCAATGAATACGGCCGCATTCCCCTGCTCGTCACCCGCACCTACGGCGCCGGCAAGGTGCTCTACATGGCGACGGACGGTGCCTGGCGGTGGCGAAAGGGCGTGGAGGACACCTACCACTACCGGTTCTGGGGGCAGGTGGTTCGCTGGATGGCCTATCGTCGCAACATGGCCAAGGGGGAACGAATGGGACTCTCGTTCACGCCGGAGCAGCCGAGTCTCGGCCAGACGCTCTCCCTCGACGCCCGGGTCGCCGATGCCGGCGGCGAGCCGCTGGAGCGGGGTGAGGTGGCCGCCCGCATCACCGCCCCGTCGGGCACCGTGGAGAGCGTGCGGTTCACGCCCCCCGCAGGCGATGGCGGCTGGGGCGTGTTCGCCGCCACGTTCACGCCGCGGGAGCCTGGCCGGCACGAGGTGGTGCTGGGCTGTCGCGACACGGGCGACAGTCTCGAGGCCTCGTTCTTCGTGCAGGGTTCGGCGGCGGAGGGCGTCGGCCGGCCGGCCCGGCCGGAGGTGCTCGCGGAGATTGCCCAGGTGACCCGCGGCCAGCCCGTGCCGGTCGACGAACTCGCCTCGCTGCTCGAATCGCTCGCGGCCCTCCCGGAGCCCGAACCGGAGATTCGGCGGCTCCAGCTCTGGAGCCATCCGGCAGTGGCGGCGGCCATGGTGGGATTGCTCGGGGTATTCTGGATTGGTCGCAAATGGCAGGGCCTGGTGTAGGCAGAAGGAGACACGGTCATGCGCACGGCTGAAAACCGAATCGGCAGCGACGATGTCCCAGCACCGCGGATGTCGCTCCCGGTGGACCTCGAGCGGCGGCTCGTCGCGTTCCGCGGCCTCGTGTGGCGGATCAAGCTCGTCGAGGCGATCGCAGCCGCCCTCTGCGGCGTGCTCGTCTCCTATCTGCTTCTCTTCTGTCTCGACCGGCTGCTCGACACGCCTCAGGTCGTCCGCGGTTTGATCTCGGCGGCTGCGGTCGTGGCCTGCGCGATGGTGCCGTTTGCGTTTCATCGCTGGATCTGGAACCACCGCGGCCTCGATCAGGTGGCCCGGCTGATCGCGCGACGGTTCCCCAGTCTCGGCGACCAACTGCTCGGCATCATCGAGATCGTGCGCGGCGAGTCGGCCGCCGAGCTCGCGCGGTCCCCCGCGCTCTGCGAGGCCGCCATCGATCAGGTGGCCGCGCGGGCGGCCACGCATGATTTCGCCACCGCACTGCCCCGGTCGCGGCACCGGCTCTGGCTCGGCCTGGCGGCGGTGCCGGTCATCGTGGCGGCGGCGCTCGCCGCGGGTGTGCCAGCCGCGGCGGCCAATGCCTGGGCGCGGCTGCTCGCACCCTGGAAGGCGACCGAGCGGTACACGTTCACGCGTCTCGACCAGGTGCCGGAGCGGCTGGTGGTGCCCCGCGGCGAGTCGGCCACGCTCACCGTCGCACTCGCCCCCGACACGCAGTGGCGGCCCGACGCCGCGTCGGCCCGCATCGGCCGGCGCACGGTCGTGCGGGCGGAACGTACGGACGACGCCTATGCCTTCACGGTGCCGCCCCAGCTGGAGCCGACGTGGCTCACCCTGGCAGCGGGCGACGCACGGGCGCGGGTGGCGATCGAGCCGATGCTCCGGCCCGAGATCGTGGCCGTGCAGGCGGAGGTGCGCTTGCCGGCGTATCTGGGCCGCGAGGCCGTCGTGCGTCAGGATGTCCGCGGCGGGACGGTCAGTGCCGTGAAGGGGAGCAGCGTGGCGGTGGTAGCCACGGCGGATCGCGAGCTGGAGGCGGCGACGGTCGATGGTGTCGCGGTGTCGCCAGCGGCCGCGGAGCTGCGCACGCCCGCCGTGGAAGTCACTGCCGAGCGAACGGTCGCGATCGGCTACCGAGACCGCCATGGCCTCGAAGGCAGTCGTCCGCTGAGCATCACCCTCGCCGCCCGCGACGATGCGCCGCCGACGCTGATGCTGGTCGATGCACCGCCAGCCCGCGAGATGCTCCTCGATACCGACACCCTGCGGTTCACGGTTGCGGCCCGCGACGATTTCGGGATCAGGGAGGTGGGCCTCGTCTGGCAGGGGCAGTCCGATGCGCAGGCCGAGCCTGGCCAGCAGGGATCGGATGCCGCGCGGGGCGAGCTTCTGCTCCAGTCCGGCGGCAGTGATCGCGAGGCAGTCGACGCGGCGGCCACGTTCTCGCCCCGGGCGCTCGGCATCCCGCCGCAGCCGGTCGTGATCCGGGCCTACGCCGAGGACTATCTTCCGGGCCGCGGCCGTGTCTATTCGGCGCCCCTGCTCGTCTACATCGTCGATCAGTCCGAGCATGCCCTCGTGATGAACGAGCGGCTCAATCGCTGGCGGCAGCAGGCCGGCGAGGTGCGCGACCGCGAGATGAACCTGATGGCGACGAACCGGGAGCTGCGGGCCCTGCCGGCGGAGCGGCTGCTCGAGGCCGACACGCGGCGGAAGGTGGAGTCGCAGGCGGCCGCCGAGGAGGCCAATGCGCGGCGGCTCGACCGGCTCGTCGATGCGGGGGCGGGGCTCGTCCGCGAGGCGATGAAGAACCCCGAGTTCGAGGCTGACATGCTCGAGCAACTCGCCTCCGATCTGCAGACGCTCGGTGAGATCGCCGATGCCCGGATGCCCGGCGTGGCCGAGCTGCTCAAGCAGGCAGCTCGGGCGCGGGTGGCGTCGAAGGCCGGTGGCGAGCCGCAGTCGGGTGGGAAGCCCGGCGCGGGGGGCAAGCCCCAGCCCCCGGTGCCCCAGGTCGTCGATCGCGAGAGCTCACAGCAGCCGAATGCTGGCGGGTCCGCCCCGGAGGAAGCCGGGAAAGCGGGAGGCAAGCCACCGACGTTCGGCCTGCCGACGACCCAGGCGGGCGTCGCGCCGCCCAAGAAGCCCGGCGAGCAGAAGCCGGGAGAGCAGGATGACGACACGCCCGCCGACGAGGCGATCGATCGGGCGATCGCCGCCCAGGAGGCGCTGCTCGCGGAGTTCGCCAAGGTCGCCGATGACCTCGCGGCCGTGATGGCCCGGCTCGAGGGGAGCACGTTCGTGAAGCGGTTCAAGCTCGCGTCACGGGAACAGGCGACGATCGGTGGCCGGATCGCGGGCCTCTCCGCAGCGGCATTCGGTGGCGAGGAGAAGCCCCGCGACGTGGCCGATCGGCTCGGTCAGGTGATGGACACGAGCACCCGCGAGGCCGAACGGGTCTCGAACCTGATGGATGATCTGCAGGCGTACTTCGACCGGCGGCGGCTGCCGGCATTCGAAACGGTGCTCGAAGAGATGAAGGACCTCGACGCGCTCGGCAGCCTCAGGCAGCTCTCGACTGACATCCGCACCGAGGCGGGGATGTCGATCGCCCAGGCGGAGTTTTGGTCCGACACGTTCGACCGGCTCGCCGACGACCTCGTGCCGCCGCCGGGCGACTGCAAGGCGTGCAAGGGAGGCGGCAAGGCGGGCGAGAACCTGCCGCCCGAGGTCGTGCTCGAGGCGATGCGGATCCTGGAGGCCGAGGTGATCCTGCGCGAGGAGACGCGGGTCGCCCAGCAGGCCCGTGAGGGAATGGAGCCCGAGCGGTTCGCTGCGAAGGCCGACGGCCTGGCCACCGAACAGACGGCCATCGCCGACCGTGTCGAGAAGCTCACGGAACGGCTCCGCGTGACGCCGGTCGGCGGGCTGCCGTTCGGCAAGGACGCGCCGCTGTTCGGGCCACTGCCGTTCGCGCAGGGCAGCGATGCCTTCGCCCAGGAGGTCAAGCTTTTCGCGCTCGTCGAGAGCGTGATGCGTGAGGCGGCCGGAATCCTCGCTCGTTCCGACACGGGGCCGAAGGCCATGGCTGCCGAAACAGAGGCAATCGAACTCCTCCTGGCCTCGAAGGCTGCCGGTGGTGGTGGTGGCGGCGGCGGCGGGGGTGCCGGAGGCATGACGCCGGGCGGCGGGGCCACCGGCTCGAACGCCCTGCCCGCGCTCGCCCTCGTGGGCCGTGGGAATTCCGCCCGTGGCGGTGGCCAGGAGCAGGAGAAGGATCAGGCGATCGGTGTCTCGGGCCGCGTGCTGCCCGAGGAGTATCGCGCCGGACTCGACGCCTACTTCAACCGCTTCGAGAAGGGGCGTCCATGAGTCAACGCGTGATCATCCGCCGTATGTCGTCGTTGGCCATGGGTGTGGCCATGCTCTGGTCGGTGTTCGGCTTGGCGGCCGAGACCGCAGGCCTCGGGCCGCTCGTCAAATATGGCGATCCGGTGCCCCGCGATGTTCGCGACATGTACGACGCGGGCGTGCGGTATCTGGTCAAGGCGCAGCAGCCGTCGGGGGCCTGGAACGACAATCAGTCAGGGCCGGGCGTGACGGGGATGGCGATGATGGTGCTCCTCGCCTCCGGCGAAGATCCCAATCATGGCCCGTATCGCGACGCGATCCGCAAGGCGGTCAGGAACATGATCGATACCCAGAACGCCCAGACGGGCTTTCTCGGCGGCGGCGGCGGTCACGACAGCATGTATCAGCATGGCTTCGGCATGCTCGCGTTGGCTGAGGCCTATGGCGCGGTCGATGACCGGGGACTCGGCGCGGCCCGCTCCATCGGCGCGGCCCTCGAACTGGCCGTGCGGGCAGCCGTGACGTCGGCCAAAGCGAATCCCTACGGTGCCTGGCGATACGGCCCCGATGCGAAGGATGCCGATACGTCGGTGAGCGGCGCCGTCATGATGGGCCTGCTCGCCGCGCGGAATGCGGGTATCGAGGTGCCTGACGAGACCATTTCGCGAGCGATCCAGTATTTCGTGTCGATGACGGGGCCGAATGGCCAGGTGGGCTATTCGGGCAGCCCCGGTGGGGGCAGCGACGCCGTCACGAGTATTGCCGTCCTCGTCGAAGCCATCGCCCGCAAGAAAGACCTCTCGGAATACAAGCGGTCGCTCGTCTACCTGAAGGAGCGGAGCCAGTCGGCGGCGGCTGCCGGCGACGGGTATCCGGCTTACACGAGATACTATCGGGCCCAGGCGCTCTTTCAGGGTGACGTCGAGGCGTGGGAGCGCTGGAACGCCGGCCTTGTGCGGGAGCTGAAGGTGCTGCAGTCGAAGGACGGCAGCTTCTCGGGCTTCGCCGGCCGCGGCGGGTCGGGGGGCACGGTCGATACGTCGCTGGCGCTCTTGTCGCTCGCGGTCAACTACAAGTTCCTTCCGGTGTACGAACGATGAGCCGCGTGTCATTCCTCCTCGTCCGTGGAGTCATCGCAGCGGTCGCTGCCGGGGCGGGCCACCTCCTCATGGCGGAGGATCGGCCCGCCGCCCAGGTCGAAAAGGTTGAGGCCCAGGCTGGCGGCATCCAGATGCAGGTCGAGGTGCGGGTCGAGGATGTGCTCAAGCAGGCCGTGGAGGGGGGCGTGCGCATCCTGCTCGGGGTGCCTGTGGCGGCGCCTCAGGCGCCCGCGGCGGCTGGCGGCGATGCAGCGGCCCGGCAGATGAAGCAGCAGCAACTCCAACAGGCGAAGCAGATGGAGCAGATGCTCCAGCCCGTGCTGCATGCGGAACTCGAGTTCATCCGCACGGCATGCGGCGACCTCGAGCCCGAGGCGAAGCAGGCGATCAAGGCTGCGGCCGCGGATGCCGTGCGCGAGGCTGCGCGGCAGTTCGCCGCCCAGCAGCACCGACCGGGCCGCCGGTCGCTCGACCTGAGCCGGATCTTCGCGGAGACGATGGATCCTGTCGTCGCGCAGCAGGTGTCGTCCGACGCCGCGGCCGTGTGGCGCCGCGAGCGGGCCGCCCAGCGCGAGCGACGGGCCGAAACGGCCCGGCTGCTGATCGTGGCCAAGCTCGACGAAACGCTCGAGCTCACGGCTGGGCAGCGGGAGGCGATCCTGGCCGCACTCCGGGAGCAGTGGGACGATGCCTGGCTGTGCGAACTCCAGGATCCGGGTGGATTCGTCGTCAATGCGCATCGGCCGGCCCCCGACTACGCGGCCGCGGCCATCAGTCCCCATTTGGACGACCGTCAGCGCCAGGCGTGGGACGTCTGGGTGAAGACTGCGGGCTGGCGGCAGGCGGGCGTGCACCTCGGCTGGCGGTTTCCTGACGGTCCGGGGCTGCGCGGTGCCGATCCATGGTGGGACAAATGATGCGGCGGACAGGATGGCGAACCGCGGCGGTGCGCGGCTTGGCGGTCGCCGGCAGTGCCATGCTCATCGTGGCTGCGGCGCTGGCCGCCAGCCCGAGCCGTGCCGATGACGACCGCATCGAAGATGCCGTCGCAGCCGCGACTGTCCGTCAGGACGGCCAGGTCATCGACCTGATCTCCAACTTCGACGCCAATCTCTTCGAGCAGGCCAACGGCCTGGTGATCCGCGGCGGTGGCATGCGGCTGCGGCGGCCGTCGCCCACCGGGACGACCGAAGCCCCTGCGGAGTCGCCGGCGGTCGCGCGGCTGCGGCGGCAGGGTCAGGAGCAGCTCGAGCGCGTGGACCGCACGTGTGGCCTCTCGGCCGACCAGCGGACGCGGCTGGAGCTGGCCCTGGAGTCGGACGCCCGGCGGATTGCCGCGGACATCGATGCGACCCGGGCCCGCTACGCGGGGGCGGCGGTGAACTTCCAGCAGCCCGAAGGGCAGCGGAAGTGGCAGGAGTTTCAGCAGGACATCCAGCGCTGCCGGGCGCAGCTTCAGCAGGCCTATGGCAAGGACTCACTCTTCATCGACCTGCTCGGCGAGATGCTCGACGAGGGGCAGCAGGCCAGCCTCGACAAGGAGATGCGGGCCCGGCGGTCGTTTCGCTGGCGGGCGATGGTGGCGCCGGTGCTCCTGAAGATGGACGAAACGATCGGCCTCGACGCGCGACAACACGCCCTCGTCGAGCGGCTGCTCGTGGCCGCCGAGCCGCGGCTCGTGCTCGACACGTCCCCGGGCCGCCGCAACGCCCACGCCGAACAGATGCTCGTCTACCATCAGCTGTCGAAGATCGACACCAGGCTGGTCCGCGAGCGGCTCAGCGAGCGGCAGTGGCAGGCCGTGTCGATGATGATGAACCAGGGCAAGGCCATGAAGTCGTGGCTCGACCAGCAGGGCCTCGTCGAGCCCGGGCGATAGCCTCAGCCGCCTGAGGTGGAGCGCCGCCTCGCCGCAAGGAGCCCTGAGCGCCGCCTCGCCTCCATACAAGCCCTGAGCGCCGCCTCGCCTCCATACAAGCCCTGAGCGCAAGCGAGGGGATCGGTTTGTGTCCCCGGCGGTGGCCTACTGAGATGAGCCGGGCGTGCTCCCGCCTCAGCCGGCGGACGGTGTGGGGAGAAGCTCGGGGGCCGGGGACGACGGGGTCGTGGGCAGGCCGGCCGGGAGCGGCTCCTCGCGGGTGGCCGGATCCCGCGGCGGCAACTGCATCGCCCGGGCGTCGGCGCCGAGGGACTCGAAGTTCTGCGAGATCGCCCCGCGGCTGAACACACCCGGCCGCGAGTGGCCGTAGTCGAGATAGAGGCTCGCGTCGCGTTGACGGGCACGGCGGTGGGCGTCGAAGTAGGCCTTGCCGGGCCACGGTCCTTCCGCGAGGAACACGCCGTTGTATTCGAGCAGCGAGCCCTTACGGTAATGAAGCTGTGAGATCGAGCGGTTGTAATCGACAAGGGCCCGGTAGTAGCCGCTCTCGGCCTCGGCCCGCCGCCGCTGGGCGTCGAGGAGCTGGTCGAGCGTGACGGTGCCGGCGTCGTAGGCGGCCTGCACCGCCTCCACCTGCCGCTCAGCCGCCACGCGGCGGTTGAAGTTGGTCTGGGCAAGGGCGAAGTTCGTATCGACGTTGCGCACGGCCTCGACGAGGGCATGCGAGGCTTCGAGCTCCTCGTCCTGGAGCCGGGCCCGTTCGCGGGCGAGCTGCAGCTGGTGATGACGGACCGTGGCCAGCTCGCGGCGGAACCCGAGCGGCATCAGGAACTGGGCGCCCGCCTGCCACTCCTGGAACTTCCCGCTGAACATGGTCGAGTAGGCGTCGGTGCCGGCGAGCGGATCGGAGTTATCGGCGTTGTACGGGTTGTAGTTCTGGTTGATCAGGTCTTGGCCCATGCCGAGGAACCGCCATCGGCCCACCATGTCGAGCCGGGGCAGGAGCAGATTCTTGGCAGCCGTGAGCTCGAGTTCACGCTGCTTGATCACCCACTTCTGGCGGCGGAGCTCGGCCGATCGCGAGAGTGCCTCGACGAGCGACTGCTGCCAGTCGAATGAGATGCGGGCGGTGGTGGGTTCGTCGGACGGGCGAATGAGCCGGCCGTCGCTGGCCGAGATGCCCATCATGAACCGCAGCCGGTTCTCGGAACGGTAGACGTCGGCGAGCGCGTTCTCCACCTCGCTGCGGAAGAAGAAATACTGCTCGCGGGCCTGGGCCTCCTTGTCAGCCTCGCCGCCGCGGGACTGTTCCACATAGAGGGCATGCACCTTCCGCCAGGCCTCGAGCGAGCTGTCACGGCCCGCCTTGCGGGTCTCGAGGTTGCGGTAGGCGAAGTAGAGCTCCCAGTAGCTTTGCTCGGTGTCGCTGATCAGGTTGCGGACGCCCGCCTCGAATTCGGCCAGCGAGATGTCGGCGTTGATCCGGGCGAGGAGCACGCCGCGAAAGTTCGGCCGGCCGTAGAGGTTGTCGAAGAAGTCTGGGCCGGCGATACGGTTGTAGGTGGTGCCCGCCCCTTGGAGCAGCGGCTGATTGAACGTGAAGTCGTAGTTCGTCGTCCAGGTCGAGGGCACCTCGCGGATCGGCGAGTTGTTGTTGTCGTAGATCGTGGAGTTGTTGAAGCCCCAGGTGGCACCGGTCGCCGTCCGCTTCGTCAGGCCGGTCGTCCAGTTGCCCTGGTCACCGAGCAGCTGCTGCGGGAAGATCGTGCCGCCGGCGGCATTGAAGTTCTGCGGGCGATTGAGCCGCTCCCAGGTGAGCGAGCTGGCCAGCTGGGCGTCGAAGAGAGCCAGGGCGCTCTCGACGCCGCGGAAAGGGTCGGTCTCGACGATCGCCGGGTCGTAGACGGTCGGCGTCTGCGTGGGAGCGGTCAGCAGCGAAACCGCCGGTTCCCCCGTCTGCGGCCGAGGACCGCCGAAGCTGGCGAACCGGCCGCCCAGATTGCGGAGCACCTTGCCGTTCTCGAGGGCCGTGCGGATCGCCTCCTCGAGCGAGACTTCCCAGATGTTGTCGAAATTGGGGTTCGAGAGCGTCAGTGGCTCGACGGCGCCGGCCGCTTCATCGAGCGGCTCCTGCGTGGCGTCGGGATACTCGAGCTTTTGGATCGCCCCCACGTAGTGCGAAAGGTCGCCGTCCTCGAAGAAGTAGAACGGCTGCCGCGGCGCACATCCGCTGGCCACGAGCGTGATGCTCGTCAGGGCCACCCAGAGTTGTCGGGCGAGGCGCGGCACGGCGGGGGATCCGGCTGGTGAGGACGTCGGTGATGTCGGACAACGGTGAACCGAAAGAGCCGCCGCTGCGCCGAGGAGAGCGGGCCGTCCGAACGACGGCGAGGCTCGCCACGGTGCCCCCCGACGCCGTGGTGAACCGATTCACCCGGGCGCAGCGGCAGCACAGGTGGTATCGACCCCCCAATCGTCAAACTTGGAGGAATCGTCACCGTTGCGACGGCGCAGCCGCTGGCTTGGCAAGGTGGGCAGGCCAGGATGGTGTGGTGGCGGTTCGCGTCGCTTCGCCGTCCTGCCAGATGAACCGGGCCGCACAGTCGGGCGTGGCGGCGACGAGGGCGAGCCCGCGCTCCGGCCCGAGCACGCTCGCGGCCGTGGCGAGGGCATCGGCGGTCGTGCAGTCGGGGGCGATCACCGTCACCGCCGCCGGTCCAGCCACGCCCAGCCCCGTGCGGGGATCGACGATGTGGCTATACCGCCGGCCGTCGATCTCGACCGCCTGAAACGCGTCGCCCGACGTCGTCACTGCCGCGTGCACGAGGAGCAGCGGCTCCGTCTGCTGCGAAGCCGCCGGAGCGCGCGTGCCGAGCGGCGCGACCGCGATTCGCCAGCCGGCCGTTCCGGGGGGAGCAGCCGACACCGCCACATCGCCGGAGGCGTCGATCATCGCTGCCGCGACACCGGCCGCGGCGATGGCCTTCAGCGCCCGGTCGGCCGCGTATCCCATGCCGATGCCACCGAGGTCGAGCCGCGTGCCCGGCTTCGGCAGCTGCGCAGCCTGAGCGGCGGGGTCGAGCACGAGGGCATCGGGCCCGACGGTCGCCAGAGCAGCATTCACCTTCTCGGCCACAGGGAGCCGTTCCGACCTCCGCGCCTGCCGCCACAGCGTGGTCAGCCGGCCGATGGCTGGATCGAAGCTGCCGCCGGTTTCGTCGCGCAGGGCCACGGCCCGCTCGAGCACCCGCCAGAGATCTGGGCTCACGGGCAGGGCCGCCGCCATCGGGGCGAGGGCGGAGAGCCGGGAAAGCTCACTCTCGGGATCGTAGTCGGAGAGGACGCGTTCCAGTCGCTCGACCTCGGTGAACCCGGCCGCGATCGCCCCCCGCCCCGTCGCCTCGTCAGCAGCACAGACGGTGATCGTCCACGGCACGCCCATCAGTCGGCGAGTCTCGGCGAGCCGGAGCGGAGCCGCCGACTGCTGTCCGCAGCCGGCAAGCAGAAGCAACGCGAGCGCTGCGGCTTTTCGCACCGCGGTGTAGACTTGGGTCGTCATGGTCGATCCCGACATTCTGCCCGCCGTGGCGATCTCGTTCGACTGCACGCCGCTCCGCAGCGTGCCGCGGCTCGATATTCCGCTCGATGCCTCGCCCGTGTACCGCCGCCGCCTCGAGCGGATGCAGCGGGCTGTGGGCCGGCACGGCACACGGAACACCTATTATCTCACGGGCGGCAGCTGCACGTTTCGGTTCACCAACGAGCCCGACAGCGGCTGGGTGCGGTTCACGTTCGAGGGCACGGTGCTCACGGACGACGCCGATGCCAAGACGATCGGCAGCGACATCGAGATCGCGCTGGCCCTGGAAACCTGTGACTGGCTCACGCAGCCGGCGGTCAACTGGCTCCAACTTTCGGTAAAGCATGCCGTCGAGGCCGAGTTCAACCGCTACATCGCCGCCGGCGACCTCTCCCGGGCGCTCGAGCGGCTGGCCCGCGAGCAAGCCGCCAGCGACGCCGCCGGCGGGTATCTCGGGATGAACTTGTAAACCCTTGGAGGCCCGTTGCTCCGCAACGGGCGTCCCGTCACGGAGTGCCGGGCCTACACGGGCTGCCCGTCACGGAATGACGGTCCTACGTCGCGTCGATGCGGCGGAGGATCTCGAGGAGCACGCTGTCGTGGTCGCGGCCGGCGGTTCTCCACGACGCGATGCGGCGGATCGTCACCTTCTTGCCCCGGCCTTCGAGCCGGGCCGAGGCCTTCTCCTCCTCCCACCGCGGCCCTTTCACAACGAGCATCCGGCCATACGAGGCCGCGGTCGGCTCGAACCAGCCGAGCAGCTTGCCCAGCGGAGCCACCGCCCGCACGACGAGCGTGTCGAACCGGTCGACTCCCGAGGCCCGTGCGCCGACGAGCTGCTGGGCGGCGCCCTCGTGCACCGGCACCGCGAGCCCCGCGGCCTTCACGATCTCGGCCACGGCCCGAGCCTTCTTCCCCACACTGTCGCAGAGCTCGACGCGGAGATCGGGACGGAGGATCGCCAGGATCACGCCCGGCACGCCGCCTCCGGTGCCCACGTCGAGCACCCGCTCGCCCGCCGCGAGGTGCGGCGCGATCGCCGCGGCATCCCCGACGTCGCGAGCCACGAACGTCTCAGGATCGGTGTGTCGCGTGAGGTTGAGCCGCTCGTTCCAAGACCAGAGGCTCGCCGCATATGCGGCG
>CAMDDA010000045.1 GCA_945890755.1 Candidatus Kuenenia stuttgartensis
CAACGGGCCTACGCTGACGGGCACCCCTCTGCGGAGCAACAGGCCCGCTACCGCTCGACGGCGAGCGCTGCGATCGGGCCGATCTGTTCGGCCCGATCCGCGGCCGCCCCGTGGGCGAGGCCCACGGGTGTGCACTCGAGCATGCCGCCGACGGCCAGGCAACTCGACGCTGCCGAACCGCCGAAGAGGCTGGTCGATCCGCCCGCGCGAATCGTCACGCGGCTCGCCGCGCCGGTCGTGCGTGACCCACGCCCACCTGGCAGGACGGTCACCGCGTGATGCAGCAGGGCCTCGCCTGCCTGCGGCGCGACCACGTCGATCGCGAGACAGCGGTGCCAACCCGGCCGGCCGGCGTCGGCCGGCAGCCAGACGAGCAGACGTGCGCCGGGCGACAGAGAGGCGATATCGACCGCCGTGGGGCTCGTGCCCGGGGCGGGGAGCCGGGGCGACTGGGTGGCAGGGGCCTCGGTGGCCGGCACCGGGATCGGCGCCTCGTCGTCGATGATGTGGTTTGGCAGCGACGGCTGCGCTGCCGCTGGGGGCGGCGGGCTGAAAGCGGCCGCAGACGTGGTTGTCGCTTCCGGGGCCGCCGGCCCGGCATCGGCGACCGCCTGCTCCGACGGCACCGTCTTCGATTCCAGCAATCGTATGCCGCGGGCAGCGAGTCGGCCGAGGTCGCCGGTGACGGCGAAGCCGCCACCGAGCAGGGCGAGGAGCGCGAGTTTGCCGAGGGGATTGTGCATCGTGAGGTGGCCGACCGGCCGCCCCAAGTATGCACCGTGATTCGTGCCGTAGGCCCGTTGCTCCTCCAACGGGCTGTACCCGTCACCGTAGGCCCGTTGCTCCGCCAACGGGCTGTACCCGTCACGGAGTGACGGGCCTACAGAGAGTGACGGGCCTACGGAGCCAACGCGGCAAGCACCTGATCCGCGTGGCCATCGACTTTGACGGCCTTGAAGACCTTCACGACCGTGCCGGCTGCGTCGATGATGAAGGTGCTGCGGGCGATACCCATCGACTTCTTTCCATACATGTTCTTCTCCCGCCAGGCACCGTACTTCTCGGCCACCACATGGTCGGGGTCGCAGAGGAGCGTGAAGGGCAGCTTGTACTTGGCCCGGAATGACTCGTGGCTGGCGGGGGTGTCGGGGCTCACGCCGAGCACCACGGCCCCGTGCTTCGCCAGCGTGGCCTTCGCGTCGCGGAACCCGCAGGCCTCCTTCGTGCAGCCCGGGGTGTCGTCCTTCGGATAGAAATAGAGCACCACGGGCGACCCCCGCAGGCTGGAGAGTTTCAGCTTCTTGCCCTCGTGGGTGAGGAGCGTGAACTCGGGCGCCTTCGAACCTGCTTCGATCCAGTCGGCCATGGCTACTTCCTCCGGTGAAACGTGATGCCGAGTTATAGGGATTCGACCGCCACCGTGGAGCCCGCGCCGGCAGCGGGCGTCTGGGTGGCCCTGCTCACGCCGCCAGGCCGGGGGGCGTTGGCAGTCGTGGGCGTGGCCGGAGCCGGCGCGGCGGCTGCCGTCGACCGTCACTTCGAGTCCCGCGGCGGCTGCGTGGCCGAGCGACCAGATGGGGCCATCTGCTTCGGCCGCTGGCGGTCCACGCCCGACTCCGCGGGCGAGGAACTCGTCGTCGTGCGGCAGGCGGCTGACCGCCTCGAGGTGCACTGCCATGGCGGCGAGGCGGCCGCTGCCGCAGTGCTCGGCAGCCTCGTCACCGTCGGGGCGACGGCCGTGAACTGGAGCGAGTGGCTGCGGGCCGCGGGGTGGTCCGAGATCGGCGTCGAGGCCCGGGCCGCCCTCACCGTGGCCGGGGGACCGAAGGCCGCGCGGATCCTGTGCCGCCAGCTCGGCGGTCAACTCGACCAGGATGTGCAGCGGATCGAGCACCTGCGAGCGGCAGGCGACACTGCCGCCGCCGAGCAAGCGACCACGCGGCTGTTGGCTGCCGCGCGGGTGGGCCTTCGGCTCACGCGGCCCTGGCGGGTGGTCCTGGCCGGAACCGTGAACGCGGGCAAGAGCAGCCTCGTGAACTCGCTCGCCGGCCACGCCCGCTGCATCGTGTCGCCGGAGCCGGGCACGACCCGGGATCTGGTCACGACGCGTCTCGTGCTCGACGGCTGGGAAGTGGACCTCGTGGACACGGCCGGTCTGCGGGACGCAACTGAAGCCGTCGGTGCGGTTGAACTCGCCGGGATCGCCAGAGCAGTCGAGGCGCACACCGGAGCAGATCTCGTGCTGCGGGTCGTGGCCCGCGATGCCCCGGCGGGGGAGATCGGCGAACCGCGGCCTGGTGAGTTGCTCGTGGTGACGAAGAGCGATCTGCCCGGGGTGGAGCCGGGGTGTGTGATGGCAGATGCCCTGTGGACGTCGGCGGTCACAGGAGCCGGCATCGAGGCACTCACCGCACGGATCGTCGAGCGGCTCGTGCCGGAGGAACGGGACGATCCGGAGCTGCTCGCCGGCCCCGTGCCGTTCACCGAGCGGCAGGTGGGCGTGATCGAGTTCGCCCGTAGCCCGGTCACGCCATCGTAAGCCCGTCACTCCGTGACGGGCAGCCCGTTGCGGAGCAACGGGCCTACGGAGGACGGGCAGCCCGTTGCGGAGCAACAGGCCTACGGCGACGGTTCCTGACCCTTCTCACTCGAGCGGCCGCGCACGAGGAGCCGGATCGGCACCTCGTCGAAGGGGAGCGTCTTGCGGAAGGCGTTGAGCAGGTAGCGGCGATACGGATCCGACACGCTCTTCGGCGCACTCGATGCGATCACGATCGTGGGAGGGCCCACCTCCACCTGCGTCGCGTAGTAGAGCCGCACGGGGCGGCCGCGGGGGTCGGCGGGAGGCTGGTTGGCGGCCACGGCGTCGCGGAGCAGGGTGTTGAGCCTCGCGGTCGGCACCCGCTGCCGGCTCTGGCGAAAGAGCCGCTGGGCCGTGTCGATCACCGCCTTCACGTTGCGGCTCTTCGTGGCCGTCGTGAACGCGACCGGCGCCCAGGGCATCGTCCGGAACGTGTCGCGGAGATACTGGGCCCACTCCCGCTTCTTCACGTCGGCGGCGTAGAGATCCCACTTGTTGACGACGAACACCACGGGCTTCGCCTCCTCCGTGATCGTCTCGGCGAGCTGCTTGTCGACCTTGCCGATCGGCTCGCTGGCGTCGAAGAAGAGCAGCACGACGTCGGCCCGGCGGATGCTCCGCTGGGCCCGGTGGGTGGAGTAGAAGTCGAGGTCGGTCGTGCGGCTCTTCGTGCGGCGGAGGCCCGGCGTATCGATCGCCAGAAACGAATGACCGTCGACCTCGAACCGCACGTCGATGCTGTCGCGGGTGGTGCCGGCCACGGGGCTCGTGATCACCCGCTCCTCGTGAGCGAGCGCGTTGACGAACGTGCTCTTGCCCACGTTCCGCCGCCCCACCATCGCCAGCTTCATCTCCGGCAGATCGACCTCCTCGGGCTCGTCGGGCCACGGCGGCGGCAGCCGCTCCAGGATCGCCTCCACGAGCTCGCCCCGATGCCGGTGCTGGAGGGCGCTGACGATCAACGGCTCGCCGAAGCCGAGCTCGTCGAAGTCGTGGGCCAGGGCGTCGAACCGGGGCGAGTCGGCCTTGTTGGCCACGACGAGCACCGGGGCCCCCGTCTTCCGCACCCGCTGGGCCACCTCCCGGTCGATCGCGAGCAGACCCTCCCGCACGTCCACCACGAAGAGCACGAGCGCCGCCTCGCCGAGTCCGGCCTCGATCTGCCGGTCGATCTGCACCGTCAGCCCGTCGGGGTCGTCGAAGCCCATGCCGCCCGTGTCGACGAGATCGACGACCCGATCCTCGAGCCGCACCCGCTGCACGAGCCGGTCGCGGGTGACGCCCGCCGTGGGATCCTCGATCGCGATCCGCTTCTCGATGAGCCAATTGAAGAGGCTCGACTTGCCCACGTTGGGGCGGCCGACGATCACGACACGAGGAATGAGATGAGTGGCGGTCATGGTGCGGCGAGCTCCTCGCCCAAGCGGCGGCGCGGGGCGGAGTGGACGAGGTATCGGTGGGTGATGCTCTCGGTGAGCGAACGCAGTGAGGCGTCGAGCCTGGCGAGCAGCTGGCCGAGCTGTGGCCGGGTGCCGTCGAAGTCGGCCGTGGCGAGCGTCGTCACGTCGGCGAGCCGGAGCGCGCCAAGAGCCGCCATCGCGGCCCGCTCTTCACCCGAGAGCACAGGAGATGATTCGTCGCGGGGCAGGTGCGACACATGATCGGCGAGCCGCGCCACCTGGAAGCCGATGCTCCGCGGGTTCGTCTCGTCGATCACGAGCAGGTCGATGAGCGGGGCGGCCTCGAGCGTGCCGAGATACCGGTTGCGATAGGTCATGGAGCTGTCGGCGATCTCCAGCAGCATCTCTTCGAGCCGCTGCGAGTCGGCAGGGGCGGCCACCGGCCGGGCGGGCACGAGCGTGGCGCCGAGCAACTGGATCGCCCCGGCGGCCCGCTCGATGCGGCGGCCCATGTCGAGGAACCGCCAGCCGGGGCCGCGGGTCATGCTCTCGGTACCGAGGCCGGCGAAGGCCGAGAGATCGAGGATCAGCGTGTCGAGCAGCGTGAGCACGTCGGTGCCGCGCCGCCAGGCCGCTCGCGATGCCGGGCAGTCGGCCTTCACACGAGAGAGAATCTTCCACGAGTCGATCGAGATCCGGTCGCGGACGACCGAGGCCATGGCCCAGAGGCTTTTCACGCTCGACCGCACGCTGCCGGGCCGGGACTCGTCGGCCACGAGTGCCTGAATCTCGGCGGCGATCTCCCGCGGCGTCTCGCGGCGACCGGGCTCCAGCCAGGCGGTGTGGACCGCCGGCGGGCCGGCGAGCGACCCGAGCAGAATGGCGGCCTCGACGGCCGTTTCCTGGTCCGACTCCGACGCCATCCGGGCCGCGACGGCCCGCAGCAGGCGGGCGGCGCCTTCGGCCCGCTCCACATGGCGGCCGAGCCAGTGGAGATGGTCGGCCACGCGGCTCGGCAGGTCGTTGCCACTGCGGCGCAGCGGAACCTGCTGGCCCGGCTGCCGCAGCAGCGACACGGGCGGCACCGGCCCCTGGGAGAGCACCCACACGTCCTTCGAACCCTGGCTCGAGAGCAGCAGCTCCTCGCCGGCCGAGCGGCCGATGCTCATCCGCGCGAGGCCGCCCCGCATCGACTGGTAGCCCTCGGGCGTGGCCACCGCGAAGCACCGCATCAGCACCGAGGCCGAGACGATGCCGTTGCCGTTCCAACAGGGGGCCGACGACCGTTCCACCATGTCGCGGCCCACCCAGGCCGCAGGCTGCGCCCTGATCCGCGCCGCCAACTCGCCGCGGGCGCTCGCGTCGAGCAGGGCGGGCACGAACCGCTTGAGCCCTTGCGGGACATTGACCGGCTCGATCACGAACTGCTCGAGATGGGCGAGCACATGATCGAGACTCGACGGCACGCCGCACCACCACGACCGCGGCCCCGGCATGACGAGGTCTTCGCCGAGGAGCCGCCGTGACACGGCCGGCAGAAACTCCGCGAAGCCGGGGGATTCCACGAGCCGGCTGCCGAGGGCGTTGGCGAGCGCCGCCCTCGAGCGACGCACCGCCTGGACGAGTCCGGGTGTGCCCCCGAGCGCAGCGCCGTCGAGTTCGAGTGGGTCGCACTCGCGATCGGTCACGCGGCGCAGCAGCACGTCCATCGGCATGAGGCCACCGAGTGTCTTGAGGCTCACGCGGTCGTCGCGAACGGCGAGGTCACTCCCCTCCACGAGCGTGTAGCCAAGATAGCGGGCGAGGTAGGCGTCTTCGAAATAGGTGCGGCTCACCGGCCCCGGACTGAGCAGGCCGATACGGGGCGTGTCGCGGCCCGGGGCGAGTGCGGCGAGCATCGACCGCAGCGCGAGAAAAAACGGCGCCAGCCGCTCCACGTTGCAGTCCTCGAACACGCCGGGCAGGAGCCGCGAGACGACGAGTCGGTTTTCGAGCGCGTAGCCGAGTCCTTGCGGCACGCCGGTGCGGTCGCCGAGCGCGAGCCACTTGCCGTCGTGGTTGCGGACGACCACGGCGGCGTAGAGATGCAGCCAGCGGCCCCCCGGCAACTGCATGCCGTGGCAGCACCGCAGGAAGTCGGGATTCCCGAACACGAGTTCGGGGGGCACGAGCCCCTCCTTCACGACATGCTGCGGGCCGTAGAGATCGGCGAGCAGCGCGTCGAGCACGCGGGCCCGCTGGTTGATGCCCACCTCCAGCCGGCCCCAGTCGTCAGCCGCGACGACGAGAGGGATCGGATCGAGCACCCAAGGCCGCTGTTCGCCCGAGGCCTCGTCGTGGACGTTGTAGGTGACGCCGTTGTCGCGGATCAGCCGGCGGGCCTGCTCCCACCGCTCGATCAGTTCGTTCGGCTGCCAGGAACCGAGCAGATCGACCAGCCGCTGCCAGTGGCTGCGAGTCGCGCCGTCAGCGCCGCAGAGTTCGTCGTAGCAGCCCTCCGGCGCACGGTAGCCCGGAAACGGGTTGGCGGCGGGCGGGGCGGCGGGAGCGGTCATTCGGGCAGGCTGGCCGTGCGTGCGGGGACGATGCAAGTGTACGTCACGCCGAAGCCCATTGCCTCACACCGTAGGCCCGTTGCTCCGCAACGGGCAAAGCCCGTCACCGTAGGCCCGTTGCTCCGCAACGGGCAAAGCCCGTCACGGAGTGACGGGCCTACGACAGCGTGACGGGCCTATTTGGCCAGCAGCGCCGCGATGCGGTCGCGGGTGACGGGCTGGATCACGCCGTGCTCGGTGACCAGCGCCGTGATCAGGCCCGCCGGCGTGACGTCGAACGCGGGATTGAAGGCCGCGGCTCCGGCCGGGGCCGCGGCGACGCCCAGCGGGGCGAGCACTTCCGCGGCAGCCCGCTCTTCGATCGGGATGTCGGCGCCACTCTGGATCGAAAGGTCGAACGTGCTCGATGGCGCCGCCACGAAAAAGGGCACGCCGTGGGCCCGCGCGAGCACCGCGAGGGAGTAGGTGCCGATCTTGTTGGCGGCATCCCCGGCGGCGGTGATCCGGTCGGCGCCCACGATGCAGGCCTGCACCCGGCCCGTCGAGAGCAGATAGCCAGCCGCCGCATCGACGAGGACGGTGACCGGAATGCCGCGCTGCACGAGCTCCCAGGCCGTGAGCCGGGCGCCCTGAAAGAGCGGCCGCGTCTCATCGGCGAACACCTGAATCTTCCGGCCTTCGTCCCAGGCCGTGGTGATCGCGGCAAGAGCGGTGCCGGCGCCGCCGGTGGCGAGGCCACCCGTGTTGCAGTGCGTGAGGATGCCGCCATCGGGCAGGAGCGCGGCGCCGTGGCGGCCGATCGCCGCACACAGTTCGCGGTCTTCATCGTGTATGGCCCGGGCAGCGGCCAGCAGGGCTGCGGCGAGGTCGTGGGCGGAGGCGGCAGGCGGCAACGGCGTGATCGCAGCGAGGGCCCGCTCCACCGCCCAGCGGAGGTTCACGGCCGTGGGCCGGGCGCAGGCCAGCAGTTCGCCGCGGGCGAGCACATGGGCCCGGGCGGCGTCGGGGGGAAGGCCGGCGCGGATCGCCTCGCCCGCGGCCACCACGAGGCCGTAGGCCCCGGCGATGCCGATCGCCGGAGCGCCCCGGACCCGCAGGCTCTTAATCGCCTCGACGACGGCATCGACGTCGTGGCAGGCGAGCCATTCGAGCTGCGCGGGCAGACGCGTCTGGTCGAGAATGTCGAGCAAGCCGGCAGCGTCGCCGACCCAGCGGAGCGAAACGGGGATCGTGGGAGAGTCATTCATGCGCATCAGTGTGTGGTGACAGCCATGCGCATAAAAGCCCCCATGCGCAAGCAGGGGGAACAGCACGCCGTCCACTCCGACGCAGCCCGCACCATCCCCCGGCTCGCGCCTGGGGGCTTGTATTCGCCCAATAGAAGCCCTGAGCGCCAGCGACGGGATCGTGCCAACGCATGCGCCATCCCCCGGCTCGCGCCTGGGGGCTTGTATGCAACGACGACGACCGTCCGTCAGGCGTGCCCGAACGGCAACGCCTCGCACCGCAGGCCGAAGGCCGCCGCGACGGCGGGCTGGACGAGCCGCCCCTCGAACACGTTCACCGCGGACCGAATCGCCGCGCTCTCGCGGGCCGCCACATCCACGCCGGCCGCGGCCAGCTGCAGCACGTAGGGCAGCGTGGCGTTGCAGAGGGCGTAGGTGCTCGTGCGGCCCACGGCCCCGGGCATGTTGGTCACGCAGTAGTGCACCACGTCGTCCACCACGAACGTCGGGTCGGCATGCGTCGTGGGCCGGCTCGTGGCCACGCAGCCCCCCTGGTCGATCGCCACGTCGATGATCACGGCGCCGGGCTTCATGAGCCTGAGATCGTCGCGGCCCACGAGGTGCGGCGCCCGCGCCCCGGGGATGAGCACGCTGCCGATCACGAGGTCGGCCCAGCCGAGCCGCTCGCGGATCGTGTGGCGGTCGGAGTAGAGGCAGTCGATGTTGGGGGGCGTGACGTCGTCGAGATACCGCAGCCGCTCGAGATTCGTGTCGAGCAGGGCGATGTTGGCTCCGAAGCCGGCGGCCACCTTGGCGGCGTTCGCGCCCACGGAGCCCGCGCCGAGCACGAGCACGTTGGCCGGCGCCACGCCCGGCACGCCGCCAAGCAGGATGCCGCGGCCCATCTGCGGCTTCTCCAGATACTTGGCCCCCTCCTGGATGCTCATCCGGCCCGCCACCTCGCTCATCGGCACGAGCAGCGGCAGCCGGCCGCGATCGTCACGGAGCGTCTCGTAGGCGACGGCCGTGGCTCCGGTCGCCAAGAAGCCCTCGGTGAGCCCGCGATCGGCCGCGAAGTGGAAGTAGGTGAAGACGGTCTGCCGGGGCCGAATCAGCGCCAACTCGGGCCGCTGCGGCTCCTTTACCTTCACGATCAATTCGGCCCGGCCAAACACCTCGGCCGCCGAGTCCACGAGCGTGGCTCCACAGGCCGCGTAGGCGTCGTCGGGCAGGCCCGAGCCGGCTCCCGCGCCGCGCTCCACGACGACCGTGTGGCCCGCGTGCACGAGTTCCTCGACGCCGACGGGCAGCATCGCGACGCGGTATTCGTCCCGCTTCGTCTCGCGGGGAACGCCGACGATCATGACACGGGGGGTTTGGTGACCGACTGGATCTTGAACGTGGCCGGCATCGGTGGCGGGTAGTCGCCATCCTTGTCGGGCAGCACCGGGGGAGTGGCATCCCAGGCCAGCGTCTCGGGCATCGTGCGGTAGTCGAGGTCGAGGGCTTCCTTGTACTTCCACTCCTTGCCGGAATAGGTGGCGAGCCGCCCGAGCACGGCCGCGAAGCTCGCCGTCGTGCCGTAGACGGCGTTGTTGAGCGGCTTGTCGTTCCGGATGGCGTCGTGCAGTTCGTCGTGCTCGACCTGGTAGGGATTGTCGCTCTTCCCCTCGAACTTCCAGAGCGTCTTGCCGGCGTGGTCGGTGATGTGGCCGATCCGCACGTAGCCCTTCGTGCCCTGAAACTCCTCGTTCACGCGGCCATCGCCGCCGGGGAACTGTTTGCACTGGCTGGCGATCCGCACGCCATTGGGATACGTGAAGTTCACCGAGTGGTGGTCGTAGATTTCGCTCGGCTGCTTCAGCTTACGGAGCTGCTTGCCGCCCACACCGTAGGCCGCCTCGGGGATCGCATCGAGCACCCAGTTGGCGACGTCGATGTTATGCACGTGCTGTTCGCAGATGTGGTCGCCGCACAGCCAATTGAAGTGGTACCAATTGTTCACCTGGAACTGCATCTCGCTCATGTCGGGCTTGCGGTCGCGATACCAGATGCCGCTGCCATTCCAGTAGACCTGGCCGCCGATGATGTCGCCGGCCACGCCCTCGCGGATCTTCGCAATCGTCTCGCGATACCGCTGGTCATATCGCCGCTGCAAGCCGACCACGACCTTGAGCTTCTTCTCGTCGGCCAGTTTGGCGGCCTCGAGACAGAGCCGGGCCCCGAAACTGTCTACGCAGACGGGCTTTTCCATGAACACGTGCTTGCCGGCCTTGATCGCCGCTTCGAAGTGAAACGGACGGAAGCCCGGGGGGGTGGCGAGGATCACGAGGTCGCAGTGGTCGAGCACCTTCTGGTAGCCGTCGAGTCCCTTGAACTGCCGCTCCTCGGGGCACTCGACCTTCCCCTCCATCTTCTCGACGGCCTTGAGGGCCCCCTTGATGCGGTCGTCGAAGGCGTCGGCGATCGCCGTAAGCTTCACGTTCGAACCGGGCACGGAGAGCGTCTGCTGGAGGGCGCCGGTGCCGCGGCCGCCGGCCCCGATCAGGCCGATGCGGATGACGTCGTTCGACGGCGTCTCGGCATGGGCGGCCCGGGGGAGGGCGAACGACGCAACCGCCCCGACGGCACCGGCCGTCTTGAGGGCATCGCGGCGGGAGAAACTGGACGCGGTCGGTTCGGCGCGGTTCATCGCGGTAGGCTCCAGAAGGGTGGAAACCGAAAGCCTACCACCTGGCTCGTGGCTGGTGAACCGTGGCTTGTGCGGAGGGGTCAAACAAAGCCGGCGGCCGGGGATCGCTCCCCGGCCGCCGTGAGAACAACGCTGGTCATGGGGCCGCCCGGCGGCTACTCGAGGTTCACAGGCTCAGCCTGGCTGCGGCTGTAGAGGGAGACGTAGACGGTCGGATCGATGTCAGACGTGAGCTGGCTCACGTGCCCGTCTGCAAACGTGTGCATCACGATCCCGCCGGAGTGGTCACTGGAAGCACCGTACGCCATGCCACTGGTCGGATACAACGTCCACGTTGCCGCAGGCAGGAACTTATTCGTCGCATCGGCCGTGTAATTGATACCCACACCGGTCGACGAGCCGGACGCGAGCACGACGTTGTTCGTGCCATCGGTCCACTTGCCATTCAAGTACCGTGGTGCGGTACCCGACAGATTCATCGCCACAACCCACGACGAGGAGCCGTCGATCCAGCCGGCGTGGCCTCGCTCCCGTGACTCGATAATCATCGCGGTCTTCGACGTGCCGTCCGAGATTTGGCCGATCGTAATTCCGTTCGGCCGCGAAACAGTAGTCGACGTACCCGTAGTTGTCGGATAGCCGATCACGCCGTTGTTTTGGAGTGTGCCTGATATCGTGAGAAGGTGCGTCCCGGCGTTTGCTTTGTAGTTGGTAACGGCTACGGGACCGCCAGCGGTACCCGAAAGAGCCGAAAACGTGGCGTATCCCGCAGCGTACGAGATGCCATTCGAGTTGCCGGTCGTGTTGAATTCACACGTGTTTCCACCCGCGAACGTGGGGCACCGCATGGCCGCGAGAGCCACCGTAGCCGCCTGGCTTCCGGCTCCCGGGCTCACATTTTGAATGACGGGAGCAAACGGGCTGTTCCCGAACTTGGACCCGGCCAGCGTGGAGTTGGTGGCGATTGCATTGTAAAGGCCGACTTCCTCCATATAGGGCAGGCAGTGCGTGATCCAACTGAAACCGGGGGCCGTTGCGGCACTCCCTGTGACGGTGCCCGCCAATCCGGTGTATTCATTTTTGTCTGTGAATGCCGGCATCTTCTGCTTCGTGCTCTCGAAGTTGAGCACCGCCAGGCCGACCTGGCGCATGTTGTTGGAGCAGGAGCTCCGCCGGGCTGACTCACGGGCGGCTTGGACGGCCGGCAGCAAGAGACCGATCAGCGTGGCGATGATCGCGATCACCACCAAGAGTTCGACGAGCGTGAAGGCACGCCGCCGCAGATGCAAAGAAGAAACAGTCATGGTTACACCTCATGCCCTCGCGGGCGTTAATGAAAAATGAAAAAACGGATCAAACCATCTTGTTCGGAGCGAAACACAGACCAACTTCCCCGAGGGGCGGGGTCAAAAAGAATGGATGTCCCTCGCGAGTCGCTTCCCAAATGCTCCGTTTCCGAATGCCCCTAACAAATCTATAATATCGGCATTCCAGCCGAGCCGTCAAAGGGAGAGACTGGTTTCCGCCGGGGATTTTTTCTTCGCCAGGGGAGGAGACGACCCCCGGGCTTGCGCCCTGGGGCTTTTATTGACCCATACAAGCCCTGAGCGCAAGCGAGGGGATGGAGTCGTCCGAGCCGCGATCCCCGGGCTTGCGCCCTGGGGCTTTTATGGGGCAGATCCCCGGGCTTGCGCCCTGGGGCTTCCTTAATAATTGTGCGGGATGCTTGTGGCCGAGCCGTGAGGTAGAACCGGCGGTCGAGATTTCCCAGATGCCCGCCATTCACAGTGATCCCGAGGCAGCCCGCCAGTTTGCCCGGGAGGTCGTCGGCCGCCTGCGGGAAGCTGGCCACGAGGCCTACTGGGCCGGGGGCTGCGTCCGCGACGAGTTGCTGGGGCGGATTCCGGCCGACTACGACGTGGCGACGGCCGCCACGCCCGAGGAAGTGCGGGACCTGTTTGGCCGGCGACGGACGCTGGCCGTCGGGGCCGCCTTCGGCGTGATCACCGTGCTGGGCCCCAAGCCGGCCGGCCAGGTGGAGGTGGCCACGTTTCGGGCCGACGCCCCCTATACCGACGGCCGCCACCCCGCCGGCGTCACGTTTTGCTCGGCCCGCGAGGATGCTCAGCGGCGCGACTTCACGATCAACGGGCTGTTCCTCGACCCGCTCTCGGGCGAGATCCATGATTTCGTCGGCGGCCGGGCCGATCTCACCGCGGGCATCGTACGGGCGATCGGGGTCCCCACGATGCGGTTTGGCGAGGACCACCTGCGGATGCTGCGGGCGATCCGGTTCGCCGCCTTCTTCGGCTTTGTCCTCGAGGACGAGACGCGGCAGGCCGTCGAGCAGATGACGCACCTCGTCACGAGCGTCAGCCCGGAGCGGATCGCCGCCGAACTGCGGGCAATGGCGGCGCGGGTCGGCCGCCAGCGGGCGTTTGAACTGCTCGACGAGACGGGGCTGGCCCGCGAGGTGCTCGCGGAGGTCGCGCCGGGCCCAGGTCAGCCGCACGGCCGCTTCGACGAGTGGCGGCAGGCCGCTCGCGTGATCGGGGCCCTCGACGAGCCCGACCTACCATTGGCGCTGGCGATTCTGGCCGAGGGCTGCGACGCCGGCGTGGTGCAGCGGCTGTGCTCGCGACTGCGGCTGGCGAACCATGAGTCCAAGAAGGCTGCATGGATGCATGCAGCCGTGGCGGAGTTGGGGGGCGATGCTGCGGCGGCGATGGCGGCGCGGGCGTGGTCAACGCTCCAACCGTTCGTGGCCCACGCCGAAGCGGCTGCGCTGGCCGACTGCCTGCGGGCACGGGCCGCATGTGGCCGCGGCGCTGCCGCGGCGGCGGCGTGGTTCACAACGCAGACGGCCCGGCCCCGCGCCGAGATCGATCCGCCGCCGCTCGTGACGGGGAGCGATCTCCTCGCGGCGGGCGTGGCCGAAGGCAAGGCGATCGGCGCGGCGCTCGCCCGCGTGCGGGCGTTGCAACTCGACGGAGCGATCACGACGCGGGCCGAGGCGTTGGCCGAGGCGTTGCGCTGACAAGTCGTAGGCCCGTTACGTAGGCCCGTCACTCCGTGACGGGCAGCCCGTTGCGGAGCAACAGGCCTACGGGGACGGCACGATCCGGTCGATGTCACCCGAAGCGAGGGCGTGGGCGAACGCCTCGACGTCGCGGTAGACGGCCGTGCTCGTGAGCTGCACGACCCAGTTGTGGACCAGCGGCGTGATCGTGACTACGGCCTTCGCATGGCGATGGGCCTCCCACATCTCGATTGCCGTGCCCATCGAGGCCTCGGGCACGTAGGCGACGAGCAGGTCGAATACCTGGCACATCTCGATGTGTCCCAGGAACACTTCGCGGGCCCGCCGCGTGTCGTATCCGATCGACGTGGAATGGTTGGCGAACGGGTCGTAGACTTCGGCCTCCGGCCAATGGGCCTGCACGAGCTCGCGCAGGCCCGTGCGATACGTCTGGTCGTGCACGAGCGCGGCGACGTGCGATCCCTGCATGATCCCAGCAAGAAAGATCCTCATGATCCGCTCCACTCCGAAAAAGTCTGCAAAGAAGCCCGTGGCCTCGACCTCCGCCAGTGTAAAGGCCGACGCCAAGCAGGCCCGGGAGATTCTGCTCGACCTGCTCGCGATCCCCGGCGTGTCGGGGCACGAAAAGGCCGTTGCCGAACGGATCATCCACACGCTCCGCGCGGCCGGCTGCCCCGCGGGGGCGATTGCCTTCGACTCCGCCAACGGCAAGACGCCGCTCAAGGGAGAGGTAGGCAACCTCATCGTGCGGCTGCCCGGCACGGTAGCCGGGCCGCGGCGGCTCTTCATGGCCCACATGGACACCGTACCCGTCTGCCTGGGCGCAAAGCCGGTGGTGGCGGGCCGCTACGTGAAAAGCGCCGACCCGAAGACGGGACTCGGGGGCGACGACCGGGCCGGCTGCGCCGTCGTGCTCGCCACGGCGGTCGAGATCCTGAGACACAAACTGCCGCACCCGCCGCTCACGTTCTTCTTCGCGATCCAGGAGGAAGTGGGACTCTTCGGCGCGCGGCACGCCAAGGCGGCCGACCTCGGCCGGCCGAAGCTCGCCTTCAACTTCGACGGCGGCGCCGTCGAGAAGCTCACCGTGGGCGCAACGGGCGGCTACCGGATGGATGTGACGATCGAGGGCATTCCGAGCCATGCCGGCGTGGCTCCGGAGAAGGGCGTGTCGGCGATCGCGATCGCGTCGCTGGCGATTGCCGCGCTCGTGGAGGACGGCTGGCACGGGCTCGTCGAGAAGGCGGGCAAGCGGGGCACGAGTAACGTGGGCGTGATCAAGGCCGGCTCGGCGACCAATGTCGTCGCCGACTCGGCCCTGCTCCACGCCGAGGCCCGGGGGCATGATCCGGGATTCCGCGATCGGATCGTGAAGGTGATCGAGAAGGCGTTTCACGATGCGGCCAGGAAGGTGAAGAGCAGCGACGGTCGCACGGGCAAGGTGACGTTCAGCGGCCGGCTCGACTACGAGGCGTTTCGGCTGGCCGACGACGAGCCGTGCGTGGTGGCGGCGCGGGAGGCCGTGAAGGCGATCGGGCTGGAGCCTCGGCTCGACATCTCCAATGGCGGACTCGACGCCAACTGGATGGCGGCCAACGGGATCCCGACCGTCACGCTCGGCTGCGGCCAAATGGATATTCACACCACGCAGGAGAAGCTCGACCTCAAGGCGTTCGAGCAGGCGTGTGCCGTGGCCTTGCGACTGGCGACGCTCGCCTCATAGAAGCCCTGAGCGCCAGCGAGGGGATCGAGCAACGCATGGGCGATCCCCCGGCTCGCGGCTGGGGGCTTGTATGAAGCCCGATACAAGCCCTGAGCGCCAGCGAGGGGATCGGGGCTCGGGGATCGTACGTGATTGGACGTCGTCGCATACGCGATCCCCCGGCTCGCGCCTGGGGGCTTGTATGAAGCCCGATACAAGCCCTGAGCGCCAGCGCGGGGATCGGGGCTCGGGGATCGTACGTGATTGGACGTCGTCGCATACGCGATCCCCCGGCTCGCGCCTGGGGGCTTGTATGAAGCCCGATACAAGCCCTGAGCGCTAGCGAGGGGATCGAGCGTCGCATGGGCGATCCCCCGGCTCGCGGCTGGGGGCTTCCTTGGCGTGCGGGGTTTGACAACCGTATACTCCGGCACATGTCGCGGAACGGAATCCAGCTCGACCGGGTACACCAAGGCGATTGCCTCGCCCTGCTCGGCCGCCTCCCGGACGCCTCCGCGCACCTCGCCTTCGCCGATCCCCCCTTCAACATCGGCTACGACTACGACACCTACGACGACCGCCGGTCGAGCGACGACTACCTCGCCTGGTCGAGGCGTTGGATGGGCGAGGTGGTCCGCGTGCTGCGGCCCGACGGCACGTTCTGGCTGGCGATTGGTGACGAATACGCCGCCGAACTCAAGGTGCTCGCCACCCGCGAGCTGGGGCTCACCTGCCGCAGTTGGGTGGTCTGGTACTACACGTTCGGCGTGCACTGCAAACAAAAGTTCGCCCGTTCGCACGCCCACATCTTTCACTTCGTGAAGGATCCTGCCGCGTTCACGTTCAACGTCGATGCGATCCGCGTGCCGAGTGCACGCGAACTCGTCTACGGCGACAAGCGGGCCAGCCCGACCGGCCGGCTCCCCGACGACACCTGGATCCTCCGCCCGCAGGACCTGCCCGACGGCTTCGGCGCCGCCAGCGATACGTGGTACTTCCCCAGGGTCTGCGGCACGTTCAAGGAACGGTCGGGCTGGCACGGCTGCCAGATGCCCGAGCAGCTGCTGGGCCGGATCATCCGGGCGTCGAGCCACGCAGGGGATGTGGTGCTCGATCCCTTCGCCGGCAGCGGCACCACGCTCGCCGTCGCCAAAAAACTCGGCCGGTCGTTCCTCGGCTGCGAGCTGTCGGAGAGCTATGCGGCGCGGGTGACGGAGCGGCTGGGCACGATCTCCGTGGGCGATCCACTGGACGGTGCGGCCGAGCCACTGAAGAGCGCGCCAGCCACGAAGGATGGCCGGCGTCTCACCGCGAAGCGGCAGCCGCGGCCCAAGCGGAAACCTTCTGCGACCGCACGTCGCGGCAAGGCCACGCTGGTCAAGTGACCCTGCGGCCCGAGCCTGGCGGAGCCACCGATGGCGCGAACGAAGCGGACGAAGGCTGACACCGCCCATGCCCCAGCGGCTGGTTTCACCGCCCCCCCCGACGACGGCGGGCTGTCGATCGACCGGCTTGCCCAGGCATTCGCGGCGATGATGGGGACGGCCGATCCGCAGGCCGACCAGGCGCCGGCCAACGTGGTGCAGGTGGATGCATCGCCCGATCTCGACGACACGGCTGGCGATGATGACGCGGGGCGAGTGACGCCACTCGCGATCCTCGAGGCGTTGCTCTTCGTGGGCCTGCCCGGGGGCAGGCCGCTCTCGAGCCGAACGGTGGCCGGTCTCGTGCGCGGCGTGCGGCCGGAGGAAGTGGATGACCTCGCCCTCGAACTCCAGCAGCGCTGCCGAGCGAACAACTGCCCCTACGAGGTCGTGTCGCGGGATGACGGCTGGGTGATGCGGCTGCGGCCCGAGTTCGCCCGCTTTGGCAGCGTGCTGGAAGGGCGGGCCCGACTCGTGCGGCTCGACACGGAGGCGCTCGACGTGCTGGCCGTCGTGGCCTGGAACCAGCCGGTGCCCCGCGAACGGCTCGTGGAACTGGGCTGCGATGCGCGGCCGGCCACGCTGCGGCAGCTCGTCCGCCGCGGGCTCTTGGAGTTGCGGCATCCGAACGGAGATGGCGAAGGCGGACCGACGTACCATACGACGCCGAAGTTCCTGGAGGTGTTTCGGCTCACGAGCCTCGCGGATCTGCCCGACCCGCACGAGCCGCCACCGTAGGGGAGACCTCGTAGGCCCGTCACCTGTAGGCCCGTCACTCCGTGACGGGCAGTCCGTTGCG
>CAMDDA010000046.1 GCA_945890755.1 Candidatus Kuenenia stuttgartensis
GCTCGACGAACTCCGCCACGGCGACGACCTTTCGGCGGAGGAGCGGCAGCTCTGGGCCTCGTGCTCAACGACCGGCGTTCCGCCGGCGAACGAGTGGCTGCCGGTCGCGGGCCAGACGGTACGGCTCGGCAAGCGAGCCGATGATCAGACCTATGGCTGGGACAACGAATACGGCACGGAGCAGGTGGCGTTGCCCCCGTTTCGGGCCGGCAAGCGGCTCGTCTCCAACGCCGAATTTCTCGAGTTCGTGACCGGCGGTGGGTATCGCGATGAATCGTTGTGGACCGAAGAGGGCCGGGGCTGGCTCCACTACACCCGCGCCGAGCACCCGAAGTTCTGGCTCCGCCGAGACGGAGCCTACTGGCAGCGGAACCTCCTCGACGAGCGGCCGCTGCCGCTCGACTGGCCGGTCGAGGTCAACTGCCTCGAGGCGCAGGCCTACTGCACGTGGCTGGCCAAGGGGACGGGCGAGAACGTGCTCCTGCCCACCGAGGCCCACTGGCAGGCCCTTCGCGATCACGTGCCGGGTGATCATCCGTCATGGGGTCGCGCGCCGGGCAATCTCAATCTCGAGCACTTCGCGTCGAGTTGCCCCGTCGATCTCTTTCGCCAGGGCGAGTTCTGCGACATCGTCGGCAACGTCTGGCAGTGGACCCGCACGCCGATCATGCCCTTCAAGGGCTTCGAGATTCATCCGCTCTACGACGACTTCTCCGTGCCCACCTTCGACGGCCGCCACAACCTGATCAAGGGAGGCTCGTGGATCTCGACCGGCAACGAGGCGCTCGCCAGCGCCAGGTATGCGTTCCGGCGTCATTTTTTCCAGCACGCGGGCTTCCGCACGATCGTCGAGGAGCCCGGCACCGAGGCCGTCACGGCCGGCTCACGGCTGTACGAGACCGACCAACTCGTGACGCAGTATCTGGACTTCCATTATTTCGACGCCGCTGCAGGGGGCGACACGACAGGCCTCGGCACGGCGCTCGGCGTGCCCAATTTCCCCCGGGCATGCGTCGTGGCCACGATGCCGCACGTGCCGACCGACCGGCGGGGCAAGTGCCTCGACATCGGCTGCTCCGTCGGCCGCTCCGCGTTCGAGTTCGCCCGTCACTTCGCCCATGTCGATGCGATCGACTTTTCGGCCCGCTTCATCCAGTCGGGCGTCCGACTCCAACAGGGTGACGAACTGCACTACGAGATTCCGACCGAGGGAGAACTCACCGTCCCGCGGGCGATCTCGCTCGAACGGCTCGGCCTCGCTGATGTCGGTTCGCGAGTGCTCTTCATGCAGGGCGACGCCTGCAACCTCAAGGCGATCTACACCGGCTACGACGGCGTGTTCGCCGGCAACTTGATCGATCGGCTGTACGATCCCGCGCTCTTCCTCCGAGAGATCGCCGACCGGCTCCTGCCCGGGGGCTTGCTCGTGATCACGTCACCCTACACGTGGCTCGAGGAGTACACGCCGCGGGAGAAGTGGCTCGGTGGCCGCCGGGAGCATGGCGAGCCACTGCCGACGCTGGCGGGGCTCGAGCGGTGCCTCGCCGACCGCTTCGCTTTGCTGGGGCGGTCCGACATTCCGTTCGTGATTCGGGAGACGGCCCGCAAGCACCAGCACACGATCGCCGAAATGACGGTGTGGCGCCGGCTGACGTAAATCGGCTGGCCTGCTACGATCGGAGGAGCTCAGGAGCCGTCACCCAGGTGCGTCGTGAAAGACCTTCCGCGCGGCCCGCCTCCACCTGAATCACCCATGCAAAACGACGTCCCGTTCGATCCCTGCCGACAATGGCTCGGCATCGATGCCGTTGAACTCGTCACGCCGCACCGCGTCCTCGGCATATCGCCCCTGGAGACGAATCCCCTGGTGATCGTGCGGGCTGCCGACCAGAAAATCGGCGTGCTGCGGACGATCGATCCAGGGTCACTCGCTCGCGCACGCGATGCCCTCATCACGCGGGTCGAGCAGGCTCGGGACGCCATGCTCGCGGCCGCCTCGTCGAGGGCAGACAACATCGCCCCGTTCCCTTCGGCTCCGCAGTCCACCGGTCCGGCCTTTCCCGGTGCTGCCGACGGGCCGCTGTCGTTTGGGGGACTCCCCTCTCCCCACGCCCTTCCGCGGCCCCGCCGGACCGTGCGGCCGTCGCGGCCCAGCCCTCTGGTGCCGCTTGCCATTACGGCCGTTCTCCTCAGCGTGGCGGGCTGGCTGGGCTACCAAGTCATGCAGCAGCAGGCCACGCCCGCCAAGAAGATCGCGCTGGCGACGCCAAAGCCCTCGGAACGGCCCACGCCTGTTCCAGAGCCAGAGTCGGATCCCACTCCCCTGCCGGCACGGGTACCGACACCTCGACCAAGACCAGAGCCTGAGCCGACTCCAGAGCCTGAGCCGACTCCAGAGCCTGAGCCGACTCCTGAGCCTGAGCCGACTCCTGAGCCCGAGCCGACTCCTGAGCCCGAGCCGACGCCTGAGCCCGAGCCGACGCCTGAGCCGGAGAAGTTTACCGACCGGGATCGCAAGACGCTCGAACGGCTCTTACGAGAGGCCTACGCCAAACTCCGGAAGGGCGACTTCCCCGAGGCCGACACACTTCTCGCGGAGGCCCGCACCGTCGCTTCCAGGGATGAGTCGTCCGCAGAGCGGGTCGATCGCTGGAACAGGCTGGCAATGTACGCACGCCAGGTTCCTGACCTCCGCGATCAGGCCTTGAAAGTCAGCGGCGACAACGAAATCCAACTCGACGGCGACCGGCTGATCGGCATCATCGAAATCGACGACAAGCGCGTCGTCTACCGCGAGCGTGGCAAGACGGAGCGTGTTCCCCGAGACCGTCTGCCCGATGACATCCTCCTGGCCATCATGCAGCAATGGTTCAACGGCGCCGCCCGACCGGGCAATCACATCTTTCTCGGCGTGTTCCACCTGCTCCGCAAAGAGCCCGACCTGGCATCCGCCCGAGGCGAGTGGCAACTGGCGGCATTTGGAGGTGAACAGGAGGGCAGCGCGCTCCAGCCGCTCCTCACCGACCCCGTCATCATAGCCGGCGGTCAGTAACAGCCGGTGAGGATCGGCAGCAGGGTCGCGGCGTCGAGTTCGACTGGATTGCCCCGCATGCTTGCGCCGCCGGAATGTTCGGCGAGCCAGCCGATCCGGTCGCGTGCCAGCCCGATGTCACGCAGCCGCTGCGGCACTCCGGCCTCCCGGCACAGCCGCTCGATCCGCTCCACGAACGCCCGGGCCGCCCGCTGATCGTCGCCGGCAGCCTCAGCGTCGATCGTCCGCTCGAGCAGGGCCAGATCGACCTGCACCACCGGCTCGTTCACCCGCAGTGCCACCGGCAGCATGACGGCGCAGGCGACGCCGTGAGGCGTGCCACATTCGATGCCGAGCGCCGCCGCGACGCCGTGGGCCATGCCCAGCCCCGAGTTCGTCAGCGCGATGCCCGACACGAGCGCCGCATGGCTCAAGGCCGCGCGGGCGGCGAGATCGGCCGGATGCGCGAGCACCTTCGGCAAGGCTGCCACCGCCCGCGGCAACGCGTCGAGTACCAAGGCCCGCGGCAACGGCTGCCTGAACCGACAGATGAACGCCTCGATGAGCTGCGTGATGCAGTCGAGGCCGGAGGCCACAGTCGTGCCGCGTGGGCAGGAGAGCGTGAGCGTGGGATCCACGACGGCGGCCCGAGGCACCATCAACGGGCTGCGCATGCTCTTCTTGAATCGGCGTCGCGGGCACGAGATCACCGCGTTGCGGGTGGCCTCGGCGCCGGTGCCCGCCGTCGTTGGCACCGCCACCAGCGGCAGGGGCGGCCGCATGATCGACAATCCCCGCCCCACTCCTTCCAGGTGATCGACCACGACCGTGTCGAGATCGGCCGCGGAGGTCGCGGCCAAGGGCGTGGCATTCGTGGCGAGGGCGGCCACTGCCTTGGCAAGGTCGATCGTCGCCCCGCCGCCGACGGCGACGATCACGGCCCCCTCGCGATCCGCGTCAGGCAGCGCGGCAAGCGCCGCGGCGACGTCATCCACCGTCGGCTCGCCCGTGCTCGATGCCACCCGCCGCGTCGGAATGCCGACCGCCCGGCAGGCGGCCTCGACGCCGTCGAGTCCGCCGCTCGCGTCGCCGCTCCGCCCCCCCGACACGATCCAGGCAATCCGGCCGAGCTCGGCCACGATGGATCCGGTCTCGGCGGCTCTTCCCGGGCCAAAGACGATCCGCGGCGGCACGAGGAGGTCGTAACTGGCGAGCGACGTCATCGCTGCGTGCATGATGGCTCTTCCGCGCTATACTCGTCGGAGTCGTCCGTGAATCCGCTGGGGTCTGCAGTCGCTGCACCAGAGGATACCCGGAGAACCGGCCGTCTCACCGCCCGCCCCCCGTTCGTCGTTTCCCTGAGTCGTCATGCAGGACCCGCTTCCGATTCCCACATGTCCCGGTCCGATCCGGGGCACGATCCGTCCGCCCGGCTCCAAGAGCATCACGAATCGCGCGCTCGTGTGTGCCGCCCTCGCCCGCGGCACGAGCACGATCACCGGGGCGCTCGACAGCGACGACACGCGGGTCATGGCAGGCGGCCTGGCAGCGCTCGGTATCGGCATCCAGGCCGATTGGCCGGGCGGCGAACTCACGGTAACCGGCTGCGGCGGCGACATTCCGGCTCGCGAAGCGACGCTCGACTGTGCCGCCAGTGGCACGACGATGCGGTTCCTGGCGGCGGTCTGCGGTCTCGGCCACGGCACGTTTCGCCTGGACGGAACCCCCCGGATGCGGCAGCGGCCGATCGGGGATCTCGTGGCCGCCCTCCGGATGCTCGATGTCGACGCCGTCGCGGAAAGCCCGGGCGAGTGCCCACCGGTTCGGATCCGCTCCGCGGGGCTCGCCGGCGGTAACGTCACGGTGCACGGCGGCACATCGAGCCAGTTCGCCAGCGGGCTCGCCATGACTGCCCCATGCACGTCGCAGGGGATGCAGATCACGTTCGCCGGCCAGCTCGTCTCGCTCCCCTACCTCGAGATGACCCGGCGGGTGATGCAGAGTTTCGGCGGCGTGTGCGTGCCGCTCGGCGGCCGTGGGTGGGAGATTCCGGCCACGGGCTACACAGCCTGCCGCTATCCAGTCGAGCCCGACGCCTCGGCGGCCAGTTACTTCGTAGCCGCCGCTGCGATCACCGGCGGTGAGGTGCGGCTCGAGGGCCTCTCGCGGCGGAGCATGCAGGGTGACGTCGGTCTGTGCGACGTGCTCGAGCGGATGGGCTGCACCGTCGCCTGGGACGAGACGGACGGACGTGAGTCGATCACCGTGGGGGGCCGGGCCCGGCACGGGATCGACGTCGACATGAATGCGATCAGCGACACGGTGCCCACGCTCGCGGCGGTCGCCCTCTTCGCCTCGACACCCACGACGATTCGCAATGTCGCCCACATTCGCGACAAGGAGACCGATCGGATCGGTGATCTCGTCCGCGAACTTCGGAAGCTCGGCGCACGGGTCGAGGAGCATGCCGATGGCATGACGATCGAGCCCACGCCGCTGCACGGAGCCACGGTCGCGACGTACGACGACCACCGGATGGCGATGTGCCTCTCACTGCCCGGGCTCGTGGTGCCAGGCGTCCGGATCGAGAACCCCACCTGCGTCGGCAAGACGTTTCCCGACTATTGGCACCGCATGGGCACCGTCGCCGGATGGCCGGCGGCGATCGTCAACGGCTGATTCGCCCGCTACCGCCAGTTCGGGATAGCACCGCCTCGGCCTTGGCGAGCAGCGCGTCGACGGTGTCGTCGCACGCACGGAACGTGCCGTCTGCCGACGGCCCACCCGACCGGAGCGACTCATCGACAGCCACGAATCCACCACCGCAATGCTGGCAGTAGACCCGTCGGCCGAGCAGGTTGACCGCGATGCGGAGTTTTCGGCCACAGATCGGACAGGCCTGACCAAAAAAAACATCGCCGCCGCAGGTGTCATCCTGACGGTGCGAGCGGTCCTCGGGGGAAAGAAACGATCTGTGCATGGGGCGGACTGAAACCATCGACAAGGACGTGAGCGAAAGGCATCCCAGGGGGCGGTTCGAGGGTCCCACCACTCCGGCAGGGGAGTGTATGCGGGCCGTCAAGCCCCGGCAAATGAGAATCCCATGACCCATCACTTTTCGCAGCCCGCCGGGGACGACTAAACTGCAGGTGCGGCAACGGGGTGGCGGCACCTTTCGCGATCGCCCCCAACGGCCGGCTCCCGATCCGACGCAACATGCTGCATCGCAGTTGGTTCACGTTCTTCGTCGTCGCATTCTGGCTGCTGACCAGCAGTTGGCTGGTGACCGCGAAGATCTTGCCGTCCTGGCGGCCCGGCTCCCCTCCTGGCTACCAGGGTCTCTACGGCTCCGGTGGTCGGCTCGGTCCCGTCGGTTGGACCGTGCAGTGGAATGGCAGCCCACTCGGGTGGGCTCTCGCCGAATCGACGCGGGGCTCGGACGGCGGCCTCTCGGTCGAGAGCTGGTTGCACTTCGAACGGCTGCCCGTCGAGGAGGTGCTGCCATCCTGGGCCAGCACACTCGTGACCGGCATGCTGCGCAATCGGGGTACGGCGACGTTCGATGCCCGTGGCAGGTTGCGCATCGACAGCGCCGGCAAGCTGAGGGCGTTTCGCTCGGCCGTGAGCGTCGCTGACATGGCCGACGACGTCGTGCTCGAAGGCACGGTGCGGGATGGCGAGGTGGCGATCGACGTGCGGGCGGGGGAGCTTCGATACCAAACCAGCCGTCATCTCCCCGACCAGCTCACGCTCGGTGACGAGCTCTCGCCGCAGGCGTCGATGCCGGGGCTCTACGAGGGTCGCCGCTGGACGGTGCCGGTCTACAGTCCACTGCGACCAGGCCTATCCCCGCTCGAGATTCTGCACGCGGAGGTGGGGCCGGAAGAAACCATGTTCTGGGAAAATAACCTGATCCGCGTCCACGTCGTTTCGTATCGCGAGGATCCGTCGAGCTCTCGACCGCCACGGTCTCGGCTGTGGGTCGATCGGGGTGGCCGCGTGCTGAAGCAGGAATCCATGGTGCTTTCGGGGACCATCGTGTTCGTGCGACGCACCGACGAGGATGCCGCCCGCCTTGTCACGGAGGCAGCCGCCTCGAACGAACCCCATGCCGGTCTGCTGGGCGCCCCCGTGCCATGATCGAATTCGACCACGTCACCCGCACCTACGGTAGCAAGGTCGCCGTGTCCGACCTCACGCTCGCGATTCCGCGCGGTGAGCTCTTTGCACTGCTCGGCCCCAATGGCGCGGGCAAGACGACCACGATCCGGATGCTGGTCGGGCTCCTGCAGCCGTCGCGGGGCGCGATCCGCGTCTGTCGTGCGGACGTCGTGCGTGATCCCCGGTCCGCCCACCTGCACGTCGGCTACGTACCCGACGAGCCCTGCCTCTACGACAAGCTCACGGGCCGCGAGTTCCTCTGGTTCATCGCCGACATGTTCGGGATGCCGCGGCACCTGGCCGAAGCCCGGATCGACCGTGAGATCGACCACTTCGAACTCGACGAGTTCGCCGACGACCTGGCGGAGAGCTACTCGCTCGGCATGAAGCAGCGGCTCGTGTTCGCCGCGTCGCTTCTCCACGACCCCGACGTGCTGGTGCTCGACGAGCCGATGGTGGGCCTCGACCCCCGCAGCGTGCGAATCGTGAAAGACCTGCTCCGCACGCGGACCAGCGAGGGCATGACCGTCTTCATGTCCACCCACACGCTTGCCATGGCGGAGGAGATGGCCGATCGCGTCGGGATCATGGTCCGCGGCCAGCTCCGCTTCCTCGGCACGATCCCCGAACTCCGCGATCAGATGGCGGTGGAGGCGACGACGCTCGAGCAGCTCTACCTCGAACTCACCGCCCCAGGCTCGTCGGTAGGTTCGCCGGCACCCGGCGGTATCCGGCCATGAGCAGCGTGGCCACGCTCGAGGCCGGCGACCCGGGCCGGCGGCTGCTCCGCCCCGACGCGGAGAGCCGCCTCTTCCTCCGGCTCCGGGCCACGATCGCCTGGGCGACCCTGCGTTGGATGCTCGCCCACGCCCGCCTGCGGCTCGGACTCGTCGTGCTCTTGAGCGCGATGTTCTGGGGCTCGCTCTACGGCCTCTTCGTCGAGGCCTTCGGGTTTCTCGACGGCCTACACGCCGAGGTCATATCGCTCCTGTTCAACGCCTTCTTCTCGTCGCTCATGGTGATGCTCGTCTTCTCCTCGGGCATCCTCATGTACGGCAGCCTCTATCGCTCGAGCGAGGCCCGGCTGTTGCTCACCCTGCCGGTCCGCGCCGAGACGATCGCGGCCCACAAGTTCCAGGAGGCGCTCTGGTTCTCATGCTGGGGATTCGTGCTGCTCGGCAGCCCGATGCTCGTCGCCTACGGCATCGTCCGCGAGGCCGCCTGGCCGTTCTTCGCCCTCATGCTGCCGTTCATGGTGTCGTTCGCCGTGATCCCGGCGACGATCGGCGCGATCTGTTGCATTGGGTTGGTCGCCTGGATCCCCCGGCTGCGGGTTCAGGCCCTGTCGTTCGCCCTCTTCGTCGGCTGCGCGGTGACCGTCTGGCTCGTCTGGTCGCTCATCGAACGCGGACCGGCCGATGCCCTCTCTGCCGAATGGTTCGAGCGGACGTTCGCCCGCCTGGCGATCACGGAACAAAAACTGCTGCCGAGCTGGTGGCTGTCGAGCGGCCTGATCGAGGCCGCCCGCGCCGGTCGGGATCCGGTCGGCCCTGCCGTCGCCGAGGCGGGCAAGTTCCTCGCCCTGCTCATCGCCCATGCCATGTTGCTCCACCTCGCCCTCGGCTGGCTGGCCGCCATCGCCTACCGCCGCGGCTACAGCCAGCTCTGCAGCGAGGTGCCGACCCGTCGGCGACGGCCGCTCGGCTGGTTCGACCGCGCGCTTTCCAGCGCCGGCACCGCCCGCGGCCGGCCCCTGCGGCTCCTCCTCGTGAAAGACCTGCGGATCTTTCGCCGCGACATCGCCCAGTGGTCACAGTTCGTGATCTTCTTCGGCCTCCTCGGCCTCTATTTCCTCAACCTGCGGTCGTTCAACTACCACAACGCCTATGCCTCGATGATCGGCTTTCTGAACCTCGCTGTCGTGGGCCTCATCCTCTCCACGTTCACCACGCGGTTCGTCTACCCGATGATCAGCCTGGAGGGGCGGCGATTCTGGATCCTCGGCCTGCTGCCGGTGCATCGCGATCAGATCGTATGGTCCAAGTTTCTGTTCTCGTTCCTGGGCGGGCTCCTGCCCTGCTGCGGCCTCGTGCTCCTGAGCGACTGGATGCTCGGGCTCGGCTGGCGACTGATCGCGATCCACGAGGTCTGCTGCCTCTTTCTCTGCATGGGTCTCTCGGGCATCGCGGTCGGCCTCGGCGCCCGCATGCCGGAACTGCGTGAGTCGTCGGCGGCGAAGATCTCCTCGGGCTTCGGCGGCACGCTCAGCCTCGTCATCAGCTCGCTGTTCATCATGGTGGTCGTGATCGTGGCCGCGATCCCCACGCATCTGTTTCTCCTCGCCCACGCCCTCGGCACGGGCCGGCTCGCCGCCAAGAACTTTCTCACGTGGGCGGGAGGGCCGCAGGGCACGCTGGCCAGCCTCGTCGTGGTCGCGGCAGTCGGAATCGCAGCCACCGTCATCCCCCTCGGCCTCGGCCTCCGCTCGTTCCGCAAACTCGAGGCATGACTTCGCTGGGGTTCACCGGCTGGGGGGCGGTCGACCAACTTGCAAAAACCGCCGGTCGGGGGCACGTGCTCGCCGCCGGCGGATTTTGACGTCTCATGCTCAACTGATGTGGTCAGCTAACTCTGCCAGTCAAAATTCACCAGCGGCTGCGCGCGACCCCCGACCAGCTCCCCTCTTCTTGTAGGCTCGGCACTCCGCGTGGGCCTGTCACGGCGTGACCGGGCTACTTCAAGCCCGTTGCGGAGCAACGGGCCTACGCTTCGCACATACGGCCGTGAGGGGCCGCCCATGCCCCAGGAGCCGGCGTATGCCGCCGAGCGCAGCCAGGATGGCGAAGCGAAGGCGGCATCCGAGCGAGCGAGAGGCATGGATGCCGAAGCGAGCGTCCGGCGACGGGGCGTGGGCAGCCCCGAACCCACACCACAGGCGGTCGAAGGCCTAGTCTCCCCAGTTTGCATCCCGATCCAGTCGTGGTCCTTTGTGGGGTTACTCGGCGGGCGGGGCTGCGGTTACCCTTGCGTCCGGCAGCGTCCACGAGGGATGCTGTCGTTCCCACCGATGCTTGACCAGCCTTCCCCCCCATCAGCTGATCGCGGTGCTTCCGGCCCAGTCCGGGCCGATCGGGCCCTGCGGATCGGGGCGGTGCAGTATCTCAACACCCGGCCCTTGGTGCATGGGCTCGCGGGAGCGGGGGTCCGGGTGCACTACGATCTGCCGAGCCGCCTGGCCGACAGGCTCGCGGCCCGCGATCTCGACGTGGCCCTGATTCCGTCGATCGAGCTGTTTCGCGGTGACCGGTATCGAGTCGTGTCCGATGCCTGCATCGGTTGCCGCGGTCCGGTCATGAGCGTGAAATTGTTGTTCCGCACCGCACCCGACCGGGTGGCAACGCTGGCGACCGACGAGGGTTCGCGAACGAGCGCGACGCTGGCGCGGATCCTGTTGGCCGAACGGCACGGCGTGCATCCGGCCACGGAAATTCTTCCGATCGGCGCCGGTCCCGGTGACACGCAGGCCGATGCGGTGCTCGTGATCGGAGACCGCGCGTTGGGGTCGATCGGCGGATCGTTCCAACTGGTATGGGACCTCGGTGATGAATGGTGCCGCTGGACGGGCTTGCCGTTCGTGTTCGCCGTCTGGGCCGCACGGGTCGGCGTGGACACGACGGCAATCGAGCCGCTGCTGGCCGCGGCCCGGGACTCGGGCCGGGCGAATCTCGCCGCCATCGCCGCGGTCGAGGCCGCCGGCCACGGGCTCACCGTGCCGCAGTGCCTGGCGTACCTACGCGACAACCTGCACTATCATCTCGGCCTGCGTGAACGCCAAGCGCTGGAACTCTTTCGTGAGCATGCGGCTGGCCTCGGCCTCGCTCCCGGCGGATGGGCGACGCGAGACCAGCAGCCGTTCACCGTCACCCCGCACCGGAGCAGCCATTCATGACCACGACCGACACCATGGAAGACGTTGGGGTCGCCGGGCTCCTTGACGATGTCGTGGCCGGTGGGCGACTCGGTTTCGACGACGCCGTACGGCTGCTCGAATCGCGGGAACTGGCCTCGATCGGTCGGGCGGCCGATGCGGTGACGCGACGGCTGCATCCCGAGCCGTATCGCACCTACAACATCGACCGCAACATAAACTACACGAACATTTGCACGGCCATCTGCGACTTCTGCGCCTTCTATCGGGGACCGAAGCATGCAGAGGGCTACGTCCTCGACCGTGACGTGATCCTGCGGAAGATCGAAGAGACGGTCGCGATTGGCGGCGACCAAATTCTGATGCAGGGCGGCCTTCATCCCACGCTCACGCTCGAGTGGTACGAGGACCTGCTCCGCGACATCAAGGCGCACTTTCCGGCGGTGAACATCCACGGCTTCTCCCCGCCGGAGATTCATCATTTCACGAAGGTTTCGAAGCGTCCGCTCCGGGAGGTGCTCGAGCGGCTCGCCCAGGCCGGGCTCGGCTCGCTGCCCGGAGGCGGTGGTGAGATTCTCGTGGACCGTGTCCGTGGGGCGATGACCCGCGGCAAGGTGATGACCGACGACTGGCTGGAGGTGCACCGCCAGTGGCATCACCTCGGCGGCCGTAGCACGGCCACGATGATGTTCGGCCACATCGAGACGCTCGCGGAGCGGATCGAGCATCTCGACCGGCTGCGCCAGCTCCAGGATGAGACCGGGGGCTTCACGGCGTTCATCTGCTGGTCGTTCCAGCCCGACAACACCGAAATGGACGACATCCCGCCGTCGGGGCCGTTCGAATATCTGAAGACGCAGGCGGTGGCTCGGCTCTACCTCGACAACTTTCCCAACATCCAATCGAGCTGGGTGACACAGGGCCGGGAGATCGGCCAGCTCGCGTTGCTCTTCGGTGCGAACGACATGGGCAGCCTGATGATCGAGGAGAACGTGGTGAGTGCCGCCGGCACCGTGCACCACCTCACGCTCGAGGAGATGAGGTCGGCGATCTCCGAACTGGGCTGGATCCCCCGGCGCCGCAACGTGTTTTACGAACTGTTCGAAGACGAGCCCGTCGCGCCGACCGTCGATCCTGAGCGGAGCCGGGCTCGGGCGGTGCACCTGCCCGTGGCGACGGCCACTCCGTGAGGCCGCCGCCGCTCACGCTGCGGGCTCGACACCTTCTCCCCATCGCAGCGCCGCCGCTCGCGGGGGGGTGGCTGCGAATGGATCGCGGTCGGATCGCGGCTATCGGAAAAGGCCGGCCGCCCGGGCCAGCCGTCGATCTCGGTGACGCGATCATCTTGCCCGGCCTCGTCAACGCCCACACGCATCTCGAGTTCTCGACGGTCGCCCAGCCGCTCACTGCCGACGGCGGCCTCCCTGCCTGGATCAGTCGTGTCGTCGCCCTCCGCCGCCTGCGGCCATCGGACTCCGCCGCCGACGAGACCGCCCGCGCCGTGGCCCGCGGCCGGACAGAGAGCGCGGCAGCGGGTGTGACTGCGATCGGCGAAATCGCCACGTCCGCATCCCTCGATGCCTACGCAGCCCCGGGGCCTCGACTCCGCGTGTTCCGTGAGGCGCTCAGCCTGTCGCCGGCCGCCGGCACGGCCGCATTCGCCGCAGCGCTTCGCGATCTTGACCGACTCGCAGCCCGCGGCATTCCCGCCGGCGTCTCGCCGCATGCGCCCTATTCGGTGGCCTCCACGCTGGGCGGCCGCCTGCTCGCCACCGCCCGCGGCCGCGGCCTGCCCGCGGCGATGCATCTGGCCGAAAGCCGAGACGAAGAGGCCTTGCTCGCCGGTGGCAGCGGCCCGTTCCGCGATCTGCTCGAGTCGCTGGGCGCGTGGCCCGCCGCCGCCCCGCCCCGGCTTCTCTCCGCCGCCGACTGGATCTCACGCCTCGCCCGTGGCCCGCGCGGCATCGTGGTGCACGGCACGCACCTCGACCGCGATCCCGTCGCCCTCGCCCGCCTCGCCCGCCACCGCGACCGGCTCGCCGTCGCGATCTGCCCGCGGACCACCCGCGCGATCTCCGGTTCCCTGCCGCCGCTCGCCCTGTTTCAGAACGCGGGGCTCCGCGTCGCGATCGGCACCGACAGCCGCGCGTCGAATCCCGACCTCTCCGTGCTCGCCGAATGCCGCACGCTCGTCGACGCCGGCCTCACGAGCCCCGCCTCCGCCCTCACGATGGCCACACTCCAAGGCGCCTGGGCGCTCTTGCTCGACCATCAGTGCGGGAGCCTCACGGTCGGCCGCCCCGCCGATCTCGCGATCCTGCATCCAGCGGCGCGGCACGCCGACCCCTTCACCGCCGCCCTCGCCCCCGACACCCGCGTCGTCGCCACCCTGCGGGCCGGCCGCGTCATCGCGGGCTGCCTGCCCGAGTGCGTGTAGCAAGACGCAGGAAGCGCAGCGTCCAGCGTAAGCAAGTTCCACCTCGATCAGCAATCGGGGAGGCGAGCGTGGCGGTCCCATACAAGCCCTGAGCGCGAGCGAGGGGATCCCAGCGCACGATCCCCCGGCTTGCGCCTGGGGGCTTCTATGGAGGCGATCCAGCGCCCGCAACCCTACAGCCGGCAGTTCGCGATCTGCGTCTCGATCACGGCCGAGGCGCCGATCGCGTCCAGCCGTTCCATGATGGCGTGGGCCTCGCCCCTCCTCACCATCGCCCGCACGGCACACCACTCCGGATCTTCCAGCGCCATCACCGTCGGTGAGTTGAACCCGGGCGTGATCGTCTCCGCCTCGGCGAGCCGTGACCGCGGCACGTTGTATTCGAGCAGCGACCAGCTGCGGGCGATCACGATGCCCTCGAGCCGCCGCACGATCCGGTCGGCGAGCGCCGGGTCGGCGATGCGGTGGTTCTGTATGAGCACGGTCTCGTAGCGGCCGATCTCGGCGAAGATTCGCAGCCGATTGGCGGCGAGCGTGCTGCCGGTCTCCACGAGATCGACGATCGCGTCGGCCACGCCGAGGGCGATCATCACCTCGACGCTGCCGGAGAGTTCGACGAAGTGGGCGTCCACACCCCGCTCGGCGAGCCACCGGCGGGTGATCCGCGGAAAACTGGTGGCGATCCGCTTGCCGGCGAGCTGCCGCGGGTCGGTGACGGGGGAGTCGTCGGCCACGCACATCGCCAGCCGGCAGGAGCCCACGCCGAGATCGAGCCGATGCACGACTTCGGCGCCGCTTTCGGCCACGAGGTCGGCACCGGTGATGCCGAGGTCGATGGCCCCTTCCGCGGTGAGCACGGGAATGTCGTCGGTTCGCAGGAACGTGATCTCGACCGGCATGTCCTTGCACTTCGCAAAGAGGCTCCGGTCCGACCGGCGAAACGACAACCCCGCGTCGGCGAGCAGCTGCGCCGCCAACTCCGAAAGCCGCCCCTTGCTCGGCACACCGATCCGCACCAGCCGCTCCTGCTTCTGCTCACTCATCACGCGCCTCCCGAAACGGGCCCGCCCGGGGCGGTCCGCGCTGCCTTCTCGTCGAGCCCCGACACACCGAATCGGCGGGCCAACTCCTCTTCCACCAGCGCCAATGACAGGCCACGGCAGGCCAAGAGCACGAGCATGTGGTAGGTGAGGTCAGCCGCCTCCGACACGACCCGCTCATCGGCCTCGGCGGCTGCCGCCTGTACGAGTTCGCCGGCCTCCTCGGTCACCTTCCCGCCGACCTTCCGCACGCCGCCGGCCAGGAGCCGGCTGGTGTAGGATCGGTCGGGCGACTCGCCCTTCCGGGCGGCGATCACCTGCTCCAACGCCTCCAGAACTTCTCCGCAACGACGCAGTGATGGCTGACGTTCCGACACGATCCACGCATCCCGAAGCAACGACTGCCGCGGGGCCGCCGGATCCACTCCAGCCGCCGCCCGCGGCATCCCCAACTCTAGCATGGGCTCAGGCAGGCCCAGGCACGCCGGCGCAGGCCGCACAATCGGCATGCTCGGGCAACGAGCGGCCCCAGCTCGGCGACGACTGCTGGTTTCTCTCCGGGCCGACGGCGGCGGGCAAGTCTTCGCTCGCGATCCGGCTGGCCCGGGAACTGGGGGCCGACATCGTGAGCGTCGATTCGATGGCCGTCTATCAAGGGCTCGACGTGGGCACCGCCAAACCCACGGCCGCCCAGCAGGCCGCCGTGCCCCACCACCTCATCGACGTCGTGCCCCCCGCTGAACCCTTCAGCGTCGCCCGTTGGCTCGCTGCCGCCGCCCGTGCCGTGGACGACTGCCGCGCCCGGGGCCGCCGGATCCTGTTCGTCGGTGGCACGCCGCTCTATCTCCGCGCCCTTCGCGACGGCCTCGCGCCGCTGCCCCCCGCCGACGACGAACTCCGTAGCCGGCTCACGGCCGAGGCTGCCACTTCCGGCCTCGCCGCGCTCCACACGCGGCTCGCCGCCGTCGATCCGCGCGCTGCGGCCCGGATTCATCCCCACGACGCCAAGCGGATCATCCGCGCGCTCGAAGTGGCCGAGACGACCTCGCGACCGCTCTCTGCCGCCTTCGCCCCCGCACCCCACCCGATCTTCGACTCGCACTTCCTCGTCCTCGACATCCCCCGCGCGCTCCTCCGCGACCGCATCGACCGCCGCGTCGAGCAGATGTTCGCCACCGGCCTCGTCGAAGAGACTGCCGCCGCACTCGCAGCCCCCGGCGGCATCGGCCCCACCGCCCGCCAGGCCGCCGGCTACACCGAAGCCCTCGACCTTCTCGAGGGCCGCATCGACCGCGCGGAAGCGATCCGCCGCACGCAGCAGCGCACCCGCCAGCTCGCCAAGCGGCAGCTCACCTGGCTCCGCAGCTTCCGCCACGCCATCTGGCTTGCCGCGTGAGTGACGCGACCATCGCCCAGCTCCTCGCTTCTCGTAGGCCCGTCACTCCGTGACGGGCAGCCCGTTGCGGAGCAACAGGCCTACAGTGCGCAACAGACAGGCCCGAACCCACGCCACAGGGCGTCGCCCACCGGTGACGTGCCCCCGACCGGCGGCGCAGCTCAGTTGGTATCGCCCTGGAGCAGCCCGCCCGTGCTAGCACTCAGCGTGCTAGCACCGGATGTTGTGGCGGAACTCCCTCCATCACCACAAAATCGAAAAAATTCTTGCCTTGCCCTTGCCAGCCGCTACTTTCGGCCCCGTCGCACGTCCGCGACACCGCCGCCCATGGATGGGCGACGGCAGAAAAGCAGTAGCAGCGTCAGGAGGACCCATGGCCGCGAAGCCCCTTATCGGCATCAACACCGACTACCGTTCGACACGCAAGGAACACGCCGCCCTCTCGTTCGTCGCGGCCGGCTACTTCGACGGCATCACCGCCTCCGGCGGCATCCCGGTGGTCCTGCCCCCCTTGGCCGACGAGGACGATGTCGTCCGCCTGCTCGACCTGCTCGACGGCGTGGTGATGGTGGGCGGCGCCGACCTCGACCCGCGTCGCGACGGCTACATGCCGCACCCGGCCGTCCGCCCGATGGATGCCCGCCGCGAGGATTTCGACCGCATGCTCGCCAAGCACATCTGTGCCCGGCACATGCCTGTGCTCGCGATCGGCAGCGGCATGCAGCTGCTCAACCTCACCGAAGGGGGCACGCTCTTCCTGCACATCCCCGAGGATCTCCCGAAGGCGATCCCCCACAAAGACCCGACCGATCTGGCCCACCGCCATGCCCTGATCGTCGAGGCCGGTTCCGCGATGGAACGGGTCTATGGTGAGGGTGAAATCCGCGTCAACAGCATGCACCACATGGCGATCGACGACGTCGCCTCGAGCTTCAAGGTGACGGCCCGCGCGCCGGACGGCGTGATCGAGGCGATCGAGAGCTGCGTGGAGAACTGGACGGCGATCGGCGTGCAGTTCCACCCCGAGGCCGAGACCGCCTCGGCACTCGACGTGAAGATCTTCGAGGAGTTCATCATCGGCATCACGGGTGAGCAGCCCGCGATGAAGCTCGTCGCATAACCCGGGAGCTGGTCGGTGTGAATTTGGGGCTGCCCACGCCCCGTCGCCGGACGCTCGCTCCGGACATCCTGTCCTTCGCTCGCTGATGCTGACTGCGCTTCGGCATCCTGCC
>CAMDDA010000047.1 GCA_945890755.1 Candidatus Kuenenia stuttgartensis
TCTCTGCGCTTGATTAGACTTTCACTCCTCCCCACAAGTCATCCCCTCGGTTTTCAACCCAAGTGGGTTCGGTCCTCCACGCGGTTTGACCCGCGGTTCAACCTGCTCATGGGTAGTTCGTGCAGTTTCGCGTCTACCACCAGCGACCAATTGTCGCCCTATTCAGACTCGGTTTCCCTTTGGCTACGGTCCTGAGGACCTTAACCGAGCCGCTGACGGTAACTCGCCGGATCATTATGCAAAAGGCACGCCGTCACGCATTGCTGTTGCCAGCCATAGCGCTCCGACCGCTTGTAGGCACATGGTTTCAGGTTCACATTCCTCCCCTAACAGGGGTTCTTCTCATCTTTCGCTCGCGCTACTTGTTCACTATCGGTCATCAGGGAGTATTTAGCCTTACGGGATGGTCCCCGTCGATTCAGTCGAGGTTCCACGTGACTCGACCTACTCAGGGTACCCTCCGGAGGCAGACGACTTTCGCGTACGGGCCTGTCACCCTCTGTGGACGACCTTTCCAGATCGTTCCGCTAGCCGACTGCTTGGTAACTCCGTGTGGAGGGCCCTACAACCCCGAGGTGGAAACCACCTCGGTTTGGGCTGTTTCCCTTTCGCTCGCCGCTACTGAGGAAATCGATTTTTCTTTCTTTTCCTGCGGGTACTGAGATGTTTCAGTTCTCCGCGTTTGCTACTGCAACCTATGGATTCAGTTGCAGTCGGTTCAGGAATCCCGGGATCATCAACTGTTTGACGGTTACCCCGGGCTTATCGCAGTCTTCCGCGCCCTTCAAAGCCTTCTGATGCCTAGTCATCCCCCATGTGCCCTTTGTAGCTTGACCACCCGAATCGAGAGCTCGCAAACGAGCCTGTTTCCGGGAAAGCTACTGCCGGGCTATCTGATTGCCGAACCTCTCGAAAGAGGTGCCGACTCAGCCCGACATAACGATTTTTTCTCGCTCTTGTTCCGGTGCCCTCGGTCTTCACAGACTGTGGGGCACCGAAAATCAGAGTTCCTACGTCCACTGCTGGACGCAGAAATCTGAGCCTTGGGAGAACGCTTCCAGAGGGCCGCTTGAGACGGACCTCCTTCGGCATTCTTTCAAGATGCCAATTACCACGACCAAATTGTCAAAGAACGAAAACGAGCCAGCATGGCGTCAGCCGATGCCGGCCCGTACGCGGGAACCGATCCTCGGGAAAAGTGGGATCGGCCGCAACGAAGGAAGAAATTAGCGGAACCCGCCCGGGCCGTCAAGTGGCCGGAAAAATCGGCTCTCTCCGCGGAATCGGCCGCCCCGTAGGCGAGGGTATAGTCGACTGGATGAGTTCTTCGCCGTACTGTCCACGTAGGCCAGTGCCGTTCCTCGCTGTGACCGCGTGTCTGTGGACCTCGTCCTGTGGCCCGCTCACGCTGGCCGACACGCCTCCCCCCGTGCCGGTCGTCGCCGCCACGGCGGCCACCATGCCCGTGGCCGCGGGGCAGGCATTCGTGGGCACCGTGGTGCCCGCGCGCACGAGCGACGTCGGCAGTGCCGTGGATGGCCGGCTCGTCGAACTGCCGATCGTGGATGGCCAGCATGTGCGGGCCGGCGCGCCGATCGCTCAACTGCTCCGCGGACTGCTTGAAATCGAGCGGGCTGGAGCCCTCGCCGAACTCGAGCGGCGGCGGCAGGTGCTCGCCGAAATGCAGGCTGGTTCGCGTCCAGAAGAGCTCGATCAGGCACGGGCGATCGTGGCCGGGTTCGAGGCCCGTTCGGAGTATGCCCGCAGCCGGCTCACAAGGCTCGGCCGGCTCGCGGAGCGCGGCACGAGCACCGTGGACGAAGTGCAGGACGCGCAGACCGAACTCAATGCCATCGACGCCCAATTACGTGGCAGCCGTGCGGCGCTCGCGCTGGCCGAGGCCGGGCCGCGACGGGAACAGGTGGCCCAGGCGGCTGCGGCCGTCGCCGTGCAGGAAGCGGAGGTAGAGCGGATCGACGACCAGCTCGCCAAGCACACCATCCGCGCCCCGTTCGATGGCTGGGTCGTGGAGCGGTTTACCGAACAGGGGCAGTGGGTGTCGCGCGGCGGGCTCATCGCACGAATCGCGGAACTGCATCGGCTTGAGGTCGAGGTGCAGGTGCCCGAATCGTCGATCGCGGGACTGGCCGTCAACGCTGACGTGCGGCTCGAGTTCGACGCCGCGCCGGGGCATGCGTGGATCGGCCGCGTCGCCCGCATCGTGCCGCAGGCCGATCTGTTGAGCCGCAGCTTCCCGGTCGAGGTCGAGCTGGAGAACCGTGTCGAAAACGGCGTGCCGGTGCTCAAGGCCGGCATGCTCGCGCGGGCCTGGCTGCCGGTCGGCAGGGCCGGCAACGCCACGGCGGTGCCCAAGGACGCGCTCGTACTCGGAGGTCCGCGGCCGATCGTGTATCGCATCACGGCCGCCGCGGCAGCGGGTGACATGGCGACCGGCGTGGTGCAGCCGGTCGAGGTGACGCTCGGGGGGGCGGTCGAGGGCAACGTCGAGGTGCGGGCCGGCCTCTCTCCCGGGGACCTCGTCGTGATCCGGGGCAATGAGCGTTTGCGGCCGGGCATGGCCGTCAGCTTCCGCCAGCCCGGACGGCCGCAATGAACCTCGTGGCCGCCTGCGTCGCCAATCCGGTGAAGGTCGCCGTGGTCGTGATCCTCGTCACGCTGTTCGGCGTGCTGGCGCTCCTGTCGATGCCGGTGCAGCTCACGCCGGAGGTCCAGGTTCCCACGATCACCGTCGAGGCGCGGTGGCGCGGAGCGAGTCCGCAGGAGATCGAGCAGGAGCTGGTGCAGCCGCTCGAAGACCAACTCCGCAGCGTCGAGGGGCTCGTGAAGCTCTCCAGCGAGAGCAGTGACTCCCTCGGCACGATCGAACTGGAGTTCGCCGTCGATACCGACATGTCGCAGGCGCTGGTGAAGGTGAACACACGGGTGCAGCAGGTCCGTGATTGGCCGGTTGACGCGGACCGCCCCGTGATCCGTACGGCCAGCGCCAACGACAGGCCCGTGGCCTGGCTCATCCTCGGGCAGGCCGCGCCGGATCGGGATGTGATCGAGACGGCCCAGGCTGCGCACCCCGAGTTGAAAGCCGAGTTGGGCCGCGTGGCCAGCGCCCGCTCGGCCGACCTCGCGCTCTACCGGCTCCGGCGGCTGGCCGCAGCCCATCCCGAGGTCGCCTCGCTCGTGCCCCCGGACCTCGACGTCGAGGCTGCTCGGCGGATGGCGGAGAACGAGATCGAGACCAGCCTCGAGCGGGTCGATGGTGTCTCCAACGCCGATCTCGTTGGCGGCCGCGAGGACGAGTTGCAGGTGATCGTCGACCCGCAGCTGCTCGCCGCCCGCAGCCTCACGATCGACGATCTCCGGGCCGCGCTGGCGAATCAGAATCAGGACACGTCGGGGGGCGACCTCTGGGAGGGCAAGCGGCGGTATGTCGTGCGGACGCTCGGGCAGCTCCGCTCGCCCGAGCAGGTCGAGGGCGTGATCGTCGCCCGCCGCGACGGCAAGCCTGTCTACGTTCGTGACGTCGCCCGCGTCCAGCTGGGCATGAAAAAACCCACCGGCATCGTGCGGCGGTTCGGGGCCCGCAACATCGCCATTCGCATCACCCGCGAACAGGGGGCCAACGTGCTCGACCTCATGCGACAGCTGCGGGGCGTGGCGGAGGAGATCGACCGCAGCCTGCGGCCCCGCGGCCTGAGCCTCACCGTCGTCTATGACGAGACCGATTACATCGACTCGGCCATCGGACTGGTGAACGACAACATCGTCGTCGGCGGCCTGCTCACGATCGGCACGCTCCTGCTCTTTCTCCGCAACCTGCGTTCGACCTTCATCGTGGCCCTCTCGATTCCCGTGAGCGTGATGGGCACCTTTCTCGCCCTCGCCGCCTTCGGCCGCACGCTCAACGTCATCAGTCTCGCCGGCATCGCCTTCGCCGTCGGCCTCTTGATCGACAACTCCGTCGTCGTGCTCGAAAACATCTTCGTTCACTGGAGCCGCGGCGAAGATGCCCGCACGGCCTCGGTCCGCGGGGCGACGGAGGTCTGGGGGGCGATCCTCGCCAGTACGCTGACGAATGTGGCGGTGTTTCTGCCCGTCGTGTTCGTGCAGGGGGAGGCGGGGCAGCTGTTTGGCGACATCGCCCTGGCCATCACAGCGGCCGTGGGCCTGTCGCTGGCGGTGTCGGGCCTGATGATCCCCGCCGCCGCGGCCGCCCTGCTCTCGGGGCGGCACGCGCGAGACGCCGTCGCGGCCGCGCTCGCTGCGGATGATGCCGATGCTGCCGCGACGCCGGTGCGGCACCGCTGGGATCTGCTCGGCCGACTGGGCGCCGCGTTCGTCACGGCCGTGACCGACCTCGATCGATATCTTCTGGTATCGACCGGGCGAACCATCGCGGCGTCGGTGGTGATCTTCGCCAGTGCCGTCGCGGCCACCTGGCTCTTGATGCCGAAGGTCGAGTACCTGCCGGAAGGCAATCGGAATCTCGTGTTCGGCATTCTCCTGCCGCCCCCCGGCTACAACATGGACGAGCTGCTGCGGCTGGCCGACATCGTCGAGGCCCGGCTCGTGCCGTATTGGGACGTCGATCCTGGCACGCCTGAGGCGCGGGCGCTCGACGCCCCGGTGCTCGGCGACCTCTTCTTCGTGGCTCGCGGCAAGAGCGTGTTCGTCGGCCTGCGGGCGCTCGATCCGCTCGAGGCCGGCCGGCTCGTGCCGCTGGTTCGCCGCGTGGCCGCCGACCTGCCCGGCACGATCGCCATCGCGAAGCAGTCGAGCCTGTTCGAGCAGGGCCTGGGCTCGGGGCGCACGATCGACATCGAGATCACCGGCCCCGACCTCGGGCGGCTCGTGCAGCTCGGCGTCCAGGTGATGGGGAAGCTGCCCGAGGCGACTCCCGGCAGCCAAAACCTTCCGAAGCCGTCGCTCGATCTCTCGAGCCCCGAGGTGCAGCTCGTGCCGCGGTTGGAGCAGGCCGCCGACATGCGGCTCGACGCGAGGCAGCTCGGCTACATCGTCGATTGCCTCGTCGATGGCGGCTACGCCACGGACTACTTCCTGGGGAGCGACCGGATCGATCTCGTCATCAAGGGGGACGAGCGGTTCGTGCAGCGCACGCAGGACATCCGCACGCTGCCGGTCGTCACTCCCGGCGGCCAGCTCGTGCCGCTCGACAGCGTGGCCGAGGTACGGGAGTTTTCCAGCGGTCCCGAGCAGATTCTCCACCGCGAGCGGCAGCGGGCGATCACAGTGCAGGTGTCGCCGCCGAGCCGGATGCCGCTGGAGGAGGCGCAGGAACGGATCGAGCGCCTCGTCGTCACGCCGCTGGCCGCGTCGGGCGCGCTCGAGGGTGGGTATGCGATCCGGCTCGGCGGTACCACCGACAAGCTGGTGGCCACCTGGCGGTCGCTCTGGTTCAACCTCGTGATCGCGGGGCTCATCACCTACCTGCTCATGGCCGCAGTCTTCGAGTCGTGGCTCTATCCGGCCACGATCATCGCGTCGGTGCCGCTGGGCAGCGTGGGAGGGCTGCTCGGCCTGGCGGCTCTCAATTGGTTCGGCGGGCCCTTCGGCATCTTCCAGCCGCTCGACGTGCTCACGATGCTCGGCTTCGTGATCCTGATCGGCGCGGTCGTCAACAACCCGATTCTGATCGTCGAGCGGGCGCTGCAGGTGATGGCCGAGGGGGGCACGGACCCGATCGAGGCGATCCTGGAAGGCGTCCGGAGCCGGATTCGCCCGATCTTCATGACCACGTTCACGACCGTGCTCGGCCTGCTCCCGTTGATCGTGTTTCCAGGGGCCGGCAGCGAACTCTATCGCGGTCTCGGGGCCGTGCTTCTCGGGGGCATGCTCCTCTCGACGTTCATCACGCTGGTGCAAGTGCCGATCCTGCTGGGGCTGTGTCTGCGGCCGCGGGCCTTCGCAGCCGCCGAGCCCGCCGCAGGAGTTCCAGCCCCAGGCATGCCGCCAGTGCCGCCTCTCCCCTCTGCGCCGGCTCCGGGCATGGGAACGGGCTCAGTTCAACTCCCTTGATCAGCACCTTGTTGACGTCCCAGATCGGGCCGGGCAGCTGGGGGGCGGGGCAGGCGGCCGGATCGCGAACGGCGACCACGAACCGAAACTGCAGCCGCGAGCCGACGGCCAGCGGCGGCAGGATCGCCAGGCTCGAGACACCCTTGTTGTTCGGCTTGCCGTAGCCCGGCGACACGCCTTCGAAGGCGAGCCCGTCGAGCAGGGGCGCCGGTGCGGCGATGGCCGCCGGATCGAGCGTCGGGGCCACGTCGTTATTGCCGCTCGACCACGAGCCGCCGGCGGCGAGGCCGATCGCCCGCCATGCCGCCGGGTTTTCGGGGTCGGCGGAGAACTGCAGCTGGCCCGCGCCGGGGGGCGGAGACGTGCCGCCCTTCGGATCACCGAAGTTGAACCTGTGCCCCTGGTTGATGATGAACTGCACGGTTTTGTCGGTGATGACGAGGCAGGGAGAGAGCAGCACGTTCTCGAGAGCCTGCGTGCCTGCCGGCAGCTTCCAACTCTTCTGATTCGCCTGCTCGAGCGTGTGCTCCCAGCCGGAGAGCGACTGCCAGCCTTGCTCGCCGGTGTTGAAGTTGAAGTTCACGTTTCCTGCATGGCCGGGAAGCGTCGCGAGGGCACAGCCGAGGCACAGCAGCGGCAGAAACACGAGGAAGCGAACCGGGGCACGAAGCGACATGGAGGCACCTGCAGCGGGGTCACGATGGTGGGCCTCCGCTGCCACGCCTGACGCGAGCCGGAAACGCCTCCGGCCGCTGGCCAACCGTGCGGTACGCGGGTTCCTCCAAAGCAACCCGGATCGCACAAACCCTTGACGCAATACGCCTTACGCCAAACAGTTTTCCACGGACACCAGCGATCCCCACGCCGTCGTTCCCGCAGTCAACACCCCCGTGCGGTTTCATCACCGCCGAGTCTCTCAGGTGTACCCGGGCTGCGTGCGGCTTGCCCGGTGCAGCCTCATGCCATCGGCAGTTGCACGGCCGCGGCTGCGGCCCGCAGTTCCTTGGGCAGCGGGAAGTAGACCTCTTCCTCGCGGATCGTCCGCTCCTCGACCGCGGCGGCATATCGCTGCCGGAGCCAGTTGACGCAGTCCTGCACCACGCTCTCCGGGGCGCTCGCGCCGGCCGTGATCACCACCGTCTCGTCGCCCGTGAACCAGACGGGATCGATCTCGTTGGCCCCATCGATGAGGTGGGCACGGATGCCGCGTTCGCGGGCCAGTTCGGCGAGCCGCTGACTATTGGAGCTGTTTTGACTGCCGAGCACGATCACGACATCGGCCCCGTCGGACAGGAGCCGCACCGCCTCCTGGCGGTTTTGCGTCGCGTAGCAGATGTCGTCCTTCGGTGGGCCGACGATCTGGGGGAATCGCTCCTTGAGGCGACTGATGATTCGCGACGCATCATCCACCGAGAGAGTCGTCTGCGTGAGATACGCGAGCTTGTCGTCGGGCCCGAAGGGCAGCGCATCCACTTCGGCGGTGGTTTCGACGAGCGTGAACGCGTCGGGAGCCTGTCCCATCGTGCCGATCACCTCGTCGTGCCCCTCGTGGCCGATCAGCATGATCCGGTAGCCCTGCTTCGCATACTTGATCGCCTCGAGGTGCACCTTCGTCACCAGCGGGCAGGTGGCGTCGATTGCCTGCAGCCGCCGGGCCTCGGCCACCCGCCGCACGTCCGGCGCCACGCCATGTGCTGAAAAGAGCAACACCGCTCCTTCCGGCACCTCCTCGACCGTGTTGACGAACACGGCCCCTTCCTTCACGAACCGATCGACCACGTGCTTGTTGTGCACGATCTCGTGGAATACGTAGATCGGTGTGCCGTACAGCCGGATGGCCGTTTCGAGGGTCTCGATGGCCATGTTCACCCCGGCGCAGAAACCACGGGGACTGGCAAGCAGGATTTTCATGGGGTTTCGGATCGGCCGCTGCGGTGACGGGGTGGAAGGCTGGTAGTCTGACGGTGCGTTCGCTGGTTGTCGCATCGTAGTGAACCCCGCGGAGACCGGCCAGAGACCGGCTCGCTACTCAGTATGGCTTCCGCTTCCCGGCCCGCCGCCGCCCGCGATCTCCCCGCGTGGGAGCTCGCGCCGTTGCCGGACGCAGGTTCGCTCGCAGCCGCGCGTGCCTTCTGTCGGGCCATCGCCGATGCGCACTACGAGAATTTCTCGGTCGTCACGCGGCTGGTGCCCCGGCGGTTGCGGCAGGACTTTGCCACGGTCTACGCCTTCGCGCGGTGGAGCGACGATCTGGCCGACGAGGCTGGCGGTCCAGCTGCCGCGGCCCGCGGATTGGCCGACTGGAGGCGGGAACTGGAAGCCTGCTTCGCCGGTCGGGCGACGCACCCGATCTTCGTGGCGGTCGCCGACACCGTGCAGCGGACGGGCCTCACGATCGAGCCCTTCAGCGCACTGCTCGACGCCTTCGAGCAGGACCAGTGGCAGACCCGGTTCGCCTCCCGCGCCGAGTTGCTCGACTACTGCCGCCGGTCGGCCGATCCAGTGGGGCGGATCGTGCTCGGACTGGAGGGCTGCCGTGAGCCGCGGCTGCTCGAGTTCTCGGATGCGATCTGTACCGGGCTCCAGCTCGTCAACTTCTGGCAGGACCTCAAGCGCGACCGGCTTGCAGGCCGCGTCTATCTCCCGGCCGACGACATGCAGCGGCATGGTGTCGATGAGACGATGCTCGATCTGGCCTCCGCTCCCCCGCCGCTCCGCCATCTCGTGCGGGAAGAGGTAGCCTGGGCCCGCAGTTGCTTCGACCGCGGCAGCCCGCTGGTGTGTCAGGCCCCCCCTGCCCTGCGTCCGGCGATCGGCATGTTTCTTGGTGGTGGCCGGGCCATCGCCGCCGCGATCGAGCGACAGGATTTCGACACGCTCGCCCGCCGGCCGCTCGTGAGCCGGGCGGCGAAGCTCATGCTCGCGGGCCGCGCCTGGCTCGAACTGCAGTGGGCGACGCTGGGAGGATCGCGATGAACTCGCTGGCCTCCGACCACGCCGCCTGCGCAGCTGTCTTGCGGCAGTCGGGCTCGAGTTTTGCCCTGCCGATCCGGCTCCTGCCGGAGGCGAAGCGGCGCGGCACGACGGCCCTCTACGCCTTCTGCCGGCTGGCCGACGACCTCGTCGACGATGCGTCCGACGCGGTCACGGCCCGGCGCGGTCTCGACGCCTTTGCCGCGCGGACGGAGGCGGCCCTCGCAGGCGAGCCTTCGTCCGAGCCCGTGCTGCGGGCCGTCGTCGACACGGCGCGGCGATTCGCCGTGCCGGTCGACTACTTCCGCGACGTGATCGCCGGCGTGCGGATGGATCTCGACCGGGTGAGCTACGGCACGTGCGCCGAGTTGGAGGAGTACTGTCGCCGCGTGGCCAGTGCCGTGGGCCTCGCGGCGATCCACATCTGGGGCTTCCGCTCCCCCGCCGCCCTCGAGGCGGGGCATCACTGCGGCCTCGCGTTTCAATTCACGAACATCCTCCGCGACATCCCGGAAGATCTCGGCCGTGGACGGATCTACCTGCCCCGCACCGACATCGAGACCTGCGGCTGCACCGTGGCCGACCTGCAGGCTGGCCGCATCGGCCCCGAGTTTGGCCGGCTGGCTGAGCTTCAGGCCAGTCGCACCGCGGCCCGCTACGAACGCGCAGCGGCCCTCGACGACCTGCTCTCGACCGATGGAAGGATGGTGTTCCGCGCGATGTTCGGCGTCTACCGGTCGTTGTTCGCCGCGGTGCGCCGGGCCGGCCCGGCGATCTTCACGGCGCGGGTGCGGCCGACTCGGTCGCGGGTGCTGGCCTCCGCCGCCGCGACCCTCTGCCTCGGACCGCGGCCGGTGCGGGGGCTGTGGTCATGACCGTGTCAGCCTCGACGTCGCAGCAGCGGGTGGTAATCGTGGGGGGCGGTCTCGCCGGACTCGCCGCGGCCGCGGCCCTGACGGACGCGGGCATGCGGGTGACGATCTACGAGGCCCGCCGCCGCTGTGGTGGCCGCGCCGCCTCGTTCGACGATCCCGTCGGCGGTGGGCTCGTCGACGCCTGTCAGCACGTGGCGATGGGCTGCTGCACCAACTTTATCGACCTCTGCCGCCGCACCGGGCTGGCCGACGCTCTGCGGCGCGACCGCACGCTCTTTTTCATCGGGCCCGATGGGGATCGCGCCGCCTGCACGCCCACCCGGCTGTTGCCGGCCCCGCTGCATCTGGCACCGCTCGTGTTCGGGATGAAGCACTTCTCGTGGCGTGAGAAACTCGCCCTGGCGACCGGCATGCTGCGGCTCGCGCGGTCCCACACCGGGAAGCAGCAGGTCGAGCCCACGGCCCTGGCGTGGCTGGAGTCGATCGGCCAGCCCGAGTCCGTGATCCGCCTGTTCTGGCAGCCGGTGATCGAAAGCGCACTCGGGGAATCGATCGATCTGGTCAGCCTCTCGGCCACGCGGAAGGTGGCGGTGGACGGTTTTCTCGCGCATGGGGAGGCAGCCGATCTCTGGGTGCCCACGGCGCCGCTCGGCACGCTCTTCGGGGAGGGGCTGACGGCCTGGCTCGAGTCGCGCGGCACGACGATCGTGACCGGAGCGGCCGTGTCGAGTCTGGCTCGCGATGCGGATGGACGCGTGCGGGCCGTCGTCACGGGCGGCGTCGAGCATCCGTGTGAGGCGGTGATCGTGGCGGTGCCCTGGCGGCAGGCGGGCCGCCTCGTGCCCGATCTCGTGCCGGCCGCCGACGAGCGATTCGCCGGCTCGCCGATCACGGCGGTGCACCTCTGGTTCGACCGCGACGTGGTCGATCTGCCGCATGCCGTGCTCGTGGGCCGCGTGTCGCAGTGGGTGTTTCGTGGCGAGGTGACGGGTGACCGCAGCCACTGTCAGGTCGTGATCAGCGCCTCGCGCGGGCTGTTTGCCGGCGATCGTGACGGCCTGCGCGACGCCGTCGTGGACGAGCTTCGCCAGGTGTTTCCGCGGGCCCGTGCGGCGCGGCTGGTCGAGGCGCGGGTCGTGACCGATCCCACTGCCGTGCTTTCGGTGCGGCCGGGCGTCGAGGACGTGCGGCCACCGGCCCGCACCCGCTCCGCGAATCTCTTTCTGGCCGGCGATTGGACGGCCACAGGCTGGCCCTCGACGATGGAGGGCGCCGTGCGGAGCGGCCGCCTCGCCGCCGTCGCGGCGGCCGAGAGCCTGGGCGTCCCGTGCGCCGGCCTCGCCCCCGATCTCCACAAGAACCCACTCGTCCGGCTGCTCTGTAGGCCCGTCGCTCCGCAACGGGCAACGCGGGCCTCGTCCGTCACGGAGTGACGGATCGACTTTCGGGAAGCGACCCGCAGAGGTCGATGAGACCAGTGGCGAGCGTGCGGCCATCGACGACGGCGTGTTCCCAGAGCCGCCAGAAGTCGGCAGCAGCCCGCGGTCGGCGGCCGATCGCACCGAGTGCCGCGCCGAGCCGCCGCATGGCCGACTGAGGTCGGGCCAGCATGGCCACCTCGGTCGGCAGCGTCTGGCCAGCGTCATCGGAGATCACGCGAAGCGAACCGCAGGGCAGGCCTTTCGCCGCGGCGACCTCGGCGACGGCGAACGTTTCCATGTCGACGGCGTCAGCGCCGCTGGCGGCGCGCAGGTCGGCCTTCTCGGCTGGTGTCATCGCGATGTGGTCGGTCGTCACGAGCGTCAGGTCACGGCCGTTCGCTGGCGCAGCATGCGCGAGGCATAGCTGGGTGGAGCGATCTGGAAGCGTGACCTGTGCCGCGTGGATCAGGCTGCCGCGAACGAGGTCGTGATCGAGCCCTCCGGCGAAGCCGGCACTCACGACCAACCGGGGCCGATGCCCGAGGATGAGTCGCCGTGTAGCCCGCGCCGCCGCCTCGCGGCCCACGCCAGCCACGCACCATGCGACTCCCCTGCCCGCCACGTGTCCCTCGCGAAACACGAGCCCCTCCGCCTCGAACTCGGCCACGCCCGCCGCCCGCCGCGCAAAGGCATCGGCCTCGATCGGCACGGCAAACACGATTCCCAGCGCAGCCTGATTCACGGTGTCATCCCCGAGCCGGCGTCATCCCACGAGCGGACGTTTGCTACCGACCGCGCAGCCAATCGCACAGGCCGAGTGGATCCCACCAGCATATCCCGCGGCAGCTGCTGCACTCGCACGGTGGTGCCGCGACGGTCGTCACCTCGTATTTCGGCACGCGTTCGGCCTCCGCTGCGGTCTCGGTCTTGAAGATCCGCTTCTTGACATACGGACGGCCGCATGGCGGGGCGCGGCGGCACTCGGGGTGCGGGGCATGCCAGGAATCGAAGCCCCGGGCGCAGGCATACTCGCACTTCATGTCGTAGGTGGGCTTCTTGGCCCGCTTCTCGTCCCACGTGGCCTCGCATGCGGGAACACACTCCACGCAGCGGCCGGTGTCGGTGCAGGTGCAGTCGGCAGCCCGGGCGGCAACCACGACCGCGGCGCCGATGAATGCCGCAAGCAGCAGGCGGGAGCGTGTCGTCATGCAGGTGTTCTCCGAGTGGCGGTGGTCATGCGTGGCTAAAAGTCGAAGGCGAGCCGGGTGCCGAAGCCGTGGATCCAGCCGCTGCCGTCGTAGCTCGTGCCGGGCACGACCGCCCCGCTGGAGTCCTTCTCCCAGGGTGTGCTCGCAAAGTCGCGGTAGGTGGCGTCGTAGTTGAAGTAGACGCGGGCGTTGGGGTTCAGCAGCCAGTTGAGGCCGAGCGTCACGCCATTGAGCACCCCGCCGTTCACCTCGCCGTCGTCGAGGCAGAGCCAGTTGTACCGCAGGCCCACCTGCCAGGCGCCCTCGCTCAGGCTCGGCCAGCGGCCCGAGCCGCCGTGGCGAATGGCATAAAAGTTGTTGTGTGGAACGGGGCGGTCGAACCGGTACTCGAGCTTCGAATACGTGCGGGTTTCGCCGGTGAGGAAATAGAGCACCTCGGCGTAGGCGCTCTGGTAGTAGACGGTGCCGACCGACGTGCCGGGCCGGGGCTGGTAGCCGTTGGTGACGAGCGGCCCGGCGCTCGTCGTCGTGGCGTTGTAGAGCCAGGAGCCGAAATACTCCGACTGGAACGACCAGGGGCCGTTGTTGCCCACGAACTCCAGGCCGATCATGTTCTGCCAGTCCCCCTCGAGCAGGCCCGTGTCGGCATAGATCGAGTTGAGCGGCCCCGGCGGACCGTTGCGAATGCTGCCGCGGCTGCGGAACCGCACGGCCGTGATCGGGTCGTCGACCGGCAGGCCCGTGGTGCGGTCGAACGACGTGTACTGCTTTCGCGGCTCCATCGTCCGGCCCGAGACGGCGAGATGAAGCAGTTTGCGGCCCTCGTCCTCGAAAACGGGCAGGTAGACGAGGCGGCCAACGGTCATGCTGCCGCCGCTGGAGTTACTGAAGCCGAAGGGATTGGACACGTTCTTGAACTCACCCACCTGCCAGCCGACCGTGCCGTCTTCCGTGGAGTTGAGGATCTGGATGCCGGGGACGAAGCCGTTGTTGAACGGTCCCTCGAAGGCGTCCTGGGCGAACGACCGCTCCATGAAGTTGAGCCAGCGGCTGCTCGTGAGGTGCTCGTAGCCGTAGGGGTCCTTCTGGTTGCCGACGCGGACGATGCCCAAGAGGGGCACGTCGCGCACCTGGAGCCAGAGGTCCGTGACGGCTGTGAGCGGGCCCGAGTCTCGCTCCGTCGGGTAGACCTCGTTGTTGACGTTGACCTGGTTGACGAAGTCGTACTCGCAGGCCCAGTCGTAGAACTCGTACATCCGGCCTTCGATGCGGAGCCGGCCGCGGCGGAGGTTGACCGTGTCGGAGAGTTCGGGATCGAGGCCGCCCTCGTTGGGGGGCTGATCCAACTGCTGCTCCTTGGTGAAGGCGACCGCATCGACCTGCGTGCGGCCGCCGATCTTGACGCGGAAGTCTCGATGGGCCGATTCGGCCAGGAACCCATCGGCCCATGTGTTCGCGAACGCCTTGTCGGAGCCGATTTCGTAGGGCGTCACGGCCGCCCGTGGAACGGGCTCCGGCTCCGAGGGTTCGGCTGCCTCCGCGGCGACGCCGTCATCGGGTGGCGGCGCCGGTAGGGAGTCGGCGGCCCCGGCCGCCAGGTGGACCGCGAAGGCCCATGGCAGCAACAGCCAGACTGCGCGGAGCCGGGGGCTCCGTTCGGTATGCCTGTCTCGGTCGTGCATCGCCTACGCACCTTGCCCAGGAGGAATCCCTGGAACAATCGGCAGGGTCGCTCATGGCTCATCAGCCCGGCTGCTCGACTCCCTTGGATTGTTCATCTCGAGCCCGTGGTGCGGAAGCGGGCTTGGGGGCATGGGCTGTCTGCGGAGGCGGGGCAGACGGCAGGCGGATGGTCATGGTCGTGCCGGCTCCATGGGTGCTCGACACTGCGATCGTGCCCCGATGCCGTTCGATGATCGCCCTGCAGATCGAGAGCCCGAGTCCACCGCTGCGTCCCCCCTCGTCGTGCTTCCGCGACGAGTCGACCTTGTAGAAGCGATCGAACACATGGCCGAGATGTGCTGCGGCGATGCCGATGCCGGTGTCTGTGACGGTCAACACGGCGGCTGCGGCGGGGGCGTCGGTCCGCAGACGCACATCCACGCGACCGCCGGACGGCGTGAAGCGGATGGCGTTGTCGATCAGGTTGCCGAGCACCTGGCGAAGTTGTGTGGCATCGCCCAGCACCGGGGTCGGCTCAGGGGCATCGATGTCGATCACGAGCCCGCGTTCCTCGCACGTTGCAGAGAACATCGCGACGGACTGCCGTGCAATCGCCGCCAGGTCGACGCGGCCTGCCGCCAACGGACGGGACTCATCGCTTGTTTCCGTGAGCGTGAGCAGATCGTTTGCGAGCTTGGAGAGGCCACAGGTCTCGTCAAGGACTTCGGTCATCGTGTCCCGATACGACTCGGCTGTGCGGTCGTGCGAGATCGCCACTTCGATTGCGCTCCGCACCGCCGCCAGCGGGCCGCGGAGCTCGTGGGCCGCATCCGCGACGAACTGCTGCTGGCGACTGACATGGGCCGCCACCTGGTCGAGCAGCCGATTGATCGTGACGGCAAGCGTGTCGAGCTCATCGCCGCTGCCTCGCACCGGGAGTCGGTCTGCCAGGCGGGAGGGCTTCAGCCGCTCGGCCGTCTGCAGCATGGCGGCGACGGGCTGTGTTGCCCGCCGGGCGAGCCACCAGCCGGCCAGGGGCGTCGACAGGCAAAGCACCGCCCCTACGCCCACTAACACCCGCAGGAGTGAAGCGAGGCTCGCGTCGAGTCCGGTGGTGTAGGTTCCGACGCGAACGTGATAGGTCGGCTGGCCTGGGCGGACCACACGGAGCCGCACGTAGCGGTACGGTCCCACCTGCACGACATTCTCGTCCCGGTCGAGATTGCCGGGCGGAAAGTCGGCGACCTCGGTCGGGCAGAGGTCGCTCTTCCAGAGCGTCGCGCCGCGCTCCTCCAGGAGCTGCACGAACCAGCCACGCCGCTCGTGGCTCGTGGCCTTGCGACCGATCTCGGCCACCACGGCATCGATGTCGGGAGAGAGGTCTCGGAGGGCGAGCACCACCTCCTGCACCGCGGCCCGCAGTTCGGCGTCGGCGTCGTCGTAGAGAGTGGCCCGGGCGGCGAAGTGAGCCGCAAAGAGCGACGCGACCGTCATCAGCAGGACGACGAGCGTGTTCCAGGCCGTCAGCCGGAGGCGGAGGGTCGCCCACGGGACGCGATCAAGAGGCGGCCAGGGCATATCCACGCCCTCGAATCGTGCGGATGAACGAACACTCGCGGTCGCGATCGAGCTTGCCCCGGAGCCGGTTGACATGCACCTCGATCACGTTCGTCGGTCCGTCCCAGTCGAAGCCCCACACATGCTCGCAGAGCATGGCGCGGGTCACGACCTGACCGTTGAACCGCATGAGCATTTCGAGCAGGCTGAACTCCGTCGGGGTGAGGTCGACGGTGCGGTCGTCGAGCGTGAGCCGCTTCGTCACGAGGCTGAGGTGGAGCGGCCCGGCCATGATCTCCATCGCGGGCTTGTGGGCGGCGCGGCGATGCAAGGCGGCGATTCGGGCGAGCAGTTCATCGACCGCGAAGGGCTTCACGAGGTAGTCGTCCGCCCCCGCATCGAAGCCCTCCAGTTTGTCGGGCACCGTCCCGCGGGCGGTGAGCACGATCACGGGCGTGCGAACCCCGGCGGCACGGGCGGTTCTCAGCACGTCGAGGCCACCCGCCTTGGGCAACATCAGATCGAGCACGGTCACGTCGCTCGAGAGCAGCGTCTGATCGCGGATCGCCGTCTCGCCGTCCGCCACCCAGGTGCACTGGTGGCCCGCCTCGGTGACGGCCGTGCGGACCGATCTGGCAATGACCGGGTCGTCTTCGATGATGGCGATGTGCATCGGCGGGGCTCCGGCCTACTCCCACTCGATTGTAGCGGGGGGCTTGGAGGAGATGTCGTAGACGACTCGATTGATTCCGCGGACCTCGTTGATCACGCGGGTGGAAATCCGGGCGAGCACCTCGTAGGGGAGATGGCTCCAGTCGGCGGTCATGAAGTCCTCCGTCTCGACGGCCCGCACGGCGAGCACGTCGTCGTAGGTGCGGGCGTCGCCCATCACCCCCACGCTCTGCACGGGCAGGAGCACGGCGAATCCCTGGGATACCTTCCGCATCAGGCCGCCGCGTTCCAGTTCCTCCAGCACGATCGCGTCGGCGTCACGGAGCCGGTCGAGCCGTGGCTTCGTGACCTCGCCGATGCAGCGGACGGCGAGGCCCGGCCCCGGGAAGGGGTGCCGCCAGACGATCCGTTCGGGCAGCCCGAGTTGCAGGCCCAGTTGTCGCACTTCGTCCTTGAACAGGTCGCGGAGTGGCTCGACGAGGTCGAACTGCAGGTCGTCGGGCAGGCCGCCGACGTTGTGGTGGAGTTTGATCGTGGCCGCCGGGCCGTCGGCTGCCGCCCCGCTCTCGATCACGTCGGGGTAGAGCGTGCCCTGGGCCAGGAAGGCCGCGTCTTCGATCTTCGCGGCCTCGGCGGCGAAGCAGTCGACGAACGCCTTGCCGATCCGCCGCCGCTTTTCCTGAGGATCGGTCACGCCGGCGAGCACGCCCAGGAATCGATCCTCCGCCCGCACCACGTGGAGGTCGGTCTTGAAGTGACCGGTGAACTCGTCGATCACCGCCTCGGCCTCACCCGCC
>CAMDDA010000048.1 GCA_945890755.1 Candidatus Kuenenia stuttgartensis
AACATGATCGTCTTCTGGCCCTCGAGCCGGAAGGGATTGACGCTGTTGACGAGATAGATGCCGAGCTTGCCGGAGACTTCCTTCACGCGGGCCATCGCGTCGTCGAAGTCGCCCGCGATCTGGATCGTGAGGGCCCCGTAGTCGAGCGCCTGGGAGAGCTTGCCGTAGGAGATCTTGCCGGAGCCGATGAAGATGATGCCCCGCATCATCCGCGTGACGGCACAGTAGACGGCCAGCGACGCGCTGGTGTTCCCGGTCGAGGCACACGCGGCGCGGCGGGCCCCGATCATGCGGGCGTGGGTGAACGCCGCCGACATCCCGTTGTCTTTGAACGAACCCGACGGATTGAGGCCTTCGTACTGAAGGAACAGCCGGCCGTTCTCCACGCCGACATAGCGGGCCACGCCATCCGACGGCGGGCACATCGTCTGCCCCTCACCGATCGTGACGACCGACTCCCGCGGGGCGTAAGGCAGCAGCTCGTGAAACCGCCACACGCCGCTGAAGGCGAGGGGGTCGCTCCGGCGCATCCACTTCCGCTCGAACACCTCGAACGACGTGGGGGGCCGGAGCCGGTCCCAGTCATATTCGACGTCGAGCAGATTGCCGCACGACGGGCAGCTCGTCAGCACCTCATCGACCGAGAACGTGGCCCGGCAGGCAGGCGAAATGCACTGCTGGAAGGCCAGGTCGGTGTGGGCGAGGACGGACAACGGACGCTCTCCATGCCGCAGCAGCCTTCCGGACGGGGGAGGCTACGTTTGGACAATAGTATCGTCAAAAGGTAGGTTGCCGCATGCGGGCCAGCAAGCTGCGGGAACACACACTCCCAGCCCGCGGCCGGGGGGAAGGCTGCCAGTTTGACAGCCCTGCGACCTCGGGATACCCTCCAAGTTTCGGCCGGTCGGAGGCGGAACTCGCGACGGCCCCTGCAGGACACGCTTCGGGAGGGCTGGCACCGATGAAGGCGGCAGACGTAAAAGTGTTCAAGACGGCCCTGGAATCCCTCCGGGCCCGGCTCCGCGGCGACGTCTCGACGATGGCCGACGCGGCCCTGCGAAAAACTCGTTCAGAGGCCAGCGGCGACCTCTCCAGCATGCCGATCCACATGGCCGACATCGGCTCCGACGCCTTCGAGCAGGAGTTCACCCTCAGCCTCATGGCCAGCGAGGAAGGCACGCTGGAGCAGATCGAGCATGCCCTCGACCGCATCCGCGGCAAGACCTACGGCACCTGCGAGGACTGCAACGGCGTGATCGCCAAGAAGCGGCTGGAGGCGATCCCGTTCGCCTCGCTCTGCATACGCTGCGCCGAGAAACAGGAGCAGGGGTTCGGCGGCCGCCCGCGGCAGCCGCGGTAACTTCGCCCCGAGCGACACGGATGTCGGACTCCTCACGCCCCAGCAGCCGCTCCGGATCCCGAGCCTGGATCGGGTTCATCGCCCTCGCTGCGCTGGCAGCCGGCGTCGATCTCGTGACGAAGTCGATCGCCTTCGCCCGCCTCGGCATGCCAGGCACGGGCCTACGGCACGATCTCATCCCGGGCGTGCTCATGCTGGAAACCAACCTCAACGAAGGTGCGCTCTTCGGTATGGGACAGGGGCTCGGCCTCGCCTTCGCCGGAGTATCGTTGCTGGCAATCGCCGGCATCGTCGCGATGATGGCCAAGCAGACGACTCGCGACGACCCGCTCCTGGTGACGGCCCTGGGCCTGATCGTGGGGGGCATCATCGGCAACCTCTACGACCGCCTCGGCCTCCCGGGCCTCACGTGGCATGCCCCGGCCGAGCGGCTCGGGGAACCGGTGCGGGCCGTTCGCGACTGGATCCATTTCGTGCTGCCCGGCGTGATCGACTGGCCAATCTTCAACCTCGCCGACACATGGCTCGTGATCGGCGCGGGACTGATCCTGCTCGTCTCGCTCCGGCCGACGCCGACGGCGAAGCAGGGTGAACCGGAGGGCCAGACCGCATGACCTCACCACTGCCGGGACGTCCAACCACCGCCGCGCTCAACGACCGCCTGACCGTCGCGATCGAGGCGGCGAGGCTTGCGGCCGCCGACACGCTCCGCTGGTTCAACAATCCCACACTCGTCATCGACACGAAGGCTGATGCCTCGCCCGTGACGCAGGCCGACCGCGCCGCCGAGGCGATCCTCCGCGGACACCTGCTCGGCGCGTTTCCCGACGATGCCTTCCTCGGCGAGGAGACGGGGGCAACGGCAGGCACATCGGGCTATGAATGGATCGTCGATCCGATCGACGGCACGAAGTCGTTCATTCGCGGCGTGCCGCTCTACGCCACGCTCGTCGGCTGCCGGCTGGCAGGGCAGGGGGTGCTCGGCGTGATCGCGATCCCGGCGCTCGACGAGCTCGTGTATGCCGCCCGTGGAACTGGCGCCTGGCATATCCGTGGCTCGGCCCCCGCCGTCGCGGCGCGGGTGTCGGCGCGGGCGACGCTCGCCGAGTCGCTCGTCTGCTCGAGCGACTTCACGTCGTTCGCTCGGTGGAGCGGTGGGAGGGAGGCCGGCAACGCCGCCCGTCAGCAGGTGGAGTCGGCCTGCGGCGTCGTCCGAACCTGGGGCGACGGCTACGGCTACCTGCTCGTGGCGACAGGCCGGGCCGACGTGATGATCGACCCGCTCCTCAACGCCTGGGATGCCGCCGCCGTGGAGACGGTCGTGACCGAAGCCGGCGGCCGGTTCACCGACTGGCAGGGCCGACCGAGCATCGACTCGGGCGACGGCGTGGCCACGAACGGCCTCGTGCACGACGCACTGTTGAAGTGCCTGCCGTAAACGACGCGCCGCCACGAGATTGACGTAACGTATACTTTCGTATACATTACACAGTCGTCGTCCACACACCGTTCACCGGAGGTGCCACATGTCGCCTGAAGGAATCCGCCGGCTCCTGCGGCAGCAGCCATTCACTCCGCTCCGGCTCGTGATGTCGAGCGGCAAGGAATACGAGATACGCCATCCCGAGATGGCGATGCTGATGCGGAACGACATCCTGGTCGGCACCGACATCACCGACAACGGCATGCCCGCCGAGTTCGACATCTGCCCGCTCCTGCACGTGGCGTCGATCGAACCCTTCCGGCTCACCGATTCGCAGCCGGCGCAGTGACGGCGGGCTGACCGGCGCCGCAAAACATAGCAAGCCGCAGTCTTCCTCAGCGGCAGCTACTGCTTGTCGTCATTGAGCCCGAGCGTGCGGATCTCGTGCAACGGCAGGAACAGATGCCGGGGATCATCCAGCAAGGGGCGGAATCCAAATTTCATGTAAAAGCCGCGGGCGTCTTCATTCAGTGCATCGACTTCCACTGCGCGGATGCCGACATTCGCCGAGATCTGCAGCGATCGACGCAGTGCGTCGACCAGCAACAGGGCGCCCAGCCCTCGGCCCTGCATGCTGCGATCGACCGCAAGGCGACCGATCAGCACGACCGGCACATCGAGCCGGGGCAGTGTTTTGGCTTCAACTTTGGGCAACACTTCATAGACGACCCGATGCGTTGACAACGCGTAGTAGCCGCGAACGATCATTTCCTCGGGTCGAGTCGCTACGAACGTCCGCGACAGATCACGGCGATCAAACTGGCCCGCCCGCTCACTCAGCCACTCGTCGAGGAGCGGCTGGCCGCAATGGAAGGCCGAGCGGTCGTGCCGCTTTTCCAATCGGCGAATCGTCCAGACGGCCATCAGCCGACCTGCTGCCTGTATTTCCTGGCCGCCCGCGTCAGCGCCTTATTCGGCTTGCTTGAAACGTCATCGAGCATCGCCACGAATTGCCGCCGATCTCGTTCGCTGAGTCGGGTGATTTCGTGGTCGCGGAGAACCTGTCGAGCCGCCTGCGTCAGGGTCGAGATGGCGAAATCGCTGATCGATTGCCCCAATTCAGCAGCCGCGTCTTCGATCGTCTTTTTGAGTTCGTCGCTGAGTCGAAAGTTGATCCGAGCCTTGTTCGTGGCTGCCACGGCGAATGCTCCCTGGGGGTGAACACGACTGCCCGATTAATGTACGTCAAACTGCCACACGAAGCAAGTCGGCCGCCTCCTGGCCCGGCACCGAACCCTTCGCCGCGATCTCAGGCGTAAGCCGGATGGCAGACCGGGCCGATCGGCTCGAAGCGCTTGTAGCCGAGCACGAATTCCTGGTGGCCGAGCGCCTCGGACGCCGTTCGCTCACCCGCCGCCACGCGGAGCGTGAGCCGGTGGATGTCATCGCCCACTTCGTCGAGCGTGCCGCGGCCCTCGAGAATCCGGCCGGCATCCACGTCCATGTCGTCGCGGAGATTCCGGTAGGTCTCGGGGTTCGCGCAGACCTTGATCACCGGTGAGATCGCCGAGCCGACGACCGAGCCACGGCCGGTGGAGAAGAGCGTGACGTGCGAGCCGCAGGCGATCAGTTCCGCGATCTCGGCGTTGTCGTTGATGTTGGGAAAGCCGAACCGAACGTCGCCATCGGGCACGACGTCGAGCAGGTAGAGCCCGCCGGCGCGCGGCACGTCGCCCGGCTTGATGAGCCCCGAGATCGGCGAGGAGCCGCTCTTGGAATAGGCCCCCATGCTCTTCTCTTCCTGCGTCGTCAGGCCGCCATCGGCATTGCCCGGCGCGAAGCTGCCGTGGCCGAGCACCGTGTAGTAGCGGGCCGCCTTGGCCACGGAGTCGAGCAGCACCTGCCCCAGTTCCGGCGTGACCGCCCGCGATGCCATGATCTGCTCGCAGCCGATGAGTTCGCCCGTTTCCTCGAAGATGCAGGTGGCCCCGTCGGCCACGAGCCGGTCGAAGGCCCGTCCGATTCCGGGGTTGGCCGTGATGCCGCTCGTGCCGTCGCTGCCGCCGCAGATCGTGCCTACGATCAGTTCGCCGGCCTCCATCGGACCCCGCGGGGTCGCTGCGAGCTGCCGCCGCGTATTCTCGACCCAGCGGCGACCGGCTTCGATGGTCGAGCGAGTGCCTCCGGTTTCTTGGATCACGAGCGTGTCTGCCGGCCGCCCGCTGTCGCGAATCGCCTGAAGAAGCCCACGGCGATTGAAGCCCTCGCAGCCGAGCGAGACGAGCAGCACCGCGCCCACGTTGGGGTGCGTGCAGAGCGCTTTCAGCATCCGAAACGAATACTCGTTGGGATAGCATCCGCCGAAGCCGATGAGGTGCACGTCGGCCTCGCGAAACGGCAGCTGAATCTCCCGTGCGACGTGGTGGGCACACTCCACGAGGTAGACCACCGCGACGGTGTTGCGAATGCCCTTGCGGCCGTCGACCCGGAGGAAAGCGTCGTCTCGGAGCATGCTCATTGCGATTCCTCCCCTGGGCGGCGCGTCGTAAATAGCCGGGCGTCGTCGAGCGTGTAGGTCGGCAGGTAGTCGCTCTGCATGTTGTGAAGGTGTACGTGCTCACCCGGAGCGATGTCCGCCGTGGCCGAACCGATCGGAACGCCGTACTTGAAGATCTGCTCTCCAGCTACGATTCGCCGAACCGCAAGCTTGTGCCCCAGCCCGAGCGGCGTGGTCACCGTAAGCGTTTGGCCGTCGACCTGGATCGCCATCCCGGCCTCCACCCTGCGGGAGAGGATCACGATATTGTCGAGCGGCGAGAGACGAATCGCGAACATCGCACCAGCCTACAGCCGGGGTTTCATCGCCGTCGAGACACCGGCTGGTCTCGAGCTGGATCGGCATTCGGATTCGGCGTCGGGAATTGGGCGCCGACCGCGGTGAGCCAGACGTCGAGCGTGGATTTGAGTTCAGCGGCGCGGGCGGGCTCCTTGGCAGCCAGATCGGTCGTGTCGCCGGGGTCCTTCACAAGGTCGTAGAGTTCGTCGCAGCCGTCCTCGTAGAAGTGCACCCGCACGCCCCCCTCACAGGCGGAGCCCTTGCCCGCCCGCGCGGGCTTGTTATCGGTCACATTGACCAGGCCGCCGTTGTCGCTCGTGAACACGATCGCCGTGCGGTCGCGGATCCCGAGCCGGTCGAGCGTGTCGAGGATGCGTCCCATGCAGTCGTCCACGCTCTCGACCATCGCGGCATAGCCGGCGTTCTTCACCGCAAGCCCGCCGCCTCGCCGCCGAGATGCCACTTGCCGATGCTTGCCGTCGCGTAGCCGGCCGCCTCGAGCCGCTCTGCCACGGTCACGACATCGTGCGGCAGAAATTTCCGCCACTCCGGAATCCTGAGCTTCGCGAACGGCCGCTGGTGTCCCGCGATCCAGTCGGTGATGTGCAGCCGCGCCGGATACTGCCCCGTCATCATCGCCGCGCGGGTGGGTGAGCAGACCGTGCACGCCGCATAGCCCTGGGTAAACCGCATGCCGGGCGCGGCCAGCCGGTCGATATGGGGCGTTTCGTAGAACGGGCTGCCTTGGCACGAGAGATCCTTCCAACCCATGTCGTCGACCAGGACGGCGATCACATTGGTCGGCGGGGACGCTGCGCCGAGACGATCGACCGCTCCGGCTGCCACAGCGGTGATGAGAATGACCGCTCCGGACCAGCTGCCTGGCCTGCCTCGTCGCATGCGATGAGCCCTCTTCGTGGCGAAGTCGGACGCTGGAAGTGAACGGCCGGCGACCGGTTGCGAGCCGCATTTCGTGCGCGGCCCGGCCACCGTGTATCGTACCGCCCATGCACGATACCCCCCGCGACCCGCCGCGCACACTCCGCGACTCCCTGGCCTACCTCGGGCCTGGAATCATCCTGGCCAGTTCGATCGTCGGATCGGGCGAACTCATCGCCGCCACGACCGTCGGCGCCGAGGCCGGCTTCCTGCTCTTGTGGCTGATCGTGATCGGCTGCGCGATCAAGGTGGCGGCGCAGATCGAGATCGGCCGCACCACGCTCACCTGGGGCCGCACGCCGCTCGTGGCCTTCGACGCCGTGCCCGGGCCACGCTTCGCCGGCCGGGGCTGGATTTACTGGGGCTGGGTCGTGATGACACTCCTCATCGTCGTGCAGCAGGGGGGCATCCTCATGGGCGTCGCGCAGACGCTCGCCGCCGGCGTCCCGCTTTCCCGCGCCGGCCAAGAATGGAACCGCGTGCACGACGGCGCTGCCGCGGCACGGATCGCCGAGGCGACGGCCCGGCGCGGCGGCGACGATGCCAAGGCCGACGAGATTCACGCGCAGCTCGTCGCGCTCGAAGCCGAGGGCACGACGCTCACCAAACCCGCGGACGAGACCATCTGGGCGATCGTGACTGCGATCGTCACGTCGGCGCTGCTCGCCATCGGCCGCTACGGCGTGATCGAGCGGGTCGCCATCGTGCTCGTCGGCACGTTCGTGGCCGTGACGCTGGCCGCGCTCGCGCTCCTGCAATTCGATCCGGCCTGGGCGATCTCGGGGCCGGAGTTCGCAAGCGGCATCATCCCCTCGATTCCGCCGGCCGTGGGCGGCCGGTCGCCGCTGATGACGGCGCTGGCCACGTTTGGCATCATCGGCGTCGGGGCGGCGGAGTTGATGTTCTATCCGTATTGGTGCCTGGAGAAGGGCTACGGCCGGGCAGTGGGGCCGCGCGAAGACTCCGATCAGTGGGCCGATCGGGCGAAGGGCTGGATCCGCGTGCTCACGCTCGATGCCTGGGCGTCGATGGTCGTCTACACGATCGTGACCGTGGCCTTCTATCTCTTGGGCGCGGCCACGCTCGGCCGGCTCGGCCTGCGGCCAGCCGGCGGCGAGATGGTGCGGGCGCTCGGCGCGATGTATGGGCCGGTGTTCGGCACCTGGGCCTCGAGCCTGTTCCTCGTCGGGGCGTTCGCGGTGCTCTACTCGACGCTCTTCGCAGCGGCCGACGGCAACTCGCGGATCATCGGCGACGGCCTCGTCCTCGCGGGCCTGATCCCCGCAGACGACACCTCGCGGCGGACGTGGACGAGGCGGATCGCCTGCACGTGGCCGCTCGTTGCCATGGTTTTCGCCCTGATCATCCGCGAGCCTGTCGGCATGGTGCTCGCCAGCGGCGTCGCGCAGGCGATCATGCTCGCGGCGCTCGGCATCGCCGTGCTGTATTTCAGATACGCGGCGAGCGACCTTCGGCTCACACCGTCGCGGGCCTGGGACGCGCTCCTCTGGCTCTCGTCGGCAGGCCTGATCGTCGTGGGCCTCTGGACCGTCTGGCAGAAGGCAGCGCAGCTCCTGTCGGCCGCGACGTAGGCCCGTCACTCCCCGTAGGCCCGTCACTCCGGGACGGGCTGGTTTTCGGCCGCGGCGCGACCCACAGCAGATGTTTTACTTAACTGTCGCGGGTAAACTGTGAAGAAGCGAGCGACATCCCGCCCCAGCCTGCCCGCGACGCCCCATGCCCACCCCCACAGATAACCGTTCCAGCCACAGGGCCGGCCTCAAGCAGATCGCCGACGAGCTTGGCATCTCGATGATGACCGTATCGCGGGCGCTCAATGGCCGCGGTGACGTTGCCGAGTCCACGCGGCTCCGCGTGCTCAAGGCCGCCAAGCGGTTCAAATACCGCCCCAATCGGCTCGTCGCCGAGCACCTCCTCGCCCTCGGGCACAGGCGGCTGGGCCACATCACGGGCGAACCATGGGTCTCCACCTACGCGGAGCGCCGCAGGGGCTTCGAGGAGGTGGTGGCAAGGCCCAAGGGCGTCGATCTCTCGGTCGCCGAGTGTGCCGACGTCGATTCCGAGGCGGCCGCCCGGGCGATGCTCTCGCGGCCCGATCGGCCCACGGCGATCTTCGTGCCCAACGACCGGATGGCGCCGCCGATCTACGAGGTGGCCGAGTCACTGGGCCTGGTCATCCGGCCGCGATCTCTCCGTGATCGGCTTCGGATCGCTCGAGGAGGCGAAGTGGCTGCGGCCCCGACTTTCGACCGTCGATCAAAGGCCGCACGAGATCGGGCGAGCGGCCGCGGGCCTGCTGCTCGATCGGATCGAGGGCCGCGTCGGTTCGCCGAAGCCACGATCGGCCCGTGTGGTTCCGACGATCGTGGAGCGTGAATCGGCGAGGCCGCCACGGCCCGGCTCTGCCTGATCTCTCACGTGCAACGCGCGTCGAATCGTCGTGGTCACGCGAGAGAGCGATCGAGAGCGGCCCGCACATCGTCAGGCAGGGCTGCTGCAAGCTCCGGTCGAGCTTCGACCAACCGGGCGATGTCACCGAGATCCTTGATCGCCTTACTCGGCCGCCGGTCGACTGTCCGCCAGGCTTTGATCTTGCCGGCGAGTGTGTCTTTGAGCGATGCGACCCTGAGCAGAATCCCATGGACGTCGGCGGGCACAGCCCGATCCGGAAAATCCCGGTAGAAATCCTCCGTGCTCAGTTGCAGGCTCACCTGTGATCGGCCCTTGAAGTTCACCGACCATTCGTGCCGCTCGGGCACGAATCCGACGCCCTCGAGCGCGGCGATTGCGCGGTCGATTTCAGGAACTGTGACGACGAAATCGACGTCGCGGGTCACCATCGGCTCTGCCGCCCAGTGGTTCACCGCGATTCCGCCGATCACGCACCAGTGGAGTTCGGCCCGTTCGAGCGCATCGACCATGCGCATCACATCGTCGGCGCCGCCTGCCGTCTGCCAGTCGTAAAACTGTCGCCCTGTCATGAATGCCCTGCTGACGAAAGGCCCACACGCACATCACTCTCGCTCGGAGTGTCGCGGCGTGCCCAGACTGAATGCGATGCATGATAATCAACGGCATGAAAATGAGAGCGTTATCGTGATCCAGGTCATCATCAGGCCGCGGCACGGCGGCCTGAGCACGGACCGGATCGAGGGCCGAGTCACCTCGCCGAAGCCGCGATCGGCACGGGTGGTTCCCACGATCGTGGAGCGTGAGTCGGTGCCAAGTGGATCGCGGGACTCGCGGTGGGATACGATGTCCACCACGGAGCGATTGTTGCGACAGATCGTCACTGGGGTCCCGAGTCCATGAACCATCTCGTGCTCATCCTCACTGCCGCACTGCTTGGCACGGGCGTGCACGCGGCGGAGTTCCACGTGGCCGTCGATGGCGATGACGCCCACCCCGGCACACAGACCCGCCCCTTCGCCACGCTTCAGCGAGGGCACGAGGCCGCCGCGCCGGGCGACACGGTCTTCGTGCACGGCGGCACCTATGTCGTCGCGGGGGAACGGGCGGCGGGCGTTGTGCTCAGCAAGAGCGGCGAGCCCGACAAACACATCCGGTTCTTCGCCTTCGCGGACGAACGGCCGGTCATCGAGTGCAGAGGGCTCACGAGCCCGGAGCGGCCCGTCGGCGTGAAAGTCACCGGCAGTTGGTTGCATCTGATACGGCTACTTGAGCCTCGCGCGTGACCCAGCGGGTCGCGCAGATTGAGCGGACTTCTGCCCGGCGAAGCTGGCGATGGCTCCTCTTTGCCTCGTGTATCAGCGACGGCTCGTCTGGGTAGACGCGGTTGCTCCAGTGGCGTTCACGGAACCAGAGCCAAAGTCGCTCGGCAGGAGTCAGTTCCGGGGAATACGGCGGCAGGAGCAGCGGCGTTATTCGTCGCGGCCACTTGAGCTGCTTCGCCGTGTGCCAGCCCGCTCTGTCCAGCACCATCACGGCGTGCTGACGCCGGCCAAGCTTTTTGGCCGCCGCATTGAGGAACTGCTGCATGGTTGCGGTATTGGCTTCGCGATGTGGACTGACCATCGACCACCCGGTCGCTGGATCGACGATGCCGAAGACCCAGATCGACTTCCGACCGTTTTGTCGCACGACCGTGGGGCGTGATCCCTTGGCGGCCCATACCGATGTCAACGTTCCCTGCTGCCCAAATCGTGCTTCGTCCTGAAACCAGACGCGAACTCTGGTGCGCGGCCGGGAAGCACGAACTCTGTTCACAAAAAGGGGGCGCGACGTTTGACAGCCTTGGCTGCAGCCGGATCTTGCCGGGGATGCCTGGGCCGGGGCTTGAGGCAGACGAAGCCATGACGATTCAGCAACTTGTAGATCCCGTTGAGAGAGAAGGTCTTGCCGAACTCACGATCCAGAATCCCCCGAATCTGCGGCCCGCGGAGCGATGCCACGCCATCTCGCGGCGTGGCACCAGCCTTGACTCGCTGAACGAAACGAACCTCTTGTTCGGGTGACAGTCGGCGCTGGCGACCGGGCGCCGTGCGACCACGCACCGCCTCGATGCCGCCGTCACGATAGGCGTACGCCCAACGCTGCACGAATCTGCGACTGCGGCCTACGACGTCAGCAACTTCCAGCGCTTGCCGCCCCTGCAACACCAGCAACACGCTGCGCAACCGATCCCGCTGCATCGCATCTGATTCCTTGGCAATCAGGCGAGCGAGCCTACGCCGATCGCCACGCTTCCGTTCGACGATATCCATGCAGCCTCCTTGTCTGGGGGCCGCATCATCGCACCGGCAGGCAGAGGGCGCGATATGGGAAAGCAGGGCGGAGGCGCGCGAGTCTCAAGTGGGACCCGTATGAAAGGGCTCGAGGTCTGCCATGTGATGGCCCCGCGGGGCACGAGCTATGGCGTGTGGGTGAAGGACGCGAGCCACACGATCCTCGAGCGGCTCACGCTGCACGACAACCAGGGCCCGGGGCTCTTCATCGACGGCGGCACCGGCGGCCATCTCGTGCTCAACTGCGATTCCTACAACAACTACGACCCCCATTCAGTCACCGGCCCCGGCCAGAATGCCGACGGGTTCGGCTGCCATTATCAGAAGCCCGGCCCAAGCACCGTGTTTCGCGGCTGCCGCGCCTGGTGGAACTCCGACGACGGCTACGACTGGTTCAAGCAGGAAGTGCCGGTGATCATCGAGCACTGCTGGGCGATGGGCTCGGGCTACACGCCGAATGGGGCTGGACTGGCGGCGAGCGGCAACGGGGCGGGCAGGTTGGTCCACGACCCCGCAGTTCGAGCGCATCACAGGTCACACGCCGAAATTGCTCCAGGCGGCTTGTTGGAGATACAATCGCCATCCGTTCGGAGGCTCAGTCGAGGAAAACGTGTGCCATGGTCGAGGCTGCAGCGATCATCGATGCCCAAACGCTGCTTGGCATGCGCGACGACGGGCAGCGATATGAACTCGTGGAAGGAGTCCTGCGGATGATGTCTCCGGCAGGGGGCCGGCATGGCCGCGTGACGCATGTGCTGGGCCTGATCCTGGGCACCCACGTTCGCAGCCGGCAGCTGGGCCTTGTCTATGCGGCTGAAACAGGCTTTGTGCTGACCCGCGACCCTGACACGGTGCGGGCACCCGACGTCGCGTTCGTATCCCGAGAGCGAGCGAAAGGCATCGATGACGACCAGGGCTTCGTGACGGTCGTGCCCGATCTTGTCGGTGAGGTCGTGTCGCCGCGAGATTCATTCAGCGATGTCGAGGAGAAGGTGCTGGCCTGGCTGAACGCCGGCACGCGGCTCGTGATCGTCGTCGATCCGAGCACCCGCACGCTGCATGCCTACCACGGCCCCGATCGCGTGGTCGTGCTCGGCGAAGGCGATTCGCTCGACGCGGGCGATGTCGTGGCGGGGCTCACGATCGGCGTTGCCGAACTTTTTCAGGGGTAGCGGCGGCCGATGGTCTACCTCGGCGCCGCGTCCCACTGAACCAGCGGCCCCGACGCACCGTGATCCAGGTCGTCATCGGGCCACGGCAGGTCGGCAAAAGCACGGCTGCAGCCGAGATCGAATCGCTGCTCGGCTGGCCGACACAATCGGCCACCGCCGACGACGCCCTGCCGCCAGGGCCCGAATGGATCGAGACGCACTGGCAGGCGGCGCGGTCGCTCCCCGGCCGGCGGGTGCTCTTGGTGCTCGACGAGATCCAGAAGGTGGTCGGCTGGAGCGGCGTGGTGAAGCGGCTCTGGGATGAGGAGGCGAAAACCGGCGGCAAGGTCCGCGTTCTGCTCCTGGGGTCGTCGGCGCTGCTCGTGCAGAAGGGCCTTACGACCACGCTCGCCGGCTACCTGCAACTGCTCGGCACGGCGTTTCTCGTATCGGGGCTCGAGCTGTACTCCGCCGGCCAGGGCCGCAAGCGGGGCAGCAGCCCCAAGTTTGTGCACTGGAACAACGCGCTGGTGTCGGCGCTGGCGAGGCGACCCTTTTCTCAGGCACGGGCCGACGCCGCCTGGTGGGGGCGGCTCGTCGAGAATGCGGTCGGTGGGTGGCTTTTGAACAGCCTGTCGCCAACGGAGTGGGAGGTCGGCTACTGGAGGAAGGCCAATGCGGAAGTGGACTTCGTCATCAGCCGGGGCCGCGAAGCGGTGGCGATCGAGGTCAAATCTGGCCGACCGGGCAAACCAGACGGGATAGCTGCCTTCTGCCGGACGTATCCACGGGCTCGGCCGGTGATCATTGGGGGCGGGGGGCTGCCGCTCGAGGAGTTTTTCGCGTCATCGCCCGAGCGGTGGCTCGATCAGCGGTGACACACCGGGCCCTGGGGTACCGCCTGCCACGGAACCGCCTGTCATGGTCGAGGCGTCAATCGAGAAGATTCTTTCACGCGACCTGGGATCAAGTACGCTTGATCCATGCCACAAACAAACAATCCGCGGTGTGCGAACTACGTGCTGCTCGCAGTGATCGTCGTCGGGCTACTGGGGCTCAGGCACCCGTGCCTTGCCTCTGAGCCCGTGGAGATCGGCTCAGGCAGGGTGGTTTTGAAGTTCGCCGCCGACGGCCGGCCGAAGTCACTGCTCGCGGACGGCAAGGAATTGCTCAACGAGCGCGACGCGGTAGCGAAACGGGATGGCGATGCCTGGAGCGCCGAACTGCCGGTGCCGAGCATCGACCAGCCGCTCTTCGTGTACGCCACCACCCGCAAGATCAAGGATCCCAAGTGGCGCGGCCCCGACGGGGCAAAGCTGGTGTTCGACGTCAGGTGCCCGGCGGACAACGTGCCCAGGGTGACGGTCGTCTCAAACGGCTGGGGGGCGTTTCCTGACAAGCCCTGGGGCGGAACCTACGAAACCCGGACTCCGATCAAGGGCTCGCCCGACTGGCAGACGATCTCCGTATCGCTCGACGACCTTGTCTCCACGAAGAAGGACGATGCGTCCACGCTCCCGTCATGGGCTTCGGTGACGGAGCTCACCTTCGGCTGGTCGCGGACGTTTCTCGAGGACGGCAAGGAGGCACGTGGGATCGGATAACTGGCAGCAAAACGGCTGGCGAGAGCCCCGCGAGTTCAGGAACCTACGCTGGGAAGGAGGCACCGACGCCGCCGCGTCAGCCGGCCCCGCCTCCACCGCCGCCCCGGCCCCCGGCGAACTCGAGGCGACGATCCCGTCAGAGATCAATAAATCGCTCTGAGCTTCGCGGAGCGCGCGGAAATCGACCTGTCACGTCGGCTGATTGCATATCGACCTTGATGAGGTGGTCGCCATTCCCCGCTGTCGCGACGGTCTTCCCGAACGCCGGCTTGGTATGCTCGTTCCATGAATGCCACGCCGCTGCTCACCCGCATCCTGACCGCTCTCCACGAGCATCGGCTGGAAGCGGTGCTCATTGGGAATGCCGCTGCGGCGATGCACGGCGCCCCCGTGACGACTCTCGATTTCGACTTCATGTTCCGCGACACGCCGACCAACCTGCGGAAGCTGAAGGCGGTGGCCGCCGATCTGCACGCGATGATCCTCCGGCCGTTCTATCCCGTGTCGCGGCTCTATCGCGTCGTCGATGACGACACCGGCCTTCAGGTCGACTTCATGCCGCAGATTCATGGCGTGCGATCCTTCGAGGGCCTCCGCTCTCGGTCGGCTGTGAGGGATGTCGTTGGACTGCCTCTGCGCGTGGCATCGCTCGACGATATCATTGCGAGCAAGAGGGCTGCGGGCCGCGATCGCGACAAGGCCGTGCTTCCTGTCCTTGAAAAAACTCTGAAATCCATGCGGAAGCGTTAGCAGTGGCCCGAAAAAGCAAGCCTTCGACTGCCGCGAGTCGCCAGCGCGACAGGGCCTTGGCTGCGCTCAAGGCCGAGAGCGAGCGGCAACTCGAGGAACTGATCCGCCGTCGGCTCGCGCTGCCACTGGAAAAGCGGATGAACTTCCTGCGCCGTCGGCTCCCGGGCGGGGGCAGCGCGCTCTAGGACAGGCTCGAGCCAGGGTAGGCAGAAGCCTGACCGCGACGAACCGCATGGTTCGGATCGCCACGATGGATTCCATCTGGGAGCGCACATTGATGCCGATGCGTGCGCGCAACCCATCGCTAGTTTCGCGAGTGCGGCCTGCCTAACGGTTGAGATGATGCCAGGCCCGATCTCGCCGGCGCCGCCTGCCCGTTCTGCGACGTGGTCGCTCCGCCGCTGGCCGAGCGGCGAGACGCGGCGGCGGTCGTGGCGGTGGGCGAGGCGGCCGGACCGGCCCGCGACGCGGAGGGGGGCGTCCGGCAGGAGTTTACGGTACGGAGCGTGATCAAGGCCGCGGGAGCACCCCGCGCCGAGACGGTGACGGCCCGTGTGGCGGGGCCGGTCACGGGCACGGCCCTGCTCTTTGGTGACGAGGCCGGCCGGTTCGAGGCCGTGGCCGCCGACGAGACGCTCCTCGGCTACGTCGCCCAAGCGCCGCGGGCCGAGGCGGCGGCAGCCGGGCGGCTCGCCGCCGGCGGGGTTTTTATGGCCTGGCCCTGGGCATCGTGGCCCGACGGGCCGCGGAGTCGGGCGACGACGCCCGCCACACGCTCGCCGCATTGCGGTTCGCCTGGGAGTATCTGGCCGACGACATTCCCCAGGACGAGATCGCGGCCGCCGCCGCGGGGCTGCTCGCCAACCCCGCGGTCGCCGCCGACACCGCCGTGGATCTCGCCCGCTGGCGGCACTGGGAGAGCGTCGCCGATGTAGCCCCCCTTTGGGATCGCCTGGGCCGCGACGACCCGCTCGTGCGGCGGGCGGTGGCGGGGTATCTCACGGCCTGCCCGCTGGCGTCGGCCAAACGACACGCCGCCGCGATCGCGGCCGCCGAACCCGACCGCTGGGCGGCGGCCGTCGCGGCCACCGGCCTGCCGTCCCGGGCGGCCGACTGAGCGGATTCAGTCCACGGAGCCGCCGGGCTCCGCCCTGCGGAATCCGCCCGCCACGGGTGAGAGGCCCGGGTTCTGAGCCGTGGCCCCGGTGCTCGGCGCACGCCGGCGGCACGGGCCTGACCCGCCGCCGCCTCGGCATGCCCCCGATTCGGTTGCTCGGGCCGCCCCATTGGGGGTGTATTCAGAGCCTTGCGACTGGCTGGTGGCGAACCGCTCCGTCCCGCGGATAGTGTACGGCCGTTTACTCACGCCGTCCACCTGCCGGTCTGCCCATGGTCGCCGCGGCTACAGGGTTTCCCGGGCGAAGCCGACGCCGACCACACGGAGGCCCCGCGGCGTCCCGCCGTTACGAGCGGCGTCGCCCCGAGAAGATACCGCTCCACAAAATCATCTCCGAGAACCTCGAGCTGCTGCTCGCGGCGTCAGGCGGGACACCTGATGCCGACAGGCCGAGAGCCGCCCGCCCGCGGCTCGGCGGCATCTCCTTCCTGCACCGCTTCGGTTCGGCGCTCAACCACCATGTCCACCTCCACGCTTGCGTCACCGACGGCGTCTTCGTGCCGCCTGCCGACGGCGCACCGTGCGACGCGCCGCCGGCGTTCGTGCCGGCCCGACCGATCAACCAGGCCGATCTGGCCGCGCTCACCGAGCGGGTGCGTCGCCGCGTGATCCGGTGGTTCAGGCGTGCGGGCCTGCTCGACGCCGCGGCCGCCGCCGAGATGCTCGCCTGGGAGAACAGCGGGTTTTCAGTAGACGCGAGTGTCCGGATCACGCTCGTCGATCGTGGTGTGCCGAGCTATTTTCGGAGTCTCGAACATCTTCTCCGATACTGCGCCCGGCCGCCCTTTGCGCTCGAGCGGCTCTCAGTGAGCCGCGGTGCAGACGGCCAGATCGCTCGCATCCGCTACGTGCTGCCCAGACACAAAGCGGCCAACTGGGTCGGCCCCGGCCGCGGCCGCAAGTCCACGCGGCCGGGAGCCAATGGCGTCGTCGAGCTCACGCCGTATGAGTTCCTCGACAGGCTCGCCGATCTCGTGCCGCCGCCGCGGAAGCACCGGCATCGCTATCACGGGGTGTTCGCCCCGAATCACAAGCTCAGGTCCGCCGTCACGGCGCTCGCGATCGGGAACATCGGCAAGCAACGCGAGGCCGCTGCCGGCGGGCATGCGGGCGATGGTCACGCCACGGGAGGCTGCTCTGACGCGCCTCAAAAACCCCGCTCGCACGACACCTCACGGATTGCCTGGGCGAA
>CAMDDA010000049.1 GCA_945890755.1 Candidatus Kuenenia stuttgartensis
CCTCCTGGAGGCGGCGCGGGCGTATTGGTCGGCCCTACCTGAGGCCGACCGCGCCGCCTTCCGGTTCCTGCACGTCTCCACCGACGAGGTCTACGGCTCGCTCGCCTCCGACGATCCGCCGTTCGCCGAGACGAACCAGTACCAGCCCAACAGCCCCTACTCGGCGAGCAAGGCCGCCTCCGATCACCTCGTGCGCGGCTATCACCACACCTACGGCCTCCCCGTCGTCACGACCAACTGCTCCAATAATTACGGGCCGTTGCAGTTCCCCGAGAAGCTGATTCCGCTCGTGATCGCCAACGCACTGGCCGGCAAGCCGCTGCCGATCTACGGCGACGGCCGGCAGATCCGCGACTGGCTCTACGTGGGGGACCACTGCAGCGCGATCCGGCGGGTGCTGGCCGCAGGCCGGCTCGGCGAGGTCTACAACATCGGCGGGTCGAGCGAGCAGGCCAACATCGACGTCGTGCACACGCTCTGCCGCATCCTCGACGAGGAGCGGCCGCGGGCCGACGGCAAGCCCTACGCCGAGCAGATCACCTACGTGAAAGACCGGCCCGGCCACGACCGCCGCTACGCGATCGATGCCCGCAAGATCTCGGGCGAACTCGGCTGGACGCCGGCCGAGACATTCGAGACGGGCATCCGCCGCACCGTCCGCTGGTATCTCGACCACCAGCCGTGGGTCGCCAACGTCACGAGCGGGGCCTACCGCGACTGGATCGCCAAGCACTACACGGGCTGACATCCATCCCCTCGCGTGCGCTGTTCTTCACACGATCCCCTCGCTTGCGCTCAGGGCTTCCTTCGGGGGAGGCGAGGGGGTCGATGCACGCTCGAGGAGCTTTGGACCGAGTCCTGCGAGGTCCAGCGACGAGACGTGAATCGCCCCCGAGCCGGCGCACCAACACGATCCCCTCGCGTGCGCTCAGGGCTTCCTTCGGGGCACCGATGCGGTCACAACTGCGTGGGATTCGGCGCGTCGCCGTAGACCGCCTTCGGGTCGAAGGCCTTTTCGTGTTCGAGAAACTCGAGTGTCGTGCCGGCGGCCCGCTCCGCCCCCACGGGCACCTTGCGATAGAAGCACGACCGGTAGCCGACATGGCAACTGGCGCCGCCGGCGATTTCGACCCGCAGCCAGACGCAGTCCTGATCGTCGTCGATCCGCATCTCGGTGACCCTCTGCACGAGCCCGCTGGTAGCCCCCTTGTGCCAGAGCTGCTGGCGGCTGCGGCTCCAGTAGTGGGCCTCACCGGTCTCGATCGTCTTGGTGAGCGCCTCGCGATTCATCACCGCCACCATGAGCACCTCGCCGGAGTGGAAGTCGGTCGTGACACAGGGAATGAGGCCCTGGGCGTCGAATTTCGGGGCCAACTCCCGCCCCTCCTCGACCTGTTCCACCGTCACCCGCCGCCCGAACAGGGCTTCGTTCTCCGACGCATTCGACACGACACGGCTCCTCGCGATAGGTTTCAACGGACTGCTACTATACATCGCGATTTCCGACGACCGTTTGCAGTCCGCACGGCCGGCCGGATGCGGCCGTTTCGCCTCAGGAGCCTCATCATGCAGCCCCTCCTCCTTCGCGCCGGCCCGCTCGCCATCGTGGCCGCCATCACGGCCTCGTCGGGCTGGGCCACCGACTGGCCGACGTTCCGTGGCGCGGGCCGCACCGGCGTGGCCCCCGACACCGACCTGCTCGAATCGTGGCCTGCGGATGGACCACCGCTCGTCTGGCACTCGGCCGGCGCGGGCCGCGGCTACGCTAGCCCGGCGATCGCCGGCGACCGCATCTTCACACTCGGCGACGGCCTCTCCACGGCCGACGATGCCGATGAATACCTGTCGTGCTTCGACCGGGCCACGGGCCGGCAGCTGTGGAAGACGAAGACCGGCGCGGCCTGGACCGACGGCCAGCCCACCTGGCAGAGTTCCCGCAGCACACCCACCGTGGATGGCGATCGGGTCTACGTGCTCTCGCCCTTCGGCCTGCTCCTGGCCTGCTCGGTCGCCGACGGCCGCGAACTGTTTCGCGTCGATCTCAAGGGCGACCTGGGGGGCACGAAGGGCGACAGCTGGGGCTACAGCGAGAGCGTGACGATCGACGGCAACACGCTCATCTGCACGCCCGGCGGTGAAAAAGCGACGCTCGCCGCGCTCGACAAACGCACGGGCAAGGTCCGGTGGACGTGCAGCGTGCCGGGCGACCGCGGCGCGGGCCACGCGTCCGTCGTGATCGCCACCGTGGGGGGCCGCACGATCTACGTGCAGACCACCGCCGGCGGCGCCTTCGGCGTCGATGCCGCCTCAGGCAAGCTTCTTTGGACCTATCCGATCGACAAGACCACGGCAGTGATTCCCACGCCGATCGTGCGGGACGACCTCGTCTTCTTCGCCGCCGGCTACAAGCGTGGCGGCGCGCTCTTGAAGCAGGTGCCCGCGGCCGACGGTGGCGTGACGGTCGAGGAGATCTATCCACTCAATACCGACCTCGCCAACAAGCACGGCGGCATCGTGCTCGTGGGCGACCATCTCTACGGTGACTCCGACGACAAGGGCATCCCGTTCTGCGCCGAGCTGACGACGGGCAAGCTCGCCTGGAAGCAGCGGGGCAGCGGCAAGAACTCCGCCTCGATCATCGCCGCCGACGGCCATCTCTACATCCGCTACTCCGACGGCACGCTCTCACTCGTGAAGGCCGATCCCGCGGCCTACTCGGAGGTGTCGTCGTTTCAGGTGCCGGGCAGCGGCGACCGCCCGAGCTGGGCGCACGCCGTGATCGTCGACGGCCGCCTCTACCTCCGCGAAGGCGACGCCCTCCTCTGTTACGACGTCCGGGCGAAGTGAACAACGCCCCCTGAGGGGTTGCCCCTGCCCCGGGAGCCGGCGTATGTCGCCGAGCGCAGGCAGGATGCCGGAGCGAAGGCGGCATCCGAGCGAGCGAAGAACAGGATGTTCGTAGCGAGCGTCCGGCTCCCGGGGCAGGGGCATCCCCGGGAGCCACCATGACGCTTGCAACCTCTCGCTCAGCCGCCTCAGTCAGCGCACTCGTCAACGGCCTTGTAGACGAGCCCCCCCACGATGCCGCCCACGATCGGCGCCACCCAGAAGAGCCACAGTTGCTGGAGCGCCCAACCGCCGGCGAACACGGCCGTCGCGGTGCTGCGGGCCGGATTCACCGACGTATTGGTGACCGGGATGCTCACGAGGTGGATGAGCGTGAGGCAGAGGCCGATCGCGATCGGGGCGATCACGCTGCCCGCCTTCTTGTCGGTCGCGCCGTGGATCACGAACAGGAACACGGCCGTGAGCACCGCCTCGATGATGAAGCAGCTTTCCCACGGATAACCCCCCGGCGAGTGGTCGGCAAAGCCGTTGGAGGCAAAGCCGCTGTCGGCGGCGCTGAAGCCCGGCAGCCCCTTGGCCACGAGGTAGAGCACGCCGGCACCGGCGATGCCCCCCACGACTTGGGCGATCCAGTAGCCGATCAGGTCCTTGGCCGGAAACCGGCCGCTGGCCACCAGGCCCGCGGTCACGGCGGGATTGAGGTGACAGCCCGAGATGTGGCCGATCGCCACGGCCATCGAGAGCACGGTGAGCCCGAACGCAAGCGACACGCCCGCGAAGCCGATCCCGAGGTCGGGGTAAGCGGCGGCGAACACGGCGCTGCCGCAGCCTCCGAGCACCAGCCAAAACGTTCCGATCGCCTCTGCCAACAGCTTGCCCATGATCAACTCCTTAAACTTGAATTGAGGGATTCCAGAAGGTCACTCGCGACAGGGGCGGAACTCCGCCGCGGCTGTGAGTGGGCACCGTAGGCTGGCGGCGGCCCCGCGGTCAATTCCAGTCGCCGAGTCCGACCAGGGCGAGGAGCCGCGGGCCGAACACGCCAACGCCCACGATGGCTGCCGTGGCAGCGGCCACGAGCACGGCGGCGCTGGCCATGTCGAGGGCGTCGCGGAGCCTGGGATGCCGGCGGCTCCCCGGGCCACGGGCCAGCGACTCGATCGCCGTGTTGAATATCTCCGCCGCGAGCACGCCGCCGATCGCGAGACTGAGCAGACACCACTCGGCTGCCGTGACGCGAAACAACACCGCCGCAGCGACCACGATGAACGCGACGGTCAGATGAACGGCGAAGCTCGACTGGCTGCGGAACGCCCGCGAGCAGCCCCGAAACGCATCGGCGAACTTCTGCTGCCAGGTGCGCCGACCGTGCCGCACGGGCTCACCCGACCTTCACGTAGGGATCGCCCTTCTTCCAGTTGCACGGGCAGAGTTCGTCGCTCTGCAGGGCGTCGAGCACGCGGAGCACCTCGGCCACGCTGCGGCCCACACGCCCCTGGTTGACGTCCACCCACTGGATCACGCCATGCGGATCGACGATGAACGTGGCCCGCAGGCAGTAGCCCTCGGTCTTCTCCAGGATGCCGAGTTCGGGAGCGAGCTTCTGCGCGGCGATGAGGGGATAGCCGAGGTTCGTGAGGTCGGAGTGGGCCCGCCGCCAGGCGAGGTGCGACCACTCGTTGTCGGTGCTGCCGCCGACGACGCTCGTGTCGCGATCGGCGAAGGCCTTGAGTTGCTTGTTGAACTCGGCCAGCTCCGTCGGGCAGACGAACGTAAAATCCTTCGGATAGAAGAAATAGACGACCCACTTGCCCGCATAGTCGGCATTGGTGAGCAGCTTCATGTCGTCCTTGCCGGTGCCCACGCAGGCCTGACAGGAGAACTGGGGGAACGAGTCGCCGACGGTGAGCATGCTGCTTCTCCCGGGAAGTGAGCCGAACTGTTTTCAAGTCATCAGAGTCTACGAATCCCTCGAAAGCGGTTCAACGGCGGGGCTCGCGTGGGCGCGTCGGGGCGTGGCGGCCGGCTCTTCTTTCCGTTCACGGCAGGACCGGGCTCCTGGCGTCGCAGGTCCGCGTTTCGCGCATACTGGCCGCGATGAGCGATCCTACGCCTGCCACCGACCCTGCCGCACACGACCCGCGGCTGCACCACGACCCTGTGAGTGGCCGCACGGTGTTCGTCGCACCCAAGCGGGCCATGCGGCCGCACGACGCCGACCGTCCGGCCAATAGCGATTCCACCACGGACCCGCGCGACTGGTGCCCGTTTTGCGCGGGCAACGAGCACCGCACGCCGCCGGCGTGGCTGCGGGCGCCGGCCGCGGCTACGGAGCCGTGGCGTGCCCGTATCGTGCCCAACCTTTACCCCTTTGCGGTCGAAGATCCATTCGCTGCCGCGGTGGCCGGCGGACAGGCTCCTCTCGTGCCCCGCCCGGCCCACGGTGTGCACGACGTGGTGATCGAGTCGGCCGCACATGAGCGAACGGTCGCAGCAGTCGATGCCGATGCCTGGCGCGACGTCTGGGAGCTCTGCCGCCAGCGGCTCGACACGCTCGCTGCCAGGAGCGACCTCGCCTGGGCGACGATCTTCAAGAACTCCGGCCCGCAGGCTGGCGCATCGCTCGAACACCTGCACAGCCAGCTCGTGGCCCTCGACTTCGTGCCTGCCGTGATGCAGGCCGAGATGGCCGCCGTCGATCGCGCGCCCCGGCTGTTTGCCGACGCGATCACCGCCGCCGACCGCAGCGGCCGGATCGTCGCCGAGCGCGCCGATGTCGTGCTCCTGGTTCCAGATGCACCGCGGCAGCCGTTCGAGGCCTGGATTCTCCCGCGGACTCCCGAGCCGTTCTTCCATGCCACGACGCCGGCCCGCGGGGCGGCCGTCGCCGATCTCACGCAGCTCTACGTCACGCGGCTCGAGCGGCTGGTGCCAGGCAGCCACTTCAATTGGTGGCTCCATCAGCTGCCGTTTGGCAGCAGACCATCCGCCGCCCTTCGTGCCGCCTGGCACTGGCATCTCGAAATCCTTCCCCGCCTGAGCGCCTTCGCCGGCTTCGAGCTCGCCACCGGCTGCCACATCACACCGCTTTCCCCCGACGAGTCGGCGGCGCGGCTGCGGAGGCCCGTCACTCCGTGACGGGCAGCCCGTTGCGGAGCAACAGGCCTACAGCCGACGCCGAAGGCGAGGGGTCGGTGCAAGCTCGAGGAGCATTTGAACCGAGTCTTCGAGGTTCCGCGACGAGACTTGTACCGCCCCCGAGCGGAGCACCGGTATTTGCCGTCCCGCATTGCCCCGCTGAGAATGCGTTCCCTCGACCTCACTGGACCACACAATGCACCCGGCCGTCCGCTTCGTCTTCGTCCTCCACGATCACCAGCCGGTCGGCAACTTTGACGGTGTCTTCGAGCAGGCCTACCTCGACAGCTACCGTCCGTTCCTCGATCTGCTCGAACGTCACCCCGCCATCCGCCTCGCCCTCCACACGAGTGGACCATTGGCCGAGTGGCTCGACCACCATCACCCCGACTACCTCGACCGGCTCGCCACCCTCGCCGCCCAGGGCCGGATCGAGATCGTCGGCGGCGGCTTTTACGAGCCGGTGCTCGCAATGCTGCCTGCCCGCGACCGAATCGCCCAGATCACGAGCTACACGCGGTGGCTCGAGCACCGCCTCCAGACGAAGGTCGGCGGGATGTGGATCGCCGAGCGGGTCTGGGATCCGGGCATGACGCAGGATCTGGCGGCGGCCGGGATCGAGTGGACGATTCTCGACGACTCGCACTTCAAGGCCGCGGGCCTCACCGACGACCAACTCGACCGCCACTGGCTCACGGAAGGGGATGGCGCGACGCTCGCGGTGTTTCCGGTGAGCGAGCGGCTGCGGTATGTGATCCCGTTCGCGGCCCCCGAGGCCACGCTCGACCACCTGCGGTTCGTGGCCGCCCGCCGCCACGGTGCCCTCGCCGTGTTTGGCGACGACGGCGAGAAGTTCGGCGTCTGGCCCGACACGCATCGCACCTGTTTCAGCGAGGGCTGGCTCGCCCGGTTCTTCGAAATGCTCGAGGCGAACCGCGACTGGATCGAAATGTGTCTGCCGTCGGAGGTCGTTCGTGACACGCCGCCCGCGGGCACGGTGTGGCTCCCCGAGTGCAGCTACCGGGAGATGACGGAGTGGGTGCTGCCGCCGGAGGCGCAACTCGCCTGCGTGGCGGCCCGCACGCTCACGACGGGCGACGAGCGGCTCGCACCGGTGGCCCGGTTCATCCGCGGCGGCAGCTGGCGAAACTTCCGGATGCGGTATCCGGAGGCGGGCGAGATGTATGCCCGGATGATGGCGGTGAGCACGCGGCTCGCACGTCTCCGCTCCGCACCGGACGTCGATCGAGCGGGTATCGCCGAAGCCGAGCAGGCCCTGCACCGGGGCCAGTGCAACTGCGCCTACTGGCACGGCGCCTTCGGCGGCATCTACCTGCCGCATCTCCGCAATGCGATCTACACGGAGCTGATCACGGCAGATGCAGCCGCCGACCGTGCCGAGGGCCGCACGGGCCCGCGGCTCGACGCCACCCAGGGTGACTTCGACTTCGACGGCCGCGACGAGATCCGCGTGACAAGCGACATGCTCGACTGCTGGCTCGCGCCGGCCCGCGGCGGCATTCTCTACGAACTCGATCTCCGCGGTCCGCGGCACAACCTGCTCGCCACGCTCGACCGCCGGCCCGAGGCCTACCACGCCCAGGTGCTCGCCGGTCCCGGGGTGGCCCGCAGCATCGTCGATGCCGCGCAGGTCGCGAAGTTCAAGCACGAAGGCCTCGAGCGGATGGTCCGCTACGACCGCACCCGGCGGAAGAGCCTCGTCGATCACTTCTGGGACGTGGACGTGACCGCGGCGGCGATCATCGACGGCACCGCCGCCGAGCGCGGTGATTTCGCCGAAGGGGCTTACACGCACCAGATTCAGCGCACTGCCGGCCGCGGCGAGGTGCGGCTCAGTCGCAGCGGCAACGCCTGGGGCATTCCCTTCACGCTCTCGAAAACGCTCTCCGTGCGACCGGGTTCACCGGCGATCGACATCGCCTACACACTCTCGGGTCTGCCCGCCGACTTTCGGCAACACCTCGCCGTCGAGCTCAACTTCGCCGGTATGCCAGCCCAGGCGGATGGCCGATTCTTTTACGACGCGGCGGGGCATCCGCTCGGTGAACTGGGCACACACCTCGATCTGCCGGCCGCTGATCGGCTCGGCCTCGTGGACGACTGGCTGGGGATCGACGCAGCCCTCTCGATCGGGCCGGCGAGCAACGGCGTTACGGCGGGCATCTGGACGTTTCCGATCCAGACGGTGAGCCAGTCGGAAGGAGGCTTCGAACTCGTCCACCAGTCGGTGGTCGTGATGCCTCACTGGATCGTCACGCCCGACCCACTCGGCAGCTGGCAGGTGGCCTTCACTCTCACGCTCGGCGGCCGGCGGTCGTCGCCAGCGTGAACCAGTCGAGGGCCGGCGTGATCCGCTCCGCCGCATGATGCAGCGAGCCCACCGGCACGCCGCCGAGCCTGGCCGCCAGATCGACGCTGCTGTCGGCGGCAATCCGAGCGTCACTCGCGGGGTCGTCCTCGGCTCCGCCCAGCGGGTGCGTGTGGGAAAGCACGACGGCGACGACGGGCAGACCTGTCACACGGGCGGCCGCCACAGCCATCAGGCTGCGACCGATCGCGCCCAAACGCGCGGCATCCACGATCACGAGCGGCAACGCGAGGTCGCGGGCCAGGTCGATGTTCAGCGACCGGTCTCCGGCCGGCGAGAACAGTCCCCCCGCGCCTTCGACGATCACGATGTCGCTCGCGGCGTGCCACGGCTCGACGCCGGCCCGCAGCAGCGCCTCATCCACGCCCCGCCCTTCCGCCCGCGCAGCCCGCGGCGGTGAGAGGGGCGCGGCGAACGCCTGCGGACAGACCTGCTCGACCGTGAGCGGACGGCCGGCCGCCTCCCAGAGGCGGCCGGCATCACTCGCCATCGTCGTCACACCGCTGGCCACCGGCTTGTACACGCCCACGCGCCGCCCCTCGGCCACGAGCTGGCGGGCGATCGCGGCGGCCACCGCCGTCTTGCCAACGTCGGTGTCGGTACCGGTTACGAAAAGTCCGGGCATGGTCGTTGCGTCTCCCGCGGTTCCACATGCAGCGGCCTGCTACACTTGCAGAGCAGTTGAGACGCAGTCTCACGTCGCTGCAACGGGGCCGCTGTTGGCCGCGTGTTCCCAGACCGCACGGAGCCCGTTTTGCCGCGGGCATTCAGGCATGGCCGCAGGTGTGTCGGTGTCGCTGGATTCGATCGCCGTCGGTGACACGGCCACGGTGGCCGATGTGCTCGGCGACGACGCGGTCGCGCTGCGGCTCTTGGAAATGGGGCTCACGCCTGGCATCTCCGTGCGGCTCGTCGGTCGGGCCCCGCTCGGCGATCCGCTGGAGTTGGAGGTCCGCGGCTATCGGCTGTCGATCCGGCGGGCCGAGGCGGCCCGCATTGCCGTGACCGCCGGCTGATTCTCTCCCCCGCCACCGTTTTTCGCCACTGGCCACGTATGTCCCAGCCCCCCGCCCCCTCGCCACACCTCACGGTCGCCCTGCTCGGCAACCCCAACCCTGGCAAGAGCACGCTCTTCTCGGCGCTGGCGGGCATTCCCACACGGATCGGGAACTATCCGGGCGTGACGGTCGAGGAAAAGGTCGGCCGGTTCACGCACCGCGGCACGACGATCGACCTCGTCGATCTGCCCGGCACCTACAGCTTCACGCCCCAGAGCCCCGACGAGCGGGTGGCCGTCGACGTGCTCCGCGGCCGCATGGCCGACGTGCCGCCGCCCGACTGCGTGGTCGTCGCCGTCGATGCCACGAACCTCGATCGCAATCTCTACCTTGCCAGCCAGGCACTCGAGCTGCGCCTGCCGACGGTGGTCGCGCTGACGCTCTCCGATGTCGCCACCGCGAAGGGCATCACGATCGACGACGCAGCCCTCGCCAGCCGGCTCGGCTGCCCGGTCGTCCGCGTCGTCGCCCCGACCGGCGACGGGATCGCCGCACTCGGCGATCGAATCATCGCCGCAGCTGAAACACCTCCGCCCCAGCCCCCGGATCTCTCCCCCCATCTGTCCGCCATCGACGGCCCCCGGCCACAGGCCGCCCGCGAGGCGATCGCCCGCTATGCCTGGATCGACCGTGCGGTCGCGGGCGTCGTGCGGCGGACGGCGCCGGCACGCCGGCCACTGGACGAGCGAATCGACGGCTGGCTCACGCATCGCCTCTGGGGCACGATCGTGTTCATCGCCGTGATGCTCGCCCTCTTTACGTCGATTTTCCAGCTCGCGGCGCCGCTGATGGATCTGATTTCCACTGGTATGGATGCTGTTTCGGCCTGGGCGGAGTCGCTGCTCCCCGCTGGAGCGATCCGCTCGCTCATCGTCGATGGCGTGCTCGCGGGCGTCGGCGGCGTGGTGATCTTCGTGCCCCAGATCGCCCTGCTCTTCCTGTTCATCGCGATCCTCGAGGGCTGCGGCTATCTCTCGCGGGCCGCGTTTCTCATGGACCGGCTGCTCGTCTGGGCCGGCCTGAGCGGAAAGTCGTTCATCCCGCTCCTGTCGAGCTTCGCCTGTGCGATCCCCGGGATCATGGCCGCCCGCACGATCGAAAACCGGCGCGACCGGCTGCTCACGATCCTCGTGGCGCCGCTGATGAGTTGCTCGGCCAGGCTGCCGGTCTACCTCCTGCTCTGCGGCGCCTTCATTCCGGACGTGGCCGTCGGCGTCTCGTGGCTCCGGCTGCCGGCCCTGGTGCTCGTCTGCATGTACGCCGTCGGCGTGGTCGTCGCGGCCCTCGTCGCGAGCGTCCTCTCACGGACGGTCTTTCGCGGCCCGCCGCAGCCGTTCGTGATGGAGCTGCCGGGGTGGCGGTGGCCGCAGCCGGCGGTGGTCTTCGAGCGGGTGCGCGAGGCAGCCTGGTCGTTCCTGAAGAACGCCGGCACGCTCATTCTGGCGATGAGCGTCGTGATCTGGGCCCTCGGCAGCTACCCGAAGCCCCTCATGCCGGCCGGGGCCGACCTGACGGAGGCCGAGCAGCAGGGTGAAGCCCTGCGGCAGAGCTTCCTGGGCCGTGCCGGACGGCTGATCGAGCCGGTCGTGAAGCCTCTGGGCTGGGACTGGCGGCTGGGCTGTGCGGCGGTGGCGAGCTTTCCGGCGCGCGAGGTCGTGCTCGGCACGCTGGGTGTGATTTACAACCTCGGCGCTGTCGATCCCGGTGAGGAGGAGGGGGCGACGGCCCTCGTGCGACGACTCAAGGCCGCCACCTGGGACGGCACCGATCGCAAGGTCTTCACGGTGCCGGTCGCCCTGTCACTGATGGTGTTCTTCGCGCTCTGCGCCCAGTGCGCGAGTACGCTCGTGATCATCGGCAAGGAAACCCGTAGCTGGCTCTGGCCGATCGTCACGTTCAGCTACATGACGGCCCTCGCCTGGCTCGCCGCTTTCGCCACCTATCAGCTCGGCACCGCCCTGGGCTGGTGACCATGCAAGACGCCATCGCCATCGCGATCGCCGCGATCGCCGCCGCCTGGCTCGCCCGCTCGCTCCTGAAGCGGATCGACGCGCCGCCGTGTCGGCCCCCCTCGGCAGGCCCACCCGACGCCGACGGCTTCGTGCCGCTCGACTCGCTCACGCATCCAAAGCAAGCGGGGCGACCCGAAGGCCGCCCCGCTCCTTGACCTGCTGTGTGATCCCGTGCCGCTCACGCGGCCCTGAATCAATACATGTCGTAGTCGCCGCCGTGACCGGCGCCGCCGGCCTTGGCCTTCTGATCCTTCGGCTTCTCGGCGATCAGGGCATCGCTCGTGAGCAGGAGCGTCGACACGCTCGTGGCGTTTTGCAGCGCCGTCCGCGTGACCTTCGCCGGATCGATCACGCCCGCCTTGACGAGGTCTTCGTACTCGTTGGTGGCGGCGTTGTAGCCGAAGTTGCCGGTGCCGGAGAGCACCTTCTCGCACACGATCGAGCCATCCTGGCCGGCGTTCGTCGAGATCATCGTGACCGGCGCCCGCGACGCCCGCACCACGATGTTGAAGCCCACCGTCTCGTCATCGGAGAGACCCTTCGGCTTCACCTGCGAGCTGGCCCGCAGCAGGGCCACGCCACCGCCCGGCAGGATGCCTTCCTCGACGGCCGCCCGCGTGGCGTGCAGCGCGTCCTCGACACGGGCCTTCTTCTCCTTCATCTCGCTCTCGGTCGCGGCCCCGACGTTGATCTTGGCCACGCCGCCGGCGAGCTTCGCCAGCCGCTCCTCCAGCTTCTCGCGATCGTAGTCGCTCGTGGCGTTCTCGATCTCGCGGCGGATCTGCTCGATCCGGGCCTTGATCTCGCCCGACTTACCGGCCCCCTCGATGATCGTCGTGTTGTCCTTGTCGATGATCACCTTCTTGGCCCGGCCCAGCTCGGCGAGGCCGAGACTCTCGAGCTTCATGCCGAGGTTCTCGAACACGGCCGTGGCACCGGTGAGGATCGCGATGTCCTCGAGCATGGCCTTGCGGCGGTCGCCGTAGCCCGGGGCCTTCACCGCGCACACCTGGAAGGTGCCGCGGAGCCGGTTGATCACGAGCGTGGCGAGGGCCTCGCCGTCGACCTCTTCGCTCACGATGAGCAGCGGCTTGCCGGCGTTCACGACCGCCTCGAGCAGCGGGACGATGTCCTTGACGCTCGAGATCTTCTTCTCGTAAACGAGGATGTAGCAGTCGTCGAGCACGCACTGCATCTGCGTGGGATTGGTCACGAAGTACGGCGACAGGTAGCCGCGGTCGAACTGCATGCCCTCAACGAACTCGATCTCGGTCTTGAGGCTCTTGCCCTCATCGACGGTGATCACGCCGTCCTTGCCCACCTTGTCCATCGCCTCGGCGAGCAGCTCGCCGATCTCGGCGTCGTTGTTGGCGGCGATGGCCGCGACCTGGGCCATCTCCTTCTTGCCCTTCACCGGGATCGACATCTCCTTGAGCTTGGCGGTGATCTCGGTGACGGCCTTCTCGATGCCCTGCTTCATCTGCACCGGGTTGACGCCCGCGACGACAGCCTTCAAACCCTCGTTGAACACCGCCTCGGCGAGCACGGTAGCCGTGGTCGTGCCGTCGCCGGCAACGTCGCTCGTCTTGCTGGCCACTTCGCGGACCATCCGGGCGCCCATGTTCTCGTAGACGTCCTCGAGATCGATCTCCTTGGCGACGGTGACACCGTCTTTGGTCACCGTCGGCGAGCCGAAGCTCTTTTGCAGGATCACGTTGCGGCCCTTGGGGCCGAGCGTGACCTTCACCGCGCGGGCGAGCTTCTGTACGCCGCGCCGCATCGCCTCACGCGCTTCCTGATCGAACGCCATCATCTTGGCCATGGTTAAACTCCTCTGGGGAAAATCCGCTCTGTGGAATGGAAACTGATGAACAACAAGGACCTGGGAGGTCCTGGGAAGGGTCTGGCTCAGCCGAGGATGGCGAGGATGTCGTCCTCGCGCATCAGGAGCAGCTCGTCGTCACCCACCTTGAACGGCTCGCCGGCATAACTCGTGAACACGACGCGGTCGCCGGGCTTCACCTGGAGGGCATGGCGATGTCCCTTCGTGTCGAGTTTGCCCTCACCGACGCTCACGACCACGCCGCGGGCCGGCTTGTCCTTCGCGGAGTCGGGCAGCAGGATGCCGCCAGCCGTCTTCTGCTCGCTCTCCTCGCGTTCCACGACCACGCGGTCACCGAGGGGGATGAGAGTGGACTTCTTCTTGGCGGGCTTCGTGGCGGTGGCGGTCATGGTCAAAACAGCTCCTGGGCTGGGGAACGGGAGGACAAATGGCGAATAAGAGGCCGGCGGATCGGGCTGCCGCCTGCCGCATCATCAGATCGGTTTCCTAACCGGAAGCAAGTGGCGCGCCAGACAATCATCCGACGGTCACACTGGCTCAGTCGCCCGAAAAAACGGGCTTTTGAGCCGGGGCCGTTGAGGCGAAGGCTCTGGCATGCTGCCACTTTGGCAGCATTTCTGGGGCGCGGAGGATCCGGCTCCGGGGCCAACTGCACGGGCCGTCCAGCGTTTTTGGCTGGCCGCACCGCGCCGCGTGGCGGAGGGGTTTTCCAGCCGCTACCTTGCAGGTCGCCGGCGGAGCCCATCCCGAGGCCCGGCCGGACAGGAGGCACCATGGCTACGCATCAGCGAATCGACGTGTCCAGGCTCGGCGATGTCTCGATCGTGAAGTTCCTCGACAAGAAGATTCTCGACGAGGCGGGCATCCAGGAACTCGGACTCGAGCTGTTCAGTCTCGTCGAGCACGACAACCGCAAGGCGATCCTTCTGAACTTCGCCGATGTCGAGTTTCTATCGAGCGCCGCCCTCGGCAAGCTCATCACGCTTGACCGCAAGGTGAAGGCTGCGAAAGGCCGGATGAAGATGTGCCATATCCGACCAGAGATCCTCGAGGTCTTCCAGATCACGAAGCTCAACAAGGTGTTCGATATCCGGAGCGACGAGGCAGAAGCCGTCGCGGCTTTCTCCTGACTGCGTCCTTCCGCCGCACCACACCTCCGTTTCGAGCAGATGCACGCCATGTCTCAGCCGGTTCCTGCCGATACCTGGCGTCGCGAGATCGACCTGCCCAGCGAGCGCGGCGTAAGCCGGTTGGTGACCGACGATCTGCTCGAGCAACTCGGCATCCATGGCTGGTCGCCCTCCGACATCTTCGCGATTCACCTGGCCGCGGAAGAGGCGATCGTGAATGCGATCGTGCACGGCAACAAGCTTGACCCCGCGAAGAAGGTACGCGTGTCGTGCGAGGTATCGGCCGGGCGGGTCTGCATCCAGATCGACGACGAAGGGGAAGGCTTCGACCCGGCGGCCGTCCCCGACTGCACGCTCGAGGAGCGGCTCGACGTGCCCAGCGGCCGGGGCGTGATGCTGATGCGGTCGTTCATGACGCGGATCGAGTACAACGCCAAGGGCAACGGCGTCGTGCTCGAAAAAATCCGGGTCCCGGCCGACGCCTGAGGCGCCCCTGGACGCCGGCCTCCCGCCACATGCCCGCCGGCACGTATCGATTTCGCCGAAAAAATAAGCTACGATCCGTTCCACGATCCCCGATAGCTCAACGGTAGAGCGAGCGGCTGTTAACCGCTAGGTTGTAGGTTCGAATCCTACTCGGGGAGTTTTCTTCGCAGGGTGCCGCACCGGCTCGCATGGAGCCGCATCCGGCATCGTCGATCGAGCGTTGACAGCGGCGTCATCTGGCAACAAAGGCCCGAGCGCGGCCAAGATGCAGCATTCTCTGGACGATCCGGCGGTGAATGCGCTCTCTCCAATCGAGCGCTGGCGTTGCGGTCACCGTTGACCGTAACGCCCCTCCAGGATTCCCGCAAACGAAAGGTCTTCGTCGAGCGTTGGCCAGTGCAGCCCAAATGGAGAGATTTCGATACGGCCCACGTCTTCCTCGGCAGCAGACTCCAGCCTCGGGTTGCCCTTGGTGGGGAAACTCACCTCATGGCCGCTGGCGAACCTGACAAAGATCATTCCACGCTCATGCCGTGCCTGCAGGGCACGGTCAGCCAAGGTGCTCGGCCCACTTTTTTTTGATGAGTTCGAGGTTGTCATCGATGAGGTCCTCCGCTCGCGAGAGCTCTCGTACATTGAACCCGACGGATTCGCGCAATTCTACTTCCGGCTCGACAACGAACACTGCTTCACCACCACCCCGGCGGACATGAACGTGGATGGGGGCATGGTCATTGCTGTAGAAGAAAAACGAGTAGCCATCTTGTTCGAAAATCTTCGGCATGAACCAAGTGTACCTGACTGCGGTCTCGGATCCCGGCTCCGCCGAGGCATGATCGCTGGGCAGGTACCGGGGAGGGGGTTCGTCTGCTAAGGCCCTTTGCCGAACATCTCTCGCGGGCCCCGTGCGACCTGATGCGGTTTCCTGCGGACTTTCCGCTGCGTCGGATTCTGCGTCGCGCCCGTGCAGAGCGTTTCGACGGCGTGTTCTTCGTCGATCTCCCCGGGCGTGACCAGAAAGATGGGATTTGGGGCATCTACACGCGGCACTACGGACTCGACGCGAAGCAGGCTCGGCCGGATGACACGAACTGGACCGGCGCCGAGATCAAGTCGTGCTGCAGGCTGGCGTCGCTCTTGGACGTACCACTCGTTCAGGCGGCCCAGAACGTCGTACCCGTGGCTGTGACTGCGGGCGACAAGATCGAAGGGTTACGCCAGTGGGCTTCCGGTCGTTGCCTCTCGGCTGACCGGGCGGGGGTGTATTCGCGGTCGGAAAATGGCAGCGGCGGTCGGGTGCGGAGAGTGGTGCGGGCGGAGTAAGTCGGCCGCGAAAACACAGAGGGGAGCAGGCCCATGATGGCGACCTGCTCCCCTCGCGTTGGGATTACGTTGGCTGGTTTCGCAGCGTCAGTTCCGCTTTCGCCGCCGCCACATCGAGTAGCCGCCGCAGGCCAGACCGGCGAGGGCCATGGCGCAGGTGGAGGGTTCGGGGACGGCGACGACGAGGTCGCCTGTCCCGGGGGTGAACGAGAGTGTTTGGCCACCCGAATCGAGCGACCAGATGCCGCTTGCGAGCGCCCACGTGCCGGCGTAGAAGCCGGTCGACGTCACGCTCGTGAAGTTGCCCGAGGGAGTGCCGGTGAAGTTGAACAGGTCGAACGTCGTGCTGTTGGCGAAGGCCGAACCGTT
>CAMDDA010000050.1 GCA_945890755.1 Candidatus Kuenenia stuttgartensis
ACCGTGCACGAGGTGCGGGAAGAGGCGGGGCGGCTCTACCTGCGGCTGGCGGGTGGCTGCGCGGCCGCCGGCGCGGAGCAGACCGGATGATCGAGTTCCGCTGCTTCCGCAACGACGATCCGCCCCGGCTCGCCGAGATCTGGCGAACCGCCGACCTCGGCCCGAGCGCGATGCAGCCGATGACCTCCGCCCTGCTGGAGGCGGCCGTGTTCTCCAAGCCCTATTTCGACCGCCAGGGGCTGTTCGTGGCCCTCGACGATGGGCGGGCGGTCGGCTTTGCCCATGCGGCCTTCGGACCGAATGCCGAGCGGTCAGGGCTCGACATGTCGAAGGGCACGACGCTGCTCGTGGTCGTCGTGCCGCATGCGGAGCACGAGGCGATCGCGGCCGGGCTGATCGCGCGGTGCGAGGGCTATCTCGCCGGCCGCGGGGCCACGGTGATCCTGGGCGGCGGAGCGCCCGATGTCGGCGGCTTCTGTCTCGGGCTCTACGGTGGCTCCGACGTTCCGGGCGTGCTCGATTCGTCGGTTGCGATGCAGGCGGCATTTCGGCAGGCGGGGTATGAGGAGGCCGACCGCATCGCCGTGCTGCGGCGGCCGTTGGCCGGCTTTCGGCCGCCAGTCAATCGGCTGCAGCTCGCCATCCGCCGCTCGACGACGCTGAGCGTGGTCGATGAGCCGTCGCGCCGAACGTGGTGGGAGGCGGCCACGACAACCGGCCTGGCCCTGCGACGGTATGTGCTCCGCAACCAGGCTGAGGAGCTGCTCGGCTCGGCCACCTTTTGGGACATGCAGCCGCTCGCCTCTGCCTGGGGCGTGAGTGCCGCCGGTCTGATGCACGTCGATATCGAGGGGCCCCGCCGTCGGCAGGGACTGGCCAGCTATCTCGTCGCCGAGGCGATGCACGACCTGGCGAGTGAAGGCGTGTCTCTGGTCGAGACGCACGTGTCGCAGGGCAACGCCGCCGCACTGAGCCTCTTCGAGAAACTCGGCTTCGATGCCGTCGAATATGGCACGGTATTCCGGAAACCGTAGGCCTGTTGCTCCGCAACGGGCAGCCCGTACCCGTAGGCCTGTTGCTCCGCAACGGGCAGTGCCCCGGCTCGGGGGCGGTACAAGTCTCGTCGCGGAACCTCGAAGACTCGGTTCAAATGCTCCTCGAGCTTGCACCGACCCCCTCGCCTTCCGCGTCGGCCGTAGGCCTGTTGCTCCGCAACGGGCTGCCTGTCACGGAGTGACGGGCCTACGGTAACGAGTCAAACCCCGACTCGCCTGCGAGCGCTTCCACGTGGGCCTTCACGGCGGCCGTGATGTCTGCCGGCAGGCCCGGGGCCTGACGGAGCCGGATCGAGAGCGGGGCGGTCGTCGCGTCGCGGCGGACGTCGGCCAGATACTCTTGCAGGAGCGTGCGTCGGTCGGGCGTGGCGAGCAGCCAGTGCACCCAGCACCAGGCCTCGGCGTAGTGATCCTGGGAAAATTCGGCGGCCGACGTAACCGCCTCCAACTTCAGCATGTCGGGCTGCCAGGTGCCCTCGATGAGCCGGCCGGCGAGGTGGGCCACGTGCGCCGTGTGCTCACCCCCCTCCACTCGCGGCAGCTCGAAGTATTCGGCGATGCCCTCGTCGAGCCACAGCGGCAGGGCCGGCACCACGGCGTGCACGTAGCCGTGCGTGGTCTCGTGTCGCAGGTCTTCGGCCACGCGGTCCTGCCAGGCGGCGAACACGGAGAGCGACGTGTCGGTCTCCACGAAGAATGCCCGGCGGGCAGGGAAGCCGGGAAATCGCTTGGCCACGAACTCGTCGTAGCGGGTCGGATTCTCAAAGAGGTAGAGATGCACGGGCTCGTCGGAGATGGGCAGGCCGAGCGTCTGGCTCACGTCCACCCGCAACGATTCGAGGTCGCGGATCAGGCGGTGCTGGTGGGCCACCGGAAAGTCGGCATGGATCACGAGTTGGCCGGCCGTGATCTCCGTGCGGCCCGGCATGTCGTCAGGGTCGAGCCAGGGCAGGGCGACCGACTGCTGCAGGGAACGCACCTGCGGCGCGAGCGGATCGACGCCCACGAAATGCATGCAGCCGGCCGCGCAGGCCATGAGGCCGGCGCAGGCTGCGCGACAGAGGAGGGGCAGGGCGGTGGTGGGGGGAGGGGGCTGCATCGGGGCGGGATGCTAGTGGCCCGGCCCCGCCGCTCCAAGATCAGTACCGGAGCCGGCTGCGGCTGCAGGGGGCGGCTTCAGCCCCGAAAGGAGGCCGGCGAGCGCTTCCACCGCGAGCGGGCGGCCGAGCACGGCCAGGGCTCCGGCGTCGAACGCCGCGAGGCTCGTGTCGCTGCGGGGGAACGAGTCGAGGAGTACGACGGGGAGGCCGGGCTTTTGGATCGTGAGCATGCGGAGCCAGGTGAGTGTGTCGGCGTCGATGCGATCGACGTCCCACACGACGAGGTCGGCGGAGGTGTCGAGTCGCGGCCGTCCCACGCTCCGGTCGATGACGTCCGCACCGCTCGCAGCGAAGAGCGCCGCGGTGCCGTCAAGATCCACGGCATGACGGGCGACCGCAGCCACGCGCAGAGGCTGCCCCTCGCGCCGTGCCATCGCCCGGAGACGAGCCGCAGCTTCGAGCACGCGATCTTCCCGTCGGGAGGCTGCCGGCAGGCCGAGCACGCCGGGGCGGCCGGCATCGAGATCCGCGAACCAGCCTGCGAGCCGGGTGGGCAGTTCGTTCCATGCCACCTCGTCCACGCCCGGTAACGCCGGTCCGCTCCGGCGGCGGCCCTCGGAAAGCGGCGTGCAGACCGATATGACCGGCGCGAGCGGCCAGCACCGAGACACAGCCACGGCATCGGCCAGCGTCCAGCGGCTCGGCATGTCGCTGACGAGCACGGCGACCGTCGGCCATGGGCCTGCGACGGGATCGACACGGGCTGCAAGCTGGCTCGGGTGGTCAGTCTCGATCACCGTCGCAGAGGCCGCCACGCGGTCCCGGGCCCAGGCGAGTTCCACGGAGCAAGCCGACCCGATCCACGCCACGTGGCGGCTGGGAGCGGGCGGTGAGGGGGCGGCAGCATGCATGGGGAAAGTGTTGTCCGCCGGGGAAGGCAAAGACAATCGACTATTCTGCCGCGAGCGTAGCCCAAATGCTGCGGTCATGCGAACAGCAATCGGCCGAACGATGGATAAAGCAACACCCCTTCTGTCAATCCGGGCTTTCAGAGGTGGGTCATCTGGCTTCCATGGTCAGGCAGCCGCGATCGGTTTCCCAATCGTCACTGATCTCTGAGAGGGCGGGGCAAACGGCGCGGGGAAAACAACGTTCGCCATGGAATACGCCTCGCGATTTCGCCACCTCTACCTGCGAGCCGATGCAATCGCGGCAGAACTCCGACCGGACGCTCCCGAACTCGCAGCCACAGCAGCAGCCGAGGAGTTGCTCCGACGCGTTGCTTGCGCCCTGTCGTCTGACGAGAGCCGTGTCGTCCTCGAGTCCACGCTTGCCGGCCGTACCCTGCGACATGTGATTCGTGACGCACGCGATACAGGCTTCACGACCACGATCCTGTATCTCTTTCTGGACCGCGTCCCAATGCGCAGTTTCCCGACACGCGTGGGTCGCGTCCGGCACCGGTCAGAGGCTGTGAATGTCGATCGCGGGCAGCTCGTCTATCCGTCCCTGGCAGATGTCCCGGTCATCGTGTGCGCGCACGAGCTCGCCCCAGTCGGCGGGCAAGCTACGAGCGGGAGAGACGGGAGGCGGTTCGAGTGGTTCGCCGAGGTGTGTGAGAATCTTTCGGATCGAGCCGATGTTCCCGATGGCCAGCGCCGTGACGGCCCGCCTGAGCTTGTGATTCGGCGCGAATACGCCGTGCTTGCGATGCCGGTGCTCCCGCGGCGGCGGGACGAGATCGGCGAGCCGCTCCAAAAACTCAAACGGCGACAGTTCGACGATGCCGTTGTCCCCCGGCCAGGTGGACTTCCGGCCGCGGCGGGGCCCGACCCAGTTGGCGGCTTTGTGTCTGGGCAGCACGTAGCGGACGCGGCCAGATCGGCCTGAGTGATCGGCCCGGCCGGCAGGAACGTCGGCGGGGCGTCGCACGAGCGGATGCTCGCGGCCAAAGATGAACGGTATGCGGCCAGGGCCAGCAACGCCTGGACGCTGAAGTCGAGGCCGTCGGGCAGCCGGGGGCCAGGAAGACCGAGCCGTCAGCTCACGAGCTTGGAATCGGTTGCGAAGGTGCCATTGGTTGGGCTATCCCTCGACATCTTTTTCGCTACCCGCCGCGGTATTTGAGGGCGGCCTGCGTCCGGGAGCGGACATGTAGCTTCGCGTAGATGTTGCGTAGATGGGAGCGGACGGTCGCTACGCTGATGCCAAACGTGTCGGCGATCTCGCGATTGCTGTAGCCGCGCGAAAGATGCTCAAGGATCTCTAACTCCCGGTCGGTGAGCCGGTCCGCCCCGGCCGCCTGAACCGCCGCCGGTCGCCGCGGCCCGGGCAGTTCGGGTGTCTCATGCAAATAGTCCACGACCCGCCTGGCCACCGGCGCCGTCATCGGGGCGCCCCCGTCGAGCACGTCCTTGATCGCATGCACGAGTTCCGTGGTGGCCGCCCGCTTGAGGAGATACCCGCCGGCCCCGGCCCGCAGGGCGGCGAAGATCAGGTCGGTCTCGTCATACACCGTGAGCATCAGGATCGCGACGTCCGGACAGCGCTCCTTGAGCCGCCGGGCACACTCGATGCCCGACATGCCCGGCAGCTTGATGTCCATCACGACCACGTCCACGCCCGCGTCGGGAATCTTGCGGACGGCCTCCTCGCCGGTGGCGCACGAACAGGTGCACGCAAGCCCCGGCTCCGACGCCAACAGGCTGCGGAGCGACCGCCTCACCCCCATGTCGTCTTCGACCAAGGCCACCGTCGTCATGGCCGGCTCCTGCAGGTGACTTTCCTCGCAACCCCTCATGCCGATCCTCGTATCGTATCCGCGGCGACCGCAGACGCGAACGGCCGCCGACCGCCGCGGCTCGCGACGAGCAATCCTAGGGCAATGGTAGTGCCTTTCCCCGGCGCCGAGTCGAGCCGCTGCCAGCCGCCGCAGGCCGCCAGCCGCTCGCGAATGTTGCGCAGACCCTCCCCGGCCACGAATCCCGCGGCGTTGGCGTCGAATCCGCAGCCGTCGTCGCTGACCTCGATCCGCAGTTCGCCGCCCGTGACGGCCAGCGAGACGCGGCACTCTTCGGCCCCCGCGTGCCGGGCCACGTTGTTCACCGCCTCCTTGAAGGCCAGAAACAGCGCATGCCGCACCTCGGAGTCGAGAGGCAGATCGCGGGGCTCGGGATCGATGGCCAGCCGGCAGCGGGTGGTCGTGGCCCGGAAAAACTGCTGGGCGAAACTGCCCACGTATTCGCCGAGGGAGCCGAGCGTGTCGTTCCGCGGGTCGACCGCCCACACGATCTCGTCGAGCGACATCACCGTCTCACGGGCCTTGCCGCGGAGCGACCGCAGCCGGTCGGCCACCTCGGGTGTGGTGGGGCCGCCGCGTTCGGCGAGGGCGCCGAGCAGGTCGATCTCAGTGAGCGAGGCGCCGAGGTCGTCGTGGAGGTCGCGGGCGATCCGGATCCGCTCCCGCTCGATCGCGCTTTGGCGTTCCAGAAGGTCGATGCGGCGCTGGGTGCGGCGGCGAATCACGGCCAGGGCGATGCCGACGGTGACCGCCACCGCTGCCAGGGCCGCGAGCCCCCGAAACCACCCCGTCTCCCAGACCATGGGCTCGATGACGATCGGCACGCGGACGGCGGTGCCCGTCCAGCGGCCGTCACCATCGGCGGCATCGACTTCGAACACGTACCTCCCCGGGGGCAGCTGGTTGTAGGTCGCCGTGCGTTCGAAGCCGCCGTCAATCCAGTCCTGGTCGATGCCCGCCATCCGCCACCGGTAACGGATCAGCTCCGGGGTCGCGAGCGACAGGCCGGCGAACCGAAACTGCACGGTTCGCTCCCGCGGCCCGAGGGCCAGGGGAAGCGGGCGCTCTGCCAGTACGTCGCGGCCGAGCACGCGGGCCTCCTCGACGACGACCGGCGGCGGCAGGGCGTCGCCACCGATCGCTTCGGGATCGACCACAACGACGCCGCCCGTCGTCGAAAACCAAAGCCGGCCATCGCGAGCGCGAACTGAGTAGGGCTGCTGCCCGGCCGAGCACTGGGCCACCGGCAGGCCCGCCGCCCTGCCGAAGCGACGGCATTGCACACCGGCCGAGCGTCCGGCGAAGAAGTCTGCGATCTCGGCCTGCGAGACCCGCACCACCCCGCTGAACGTTCCAAGCCAAATCGCCCCGCGGCCGTCGTCGAGAACCTGGCTAACGGCGTTGTCGGGCAGCCCGTCGGCGGCTGTAACGCGGCGAAACGTCCCGGCACTGAAGTGCAGGAGGCCGCTGCCGAGCGTGCCGATCCACACGCCCCCTTCACCGTCGGAAAGCAGGCTCCAAAATCGGATTCCGGGGCTCCACCACGAGGGACGGTGCCGAGTAAATCCGCCCTCGGCATCGAGGTGCCGCAACTCGCACCGAGACAAGCCGATCCACATGCCGCCGGCACCGTCGTCGGCCAGGGAATCGACTCCGGGCACGAGCGACTCGGCGTCGCTCCCCTTGTCTAGCGGCGAAAATCCCGCTGCGGCCCCGACGGAAAAGAGCTTCCCGGCCTGCCAGCACCACAGGCCGTATTCATTGCCGATCCACAGGCGACCCGCGCGATCTTCGTGCATCGCACGGGCGACGCCGCCGAATGCGCTGGTGGGCAGAACATCCCGCCGCTGGCCCTGCTCCTGTCGTGAGACCGACGCGAACTGGGGCGCGAGCCAGATTCCTTCGCCGGCCGCCGGGGCGACCACCGAGGTGTAGGCCGGAGAGCCGACGGGGCCCGCGACCCGCTCGATTCCGCCCGCAGCGGTCTTCCACAGGCCGCCCCCGCTCTCCGTGAGCCAAACGGCTCCCGCCGTGTCAACGCACATCGAGTGGCCCGTCGCCGCCAGGCCCGCGGCGTCACCGACGGCCTGTTCCGCCGGTGGCGTGAACAGTCGGGGTCGCACCCGCGCCAGGCCCCGCCGCTCGAGTCCCAGCCAGAGGCTGCCTTCAGCGTCGACCTCGAGACACTCGACCTGCGCCTGCGGAAACGCGGGATCCGAGGACACCTCGACGATTCGCCCGCCGGCGGAGACGTGCCACAACCCCTCGCCGTCGGTTGCGATCCAGACCCCGCCGGTCCGATCGTCGGCGTAGAGCCGGTGTCGCCGAGGCGACACGGCGGCCAAGAGCCGATCGTCCCACGGGCCAGCCGTGATCTCCCAGCGGCCGGCCCGGTATTTTTTGAGGCTGCCCGCGAACAGCACCCACAGTCCGCCGTCCGACACGGGCATGACGGCGATCGCGTGCTGCGGGTCGTCGGGGTCGGGATCCGATTCCTCCGGCACCGGGACGAACGCGGCGCCGTCCCAGACGGCGAGCCCGCGGTGTGTACCAGCCCAGACGTTGCCGGCCCGGTCGGTCGCGAGGCAGTCGACGCCGCTCGATCGCGCATAGGCGGAGGCCGGCAGCGGCCGACACTCTTCTCCCTCCAGCCGCCACACCGCGCCAGAACCGGCGGTTCCCAGGATCGTACGGTCACCCCCCGTGACCACGGTCCGCTCGAGCGTCGCAATACCTTCGCCGGGCGCACGCATCAGGGTCCAGCGGCAAGCGTCTCCGCTGCCGCTCCGTCTGACGACGTCGCCGAGATTGGTGGAAAACCAGCGATTGCCATCGTGTTCGCCGAGCGATTCCTGCAGCCACCACGACAGCGTGTCACCGCCGCCCGTTCGGTCGCTGGCGATCGTGCGGCCCCGTACCGCGCCGACGTCGCCGGTCAGGAACGAAACCCAGAGCGTGCCGTCATCGGCACGGATGAGTCGATGCACCCGCGGCGGCGGGAGATCGTGCGCCTCCTTGCCGCCGATCGGCTGAAACTCGACGCCATTGAAGCGGGCGACGCCGCAGTCGCTGGTGCCGACCCAGAGGTAGCCGTCGGCCGTGCGGGCCACCGTCATGACCGCGTTGTCCGGCAGGCCATCGTCGGTCGTCCAGACGGTCACGCAGTGCTGCCGGCTGAGGATCTGCTCGGCGGCCGCAGCCGCCCCGCCGAAGAACCCCGCGGCGACGGCTGCCCACACGCCAGCCGCGGCCCGAATCCGCGGCCATCGATCCGCCCGCCGGTCGGCACCACGGCCCTGGTTGTGCACGGCAGTCTCGCGGTCTGAAAACCCCGCCCTCATCGCTTTGGCCGATGCAGCCGGCCGTCCACCGTTTTACCCTATGCAAGTCTGATCGCAATGTCGTGGCGATCGGCCATGTTGTTCTCCCGGAGCTGCTCGAAAGGTTTTCCGGCTCATGCGCCAGCGTCGTGGTTTCACGCTCGTCGAGCTCTTGGTCGTGATCGCGATCATCGCGGTCCTGATCGGCCTGCTGCTGCCGGCGTTGCAGTCGGCCCGCGAATCGGCACGGCGCGCATCGTGCGGCAACAACCTCAAGCAGCTCGGCCTGGGGATGCAGAGCCACCAGTCGAGCATGCAGCACTTTCCCGCCGGCTACGTCGGCGTCATACCCGGCCACGCCGGCAACGCCTGGGATTCGAACAATGAATACACCTGGTCGTGGGGCGCCTTGACGCTGCCGTATATCGACCAGCAGGTGCTGCACGACAAGCTCTTGCCGCGGACCAGGCGGCTGTATGATCACCTGACGAACGGGGGCGGGCTAGGTGATCTCCAGACGCCGTTGCCCATCTTCCGGTGTGCCTCCGACGGCGGGTTTCAGGACGTGAGCGTCCACCCGAATCGGATGGTGCGTGTCGCGAGCATGGGCGGGAATATCGGCACGACCGCCTCGAGCTACGTGGCCAGCAATACGGGCTACATATGGCACCCCGGGGGCAGGTTCATCGGCGGCCCTCCCGGCGGCCCGGGCGCCCCGATCTCGCAGTGGGGCGGAAGCGATCCGGTGCCCCCTGCCGGAGGCTGCTTCTGGCGGGATTCCAATCTGCTACCCGCGCAGATTCGCGACGGCATGAGCAATACGATCATGCTCGGAGAACGCACCTGGGCCAATGGGGCCGGCTTGGCTTTGGCCACCTGGGCTGAAAATGAGCAGCTTTCAATCGAAGGCTGCCTCGCCACTGCCGCTGAGCAGATCAACAGCGCCGACCAGTACGGCCGCCTCCGCGGGTTCTCGAGCCCGCACGCCGGCTCGCTGCAGTTTCTGTTTTGCGACGGCTCAGTGCGGCCCATTAGCGAGACGATCGAGCACACGATCTTCCGGTCTTGGAATGGGGGCACGCTCGGCTCGCTTTCGGCATTCGAGCGGCTCGTGAACCGGAAAGACGGCCAGCCAACGCCCGAACTCTGAGACGTGAAACAAGTTCCGTTGCTTGATCGAATGGAGCGAGCCGTGAGCCCTGTCCAAGCCGTGTCCGCCAACTGCCCGCCCGCTTTCCACCCGTCCGGTCGGGCAGCCCGACCGGACGTCGCGGTCTCGGCGGTGGCTCTGATCGCCTGCCTGCTGGCGGCCGGCTGCGACTCCCGCACGGCGAACTACCCGCCGCTGGGGGACGTGGCGGGGTTGGTCACGGAGGGGGGGCGGCCGGTAGCGAACGTGATGGTCGTCTTCCAGCCGGTGGCCGGCGGCCGTGCCTCGACGGGCACGACCGACGCGAGCGGCCGGTATACGCTTGACTACACCGACGTGGCCCGGGGCGCGATGGTCGGCGAGCACGCGGTTTCGCTAGCCGCGGTCGTCGGCACCACCAGCCCAAAGGCGACGCTTGGGGCGGTGGAAGGCCTTGAAAAGCGGTTTTTGTTCACCGTCAAGGCCGGAAAGAACACGTTCGACCTCGATTTGGACGGCAAATGAAAAAAATCGTGCCTCATCGCTTTGGACGATACCGCGGGCGGTCGCATTAGCGAATAATGCTTGTGGGTATGTCGTCGTCAATCGAGTAAGACGCCGACGAGAAAAACACACCGAACTTCATCAAGAAGCCTGAGCAGAAACCCATGAAAACTCTCAGCACATCCGCTCTTCATCGAATCCGCCTGATTCCGGCCTGCCGCTGCGTCGCTGTCGCGTTGGCTTTGCTGTTTCAACCGGTTCCCTGCCAATCGGCTTTAGTGGGCCAATGGACCTTTGAAAACGGATCGCTGGCCGATTCGACGGGAAATTTCGGCAACTTAGAGTTGAAGGGGAATGCCAGCATCATCAACGGCGCACTCGATGTGAATGGCAGCGGCAACACTCCGACCGGTTGGGCCAGAACTCCGGGAACGTTTTCTGCGGGAGGTGGCGGCGGTGTGGCGATTGGCAGCAAGACACTGGTCTCGTGGGTGACGCTCGAGAGCCTATCGGCAACCGCGTCTGCAGGATCGGTCATGACACTCGACGGGGTCACGGGTGACCGGTTCGACGGGATTGTTTTTGCAGAGCAGCAAACCAACCGATGGATGAACGGCAGCAACGGTTGGAATCGCTCGCCGTCTGGCCAGTTCACTGGATCCGGGGCGGTGGAATCCTCCACAGGGAACTTGATTCAGATGGCCATCACCTATCAAGACATCGGTGGAGGAAATGTTGAAATCAAGGGTTATCGTGACGGCGTCTTGATGAACAGCTACACATCAGCCAACTTCGCCTCGTGGGGGGCAAACGAGCAGGAGGTCATCTTTGGGGCGCGGCGATACTACATCGACATAGACAATGCCATCGGGGCTGTGAATGCCCTCATTCATGAAGCTCGCCTGTATGACACCGCGCTCACTCAATCCGAGATTCAATCGTTGGTAATGGTTCCCGAGCCGTCGACCGCCGCCCTACTGGCGCTGGCGGCCAGCGGACTCGGAGCCCACATTGTTCGTCGCCGCCGCTGATCATGGTGGCATCTGCTGTAGAAAATGTCGTGGAGAGCGATCGACGGCTGCGCATCGCGGCGTGGCGTCGGTTCACGGGAAAGATATTCGAGACTTTCCTCGGATTGCGGATCCTGGCTGGGCGACAAGCAAATCGCTGCCATCAGTTGCTCGCGTTGGGCCGGTCCGAACTGCTCAGCGGGTGTCTTCTCCACTTCTTGATGGCGACCCGTCATCCCGCGTGTCTTGTGAGGCTCGCATGAACATGCCCTCGCGGGCTCTCTCGCGGGCTCTTTTGCTCGCGCTGCTTTGCACAGTCAGCGTCTCGCGCGGCCAACCGGCGTTTGTCCCGCCCGATCCCCGGCCCATCGGTGATAAAACACTCGTGGCATGGTGCCAGCCCGACCAAGCCGCTTACCTCGAAGGCGGCGGGGGGGTATTGACCATCCAGGAAGGAAGTCGATTCGACAGCATCGTCCTCGGCGAAATACGTACCGGGGTCTGGATGGGGGGCAGCGAGGGCTTCGACCGCACGCAGCGTGAACAAAGCGCATTGCCTGCGACCAACGACTCGGTCGGGATGGTCCAGATTGCGATAGTGTATGAGGGCACCGGTGTCCGGATTTTCCATGCCGGCGAGCTTTACGCCGAATACGCGATGCCCACGGCCGTCACGTACGGGCCGCAAGCTGAGTTCCTCGTGGGCTGGCGGCACTTCGGTGCGGGCCCCGGGTCGTTCTTCAAGGGACAGATCGACGAGGCCCGCATCTACGACCGGGCCCTGACCGCAAACCAACTGCGGGCACTGACGCCCGGTGCGGCCGGATCATCCGCTCCGTTGGCGATGTGGACCTTCGAGAATGGAAGTTTGGCCGACAGCACCGGCCGGTTTGCCGACGGTCAACTCAGAGGGCAGGCCGCAATCCGGAACGGCCGGCTGCATTTGGGCGGGACCGGAGACTACTTCACCGTCAAGCCGGCGTCCGCCAACTTTGAGCCGACCCTCCACTTCCGGCCAGCAGGAAGAGCGGCGGGCGACGCCATACCGTTCTATCACAAGGGCCGATATCACATCTTCTACCTGCAGGACAACGAGTGGGCTCATCTCGTTAGCAGCAACTTGGTGACCTGGTCCCAGTTGCCGATGGCCATCACGATCGACCGCAGCAACCTGACCAGCCCCGACGCCGAGGCGGCATGGACCGGCAGCATCGTGTGCAAGCACGGGGACTTTCACCTGTTCTACACGGGCAAGAACCTGCACGATCCGGCGGGTGACCAGAAAGTGATGGTGGCCACGAGCCGCGATCTAATCACGTGGTCCAGGCAGCCGGAGCGCACCTTTTACGCTGACGGAGAGATTTACTGGAGCAAGCCGGTCAACGGCGGGATCGATAAGGTGCCCTACCATCACCAGGCTTTCCGTGACCCGGCGGTCTTTTGGAATGAGGCGGCCGGCGAGTGGTGGATGGTATTGCACGCCCTGTTGGCCGACGGCGCCGCGCCCGCCATGGGGCTGTATGCTTCGGCCGATCTGCTGAAGTGGACGCCGCGTCGGCCGTTGCTGAGCTACCCCATGGGGCTGTCGGGCGACTGTCCGGACATCTTCGAGCTCGGCGGGAACTGGTATATCGTCAACGGTAACTCCGAGTATACGTGGGCCCCGAAGCCGGAAGGGCCTTGGTCGCAAGACTTCGCGGCGTATGACAACGGCGATTTGCGCGTGGCCAAGACGATGTTCGACGGCCAGCGGCGGCTGCTCGTCGGCTGGGTCGGGGACAATGGCGGGGACACCGATGCGGGCCAGCCGCAATGGGGGGGGCATCTGAGCATGACACGCGAGCTGTACTCGCCCGCTCCGGGCCAGCTCGGCCAGCGGCCGGTGGCGGAGGTTGTTTCTGTTTTCTCGAGCCAAGTTGCGGCGTTGCCCGCTGGGGCGCCCACGGGGGAAGCTTTGTCCTTGCCGCGTGATTTCATGCTGCACGCCACGCTCACCGATGCTTCACCCGACGCGCGGGCGGAGGTTGTTTTCCGTCGTCCGGATAACGCGGCGTCCGGCGGCTACCATCTGCGGGTGAATTTCGCCACGCGCGAAGTCGAGCTGGGCGGGGAGCACAAGCGGTTTCGGCGCATCTGCGACTTCGACCCGGCTCAACCGCTCGAGGTGCGGCTCTTTGCCATCGGCACGATCATCGAGTGTTTCATCGACGATCGCTACGCTTTCACCATGCGGGCCTACGATTTCCATGGCCCGCAGCTGATCGTCCGTGCGGAGCAGGGCAGTTTCCGAGTGCAAGACACCGCCGTCTTCGTTCAGGATGGACCGGCACCCGCGGCGGACGGTGGCCGCGGGACAGCAGATCCCATCGACTGAGCCGGGTTGCGCGACACGAACGACGGAGGGCTCCGGCCCGGCACCGCATGGCTACGCTCCTTGTGCCCCGGCGACTCGGATGCCGCCTGGCATGTCTCGCCCTGGCGGCCGTACTCCTGGCCACCGGCTGCCCGCCAGCCGCCCGTGAGCGGGCGGCCACGGCCCAGCACGGCACGATCGGGGTTTCGTTGCTCGCCCTCGACAACCCGTTCTTCAAGGTGATCGGCGACACGATCGTGGCCGAGGGGAAGAAGCAGGGCTTCGACACTGTCGTCGTCAGCGCCGACAAGGACGTGGCCCGGCAGGGCAACCAGATCAAGGATTTCCTCGTGGGCAAGGTCGCGGCGATCGTGCTCTCGCCCTGCGACTCGAAGTCGATCGTGCCGGTGATCCGCGAGGCCAACGACGCCGGCATCCCCGTGTTTACGGTCGACATTCCCTGCGACGAGCCCGGCGTCTCGATCGCTACGCAGGTGGCCACCGACAACTTCGGCGGCGGCCGCGAGGCGGGCCAGGCCATGATCGAGATGCTCGGCACGGCCGGTGGCAAGGTGGCCGTGCTCCATCTCAAGCAGGCCGAGTCGTGCCAGCTGCGGGTGAAGGGATTTCGGGAGGTGATCGACGCCCACAACGCCGGCGGCGGCCCGAAGATCGAGATCGTCACCGAGCTCGAAAGCAACGGCGCGAAGGACGGCGGCGCGAAGGCCATGGAAGATGCGATCCAGGCTTTTCCCGACCTGCGGGGTGTGTTCGCGATCAACGATCCGGCCGCCCTCGGCGCCCGGGCGGCCCTCGAAAAGGCGGGCAAGGCCGATCAGATCGGGATCATCGGCTTCGACGGCCAGCCCGAGGGCAAGCAGGCGATCCGCGACGGCAAGATCTATGCCGACCCGATCCAGTTTCCCGACCGGATGGGAGAGGAGATCGTGGCCGCGATCGTGCGCTGGTCGCGGGGCGAGGCGCTGCCCCCCAAGACGCTCATCCCCACGAGCCTCTACCGGAAGGCCGACGGCGAGAAGGATCCGGCCCTGGCCACCGAGGCCGCCCGATGAACGCCGCGACCGCCGCCGCGCCGCTCCTCGAGATGCGGGGAATCGTGAAATCGTTTCCGGGGGTGCAGGCGCTCCGCGGCGTGGATCTCGACCTCGCGGCCGGCGAAGTGCTCGCCCTCCTCGGCGAGAACGGCGCGGGCAAGAGCACGCTCATGAAGGTCCTGGGCGGCGCGCATCGCCCCGATGCCGGCACGCTCCGGCTCGACGGCCAGCCGATCACGTTTCGCTCGCCGCAAGAGGCGCGGGCCGCGGGCATCGCCGTGATCCACCAGGAGTTCAACCTCGTGCCGGGTCTCACGGCCGTGGAAAACATCTTCCTCGGCCAGGAGCGGGCCCGGGCTGGGTTCGTGCATCGGGCTGAGGAGCGGCGGCGGGCCGCCGAGCTTTTTCGCCGGCTTGGCGCGACGATCGACCTCGACCTACCCTGCGCGAAGCTGCCGACGGCCGCGCAGCAGATCGTGGAGATCGCCCGGGCGCTCGCCTTCGACGCCCGCGTGATCGTGATGGACGAGCCCACCGCGGCCTTGAGCGACGCCGAGGCGGGGCGGCTCTTCGAGATCGTGCGCGACCTCCAGGCCCGCGGAATCGCCGTTGTCTACATCAGCCACCGGCTCGACGAGATCTTCGCGCTCGCCGACCGCGTGGTCGTGCTCCGCGACGGCCGCCACGTGGGCGCCCGCCCTAAGGCCGGCCTCGGCCGCAAGGACCTGATCGAGCTGATGGTGGGCCGCGAACTGGCCGAGGAGTATCCGCGGCGCACGGGCCAGCCTGGGGCGGTGCGGCTGGCCGTTTCCGGCCTCGCGCGCGGCCGGGCCGTGCGCGACGTTTCGTTTCAGGTGCGGGCCGGTGAGATCCTCGCGCTCGCGGGCCTCGTGGGCGCTGGCCGCACCGAGACGCTGCGGCTCATCTTCGGAGCCGATCGCAAAGAAGCCGGAGAAATTCTCCTTGACGGCCGGCCGCTCGAGATTCGCTCCCCGCGCGACGCGATCGCCGCGGGCATCGGCCTGCTCACCGAAGACCGCAAGCTTCAGGGCCTCGTGCTGGGCAGGTCGGTCCGCGAAAATTTCGCGCTTCCAAACCTGGCGCGGCTCTCGCGGCTCGGATTCATGGACGGTCGCCGCGAGCGCGAAGCGTTTGGCCGCCACGTCGCCGCCCTCCGCATCAAGGTGCCGCATCAGGACGAGGCGGCCCGCAACCTCTCCGGGGGCAACCAGCAGAAGGTCGTGCTCGCGAAGTGGCTCGAGCGCGACTGTGAGGTGCTGTTCTTCGACGAGCCTACCCGCGGCATCGACGTCGGCGCCCGCCACGAGATCTACCAGCTCATGAACGACCTCGTGGCCCGCGGCAAGGCGATCGTGATGGTGAGCTCCGACCTGCCGGAGGTGCTGGGGATGGCCGACCGGATCCTCGTGATGCACGATGGCCGGATCACGGGCGAGCTCGACAATCGCCGCGGCTGCACCCAGGAAGACGTGATGCGGCTGGCGATGGCCTGACGCCGCGACGATTGTGGTGCTGGATAAAAACCATGGCAAAACTCCTCCGCACGCTGCTCTCCGACTACGGCATGCTGCTCGTGCTGCTCTTGCTCGGGCTTCTGTTCAGCGTGCTCACGCTCCAGGAGCAGCCGGCCACCGACGACGCCGCAGCCCGCCGCATGGTGGCGGCGATCCGCCGCGCGAACCCTGCGGCCAAGAGCGTGCTCGTGGCCACGCGGCCCACGCCCGGCGACGATCTCCTCGCCGCGGCCCTCCGCGGCGAGATCTCCGCCGCGGGGCTCGAGGTGGCTGAGAGTGTGCGCGGCGAGCCGCAGGCGGTGCGGGAGGCGCTCGCCCGGATCGAAGCCGCCGGCAGCCGGATCGACGCCGTGGCCGCAGGCGAGCGGGCCGGCTCGTGGCTCGTGCTCACGGAGATGGGCGACCTGTTCCCGAAGCTCGGCCAGCCGCCGGTCGTGGTGCCCGACACGGTCGCGTGGCCGGTGTTTCTCAAGGCCGACAACCTCCTCAACATCGCCAACCAGATCGCCGTGATCGCGATCATGGCGATCGGCATGACGATGGTGATCATCACCGGCGGCATCGATCTATCCGTCGGCAGCCTCGCCGCCCTCTCGGCCGTGATGGCCGCCCGGCTGATCCGCGATCAGTTCGGCGGCGTCGAGGCGTCGCCGGCCAGCATGGTGCTCGCCTCGGCGGCCGCGATCGGCGCCTGCGGCC
>CAMDDA010000051.1 GCA_945890755.1 Candidatus Kuenenia stuttgartensis
CCCTGAGAGCCGGCGTATGGCGGCAAGCGAAGGCAGGATGCCGAGAGCGCAGCCGCCATCGAGCGAGCGGAGGGCAGGGATGCCCGTAGCGAGCGTCCGGCTCTAGGGGCATGGGCAGCCCCGAACCCGCGCCACAGGAGGTTGCGCCGCCCGCGGTTTCCGCCAGGGGATCCCCTCGCTGGCGCTCAGGGCTTCTATGAGCCGAGGCTCACACGCGTTCGAGCTTCGTGACCCGGCCGGTGGAGACCCACTCGGCGACGATGATGTCGCCCTCGGGCGTGAAGCAGGCGTCGTGCGGGTGCACGAACTGGCCCGGAAGCCACTCCGCAGGCTGGCCCCGCAGGTTCTTGACCTCGTCGAGCCGCTCGACCGCGCGGCCGAGCTGTGCCACCACCTTGAAGTCCTCGTCGAGCAGCGTCACGCAGGCCTTCAACTCTGGCACCACCAGCAGGTTCTTCCAGGTATCGACGTTCGCGGGCAGACCGAAACCGGGGATCGTGGCCTTGTAGGTGCCGTCGAGTGCGAAGGTCTGGAGCGTGCCGTGAGCCCGGTCACAGACCACGATCACGGGCTCACGGGGGGAACCGTCGGCGGCCGGCCGGCGGTCGATCCAGATGCCGTGGGGCGTGTTGAACGTCCCCTCGCCCTTGCCGGCACCGCCGAAGGCACTGACCCACTTCGCATCCTTGTCGTAGCGGTGGATGCGGAACGTGCCGTAGCCGTCGGCGAGCAGGAAGCCGCCGTCGTCGAGGAAGGCGAAGTTGGTGGGCAGAAAACCCCTGCGGCTCCAGTTGGGCTTCGTCGAGACATCCTCACCGGCCTCGTAGTCGCCCGACTCCATCGGCGCCTTGCGATACCACACGGTTTCGCCCTCGGGCGTGAGCTTCGCAAACGCCTTCACGCCCTGATAGCCACAGACATACAGAAAGTCTTCGTTCCCCTCACGGCGGACCTCGATCCCGTGGCCGCCCCCCTGAAACTCGCTGCCGAAGGCCCGAATGAACTTTCCAGTCGGATCGAAGACGAAGATCGCCGGATGATCCTTCTTGGCCTTCTGGCCCTCGTGGATCACATAGACGTTGCCCGCCGAATCGACCGCCACATTGTGGGTCGTCTGCCAGGTGAACCGGTCGGGCAGCTGCGGAAAATCGTGCCGGACACGGAATGCGTGGGCCCCGGAGCCGACGATCGTTTCGTTGCCCAGCCGCCGGGCCCGGGCCTGCGCCGGTCGACCGGCCACCGCGACGGCAGCTCCCACGCCCGCCACGAACGCCCGCCGCGTCAGGGAGCCGTGTTCCGCGCCTGCACCCTCGCCCGCTGCCGTCATGTCGTCGCCTCCTCGGATCAGTTCTCGGGCGGCTCGAGCGCCACGCCCGGCACATGGTACTGCCTGGCCTTTTCCCGAGCCACGGGCATGTGCGACAACACCCGCTGGTTTCGTCCAGCAGTCGCTCCGGCAGCACCAGCATGGCCGTCGTCGTCCGCAATCTCGAGAGCGATCGTTCCGCCGCCGCCTGCGACCTGTCGGCCGAGGTCGTCCTCGACGGCCTCACCCGCCGGCTCACGTTCCACCGGTTCGGCAACCATCCTGGCCTCTGCGACCGCACCGACACGCTCGACCCGTTTGCCGTGGCCCTGCTCCTGCCGGCCATGATCCGCGGCGAGCCACTCGTGATCGAGGGGGGCATCGACGAGCGGCTCTTGCTCACGATTCGCGGCCCGATACAGGCCACGCTCGCCCTGCTCGATCGTTCCTGGCGGCGGGTGCCTGTCGAGGCGGCTGCCCGCCGACCTGGGCCGACACCACATCCGATCGGGGCCGCCACAGCCATGAGCGGTGGCATCGACAGCATGCACCTCGTCCGCCATCGCCTGCTCGATCCTGCCGTGCCGGAATCACTGCGTGTCCAGCTGTTCGTGCACCACCACATCGGCGCCCACGGCGACGACGACCACGTGTTCGAGGAGCAGCTGGCGCATGCCCGGCGGATCGCCGACTCCTTCGGCCTGCCGCTGGTGGGCGCCCGCTGCCGGCTGACGGATGCGTATCGCAGCATGCGCTACGCCCACTGCCAGACGATGCGCAACGTGGCGGCAACGATGGCGCTCGACCACCTGTTTTCGCATTTTCATTTCGCATCGTCGGAGCCGTTTGGCGGTCGGGTGGCTCGCACGCGGTTCACCGGGATCGCCACCCTCGAGCCCCAACTCATGCCCCTGTTCAACACCGATCACGTCTCCTGGCATGCCTTCGGCGGTGACGCCACCCGCCTCCGCAAGACAGCCGAGGTGCTGGCCGACGAGCGGCTACGGTCGACGCTCCTGGTCTGCATGCGGGGATTCCGTCGCGACCGCGCAGCCCTCAACTGCGGCCGGTGTTTCAAGTGTGCCCGGGTCCTGCTGCACGCCGAGGCAATTCGGTCGCTCGATGCGGTTGCAGACACGTTCGACATGGCCGGCTACCGCCACGGCCGCAACCATTCCGTCATGCGGCTGCTCAGGTTCTCCCTGGGGCCGACACGGAACGCGGCCGACATCGATCTCCTCCAGTTCATGGCGGCGAACGGCTTCACCTTTCCGGGATGGTCGCGGCCGGGTGTCGCAGCCGCGCTCCTCCTGCACGGTCGGCGGCACAGCCTCGACGGCTGACGATCGCTCAGGCCGCCGCGGATCTCGCCGCGAACTCGGTGCAGGCCCGGGCGAGCACCTCGCGATACTCGGCCTTCGAGTAGCGGTAGCGGCCGAGTCCGGCCGCGAACGAACCCGGCGCGTCGAATACGGCCCGGCTCTCGGGCACGCATTCCTTCGCCAGGTCGAGCGTGCTGAAGTAGTCGCGGAACTTGAACTGGTCGCCGACCATGTCGCTGCTGGGGGCGATCCAGACATTCGGCACGCCGAGCGCATCAGCCACGATCAGGCCGTGCAAAGACTGGCTGAGCACGGTTTCGCAGGCGGCGATCTCGGCAATCACCTGCCACGGCGGCAGACCCGGGTCGATCAGGTGGAGGCCGCGGGTGTTGAGCCGCCGCCAGCGGGGCACCGAGCGGACATGCGGCACGAGACCAAAGCGGTGCAGAATCTCGCCGCGTGTGGCCCAGGCATCGACGAGCACGACAGGATCGCCGAGGAACACGTCACCGCGCGGCGCGAACGCCGCCCGCGAATGCTCGCCCCGCACGGCGACGAGCGTCGTCTGCGGCAACCGCCGACCATGATGGGGCTGGAGGAGGCCCGATCCGCACACGATCGACATGGGCGTGGCCCGCTCGAGAATGCTGCCGGCGCCGAGCAGATGCGGCTGCTGCCGATCGCTCGCAAACCGGGTGCACCGCCCCGCGAGCCTGCCGAAAAACGTGGGGTTGATGTCGTCGCCGAAGTTCGGCCGGCCCACGTGCCACCAGAGCGGCAGGCAGTGGTGCGGCGCGAACCGCCAGCGGGTGAACCGCACGAACTTCTCGATCCGTTCGAACATCAGGCCGCCTGCCGCCGGGGAGACGCTGCGAGCCGGTCGACATGCCCGTCGGCCCGCACGCTCCAGGGCCGCAAGCCGCGCGACCTCCACCAGGCCGACGACGCCGTCGCCGCGACCAGCCCCAGGCCGATCAGTTGCAGGCCCCCGGCCAGGCAGGCCAGCACCGCGAGCCCGGCCAGGCCCCACGACACGCCCCCGCCGGCCAGGGCGGCGACGCCGGCCACGAGCGGCACGGCCGCCGCCGCGGCCACGAGCGCAAGCCCCGCTCCGATCGCGAAGCGAACCAACGGCACGGACAGCCGCGTGAACCAGGAGAGCACCAGCAGATCGGCCACGACCTTGAGCGTGCGGGAGAGGCCGTACTTCGAGCGGCCATGGGTGCGGGCATGATGCCGCACCGGCACCTCGCACGACCGGGCCCCACGGGCATCGGCGAGCACGGCGATGAAGCGGTGCATGTCCCCTTCGAGCGGCAGTTCCTCGGCGATCTCGCGCCGCATCACCCGCAGGGCGCAGCCGAGGTCGTGCACCCGCACGCCGGTGACCCAGCGGATCAGCCGGTTGGCGGCCACGGAGGGGAGCCGCCGCGACCAGAAGCGGTCCTGCCGCGACGCCCGCCAGCCGTGCACCACGTCGTACCCCTCGTCGAGCCGCGCGAGCATGAGCGGGATGTCGGCCGGGTCGTTCTGGAGATCGGCGTCGAGGAGCACGATCACGTCGCCACGGCTGGTGCGGATGCCGGCATCGAGCGCGGCCGTCTGGCCGAAGCAGCGGCGGAGATGCACCGGCACGATGTCGGGTCGGCCCGCGGCCAGCTGATCGAGGAGATCGGTCGAGCCGTCGGTCGAGCCGTCGTCCACGAGCACATACTCGTACTCGCGGCCGAGCGGCGGCACGCTGGCGTCGAGCGCGGCGACGAGCCGTTCCAGGTTCTCGACCTCGTCGTGGATGGGGATCACCACGGAGATCGAGGGCGGTTCTGCGGTGGACTCATGATGCGGGCGGGGGGTCATCGACGCGTATCCCTTTCACGGGTCTCGAGATCGGTATGGGCGGCGGTTCGCCGTGTCCCGTGCGACGGAGCAGGGCCGACGAGCACGTATTCCTTGTGGCGGGTCAGGCTCGCAGACCGGGCGAGCTCCGTGTGGCCCGGTGGCGCCACGGCCAGAATCTGTTCGACTGCGGCTCGAGCCGTGACGATTCGACCGTCCGGGTGGGCGGCGAAGAAGGCGTCGACGGCCGCGACGTCGTCGCACTTGGGAACGGCGCCGTTCCGCGACGCCGCACCGGAATAGAAGACGAGCCCGGGCACGCTGCAGCGGTAGCTCGCCCAGGCCGCCGTATCGCCCGCCGGGCCGGCCGCAGCCACGAGTGGTCGTACGCCGACATGCCGGCCCATTCGATCGGCACCGACCGCCGCGAGCAGCATCACGGTGAGACATCCGGCCGCGGCGAGTGCGGCGAGCGAACCGCCCCGACGACCGCGGGCCTGTGCGATCCAGGCGACGGCCGCCGCCATGCACGGCACGACACCGATCAGGCCCAAGAGCGGGCTGGCCGAGCCGAGCGTGCCGACCGCCACGGGCACGCCGATCGCGATGCCCATGCCGGCCACCGCGAGAATGGTCCAACCCACGTGCATCCACCGGGCCGACACGATCGTCGGATCGAGCCGCCAGCGTTCGAGGAAGGCCGCCGTGGCAATGGCGAGCGCCGGATAGGCGGGCCAGACGTAGCCCGGCAGTTTGGTGCCGGCGATGGTGAAGCAGCCGAGCCACACGACGGCCCAGGCCGCGAGCAGCCGCATGCCCGACGCCGCCTGGGGCCGCCTGAGCGCTCTCCAGGCATCGGCCAGCGTGAGCGCCGCGACGATCGACCAGGGAAAGAAGCCGACGGCCAGCACGACCAAATAGTAGAAGGGCGGGCCGCCGTGCCCCTCGAGCGGCCCGGCGAACCGCTGCACGTTGTGCACGAAGAGAAAGTCGCGAATCCACTGGCCGTCCGTGCGAAACCAGACGAGGCCATACCAAGGGGCCGCCACGACCACGGCCACGGCGAGGATTGTGATGGGGCGTACGGCGGCGACGGCAGTGGGAATGCTCCTCCATGCGTGAACGAGCAGTGATCGCAGTGATCGTGGGGTCGGGCTCGTCTCAGCACCGGCCATGACCGCCTGCCACCAGCCCCACATGCCAAACGCCGCCAGCGGCAGCACGACGCCCACCGGCCCCTTGGCCAGCACGGCCGCCCCCAGCGCGGCACCAACGGTCGCGGCCGCCGGCCACGACAGCCGCGGAACGGCTCCGCCGTCACGCACCGATCGCGCGAAGAGCAGCAGGGCGAGCGTCGTGAAAAAGCAGAGCCCGGCATCCGGGGTGGCAGCGCGGCCGGCGATGCCCGTCCACACGCACGTGCCCATCGCCAGACCTGCCCACAGGCCGACGAGCGGCAGCGTCGGAAACAAGACGGCCGCCGTGGCCCCGGTCAGCAGGCTCGTGCCGATCGTGAGCAGGGCCGACGGGAGCCGGGCGCCCGACTCGTTGTCGCCGAGCAGCGCGTAGCCGGCCATCTGCAGCCAGTTGACGAGTGGCGGCTTGTCGCTGCGGAGGGCACCGTTGAACCGCGGCACGACCCAGTCATCCGCCGCGAGCATGGCGAGCGTGCAGGAGGCGTTTTTCGGCTCGTCGTCATCCCAGAGCGGCGGGCCGCCCAGGTTCACGAGCAAGACGACCGCCGTCGCGGCACACACGACGACTGCCCAGACCCGTGGGCGGGCGGTCCATCGCCAGACGCCTGCGGTGTGAATCTCATCCATCGCGCACGTGCTCGGGCGGTTCTCTCTGCGGACAGGCAACGCTCGCCGTCCGACCGGGAAGGGGGGGAAGCTAGGGAGAGTGGCTCCGGCGGTCAATGCCGAGCGCCGCAGGTTCCGACGCCGCAAACTCGGTGCCTTGCCCCGGTTGCCCCAAGAAACCCCCAAGGAAGCCCCCAGGCGCAAGCCGGGGGATCGACTGCCCACGCAAGCCGGGGGATCGGAGCGTGAACACGGGCGGATCCCCGCGCTTGCGCTCAGGGCTTGTATGGGCGGATAGAAGCCCCCAGGCGCAAGCCGGGGGATCGCCTGCCCACGCAAGCCGGGGGATCGCGGCTGGAGCGACGCCCCACACCACACCATGTCCTCAGAGGATCGCGCTGGCGAGGTCGGCGAGTTCCGAACGCTCACCCTTCTCGAGGGTCACGTGGGCGTAGAGCGGCTGTCCCACCATCTTGTGGATCAGATGGCTCAGGCCGTTGGAGAGGGCGTCGAGATAGGGCTGGTCGATCTGGGCGACGTCGCCGGTGAACACGATTTTCGTTCCCTCGCCGGCCCGCGTGATGATCGTCTTGACCTCGTGGGGCGTGAGGTTCTGGGCCTCATCCACGATGAAGAACATCCGCTGCAGGCTCCGCCCGCGGATGTAGGCCAGGGGCGTGATCACGAGCTTCTCCGATTCGCGCATGTCGACGATCCGCTGGGCCGCCTGCGTGTCATCGCCGCATTGGTGGCGGATCACCGTCAGGTTGTCGTAGAGCGGCTGCATGTAGGGGTCGAGCTTGTCGGAGATATCGCCCGGCAGGAAGCCGAGGTCACGGTTGGAGAGCGGCACCACCGGCCGGGCGAGCATGATCTGGCGATACCGCTGCCGGCATTCGAGCGCCGCGGCGAGCGCCAAGAGCGTCTTGCCCGTACCCGCCGTGCCGGCGAGCGTGACCAGCTTGATCGAATCGTCCATCAGGGCCTTCAAGGCGAACGACTGCTCCGCGTTGCGGGGCGTGATGCCGTAGCAGGTCAGTTTTTCGACGCGATGAAACGCCTGGTCGGCACGGCGAAACGTGGCGAGCGCCGACTTGCTGCCGTTGCGGAGCACGAAGTTTTCGTTGGCCCGCGGCGGCTCGCTGAGCGGCAGCTCGGCCGCCGGCAGCACGCCGCCGTTGGCATACAGCTGGTCGATCGTCTCCGAGGACAGCCCTTCGATGAGCCGCTTGCCCGTATAGAGCGTGTCGAAGCCCTGCACCTTGTCCGACGTGTAGTCCTGCGCCCGGATCCCGAGCGACTTGGCCTTCATCCGCAGGTTCGTGTCCTTCGTGACGAGGATCACCTGCCGCGGCGCCTCCCGCTCCTGGATGGCGAGCGTGGCCCTGAGGATGCGGTGGTCGGGGGTGTCCTGCAGGAAGGCGTCGTGCAGCCGACGGTCGCCGCCCCCGCCAATCACGACGCGGATCGACCCCAGCCCAGGCCCGAGCGGACTGCCGGCCTCGGAGAGCACGTCGCCGGTGAGGGCGTCGAGCCGACGGAGAAACTCGCGGGCCTGGAAGTGGATGTCGTCGTTGCCCCGCTTGAACTGGTCGAGTTCCTCGAGCACCGTGATCGGGATCGCGACGTCGTTCTCCTCGAAGTTGCGGATGCAGCCGCAGTCGTGGAGGATCACGTTCGTGTCGAGCACGAAGAGCTTGGGGCGGGAGTGCGTCATGCCGGGCTCCTGAGCGAGACGAGGACCAAGACCGCCGTGATTCGTGCATGGTATCCGGACGCGTCCGGAGTTCAGATGCCGATTTGCCCGGAGTTGCCGCGGTTCCGCGGCCACACGGAATGCTCACACGGCAGCCGAATGGCACAGCTTGTCGCGGCCATGAGCCCGGGCACGACGCCTTTGCGTACACTTCCGGCCGAACGAATCAACTGCCCTCCACAGAGGAACCAAACCGTGATTCATCACATTCTCGTGCGGGTGCTTCCCATCGCCGCCCTGCCCCTCCTGGCGTGGGCAGCGGAACCTGCCGTCGCGCAGGCGGGCAAGCCCAACATCCTGCTGATCATGAGCGACGATGTCGGCATCGCCAACATCAGCGCCTACAGCATGGGGCTCGTCGGCTACCACACACCGAACATCGACCGCATCGCCAGGGGAGGCATGTTGTTCACCGACTACTACGGCGAGCAAAGCTGCACGGCGGGCCGGTCCGCGTTCATCACCGGCATCCACCCCGTTCGCACGGGCTTGACGAAGGTCGGCCTGCCCGGTTCCTCCATCGGCATTTCGCCCAAGGATCCGACGCTCGCCGAACTGCTCAAGCCGCACGGCTACGTGTCGGGCCAGTTCGGCAAGAATCACCTTGGCGACCGCAACGATTTTCTCCCGACCGTCCATGGCTTCGATGAGTTTTACGGCAACCTCTATCACCTGAATGCCGAGGAAGAGCCGGAGAACGAGGATTACCCGAAGGACCCGGCGTTTCGCGAGCGATTCGGGCCCCGAGGCGTGCTCGACACGACAGCCTCGGAGACGGACGACTCGACGGAGGATCCGCGGTTCGGCCGGGTCGGCAAGCAAATCATCAAGGACACCGGCCCGCTCACGCGCGAGCGGATGGAAACGGTTGATGAGGAGTTTCTCGATCGCACGAAGACGTTCATTCGCAAGAACCACGAGGCAGGCAAGCCGTGGATGGCGTGGATGAACACCTCTCGCATGCACTTCTACACGCATCTCAAGAAGGAAAGCCAGGGCGTCACGGGGCTGGGGCTCTATGCGGATGGCATGATGGAGCACGACAACCATGTCGGCCAGCTCCTTGATCTCCTCGACGAGCTGAAGATCACCGACGACACCATCGTGATCTACACCTGCGACAACGGCCCGCACTTCAACGAATGGCCGGACGGTGGCAACACCTGGTTTCGCAGCGAGAAAAATACGAACTGGGAAGGTGGCTACCGGGTGTCGGGTCTGGTCCGCTGGCCTGGCACGATCAAGGCGGGGAGTGTTTCGAACCAGATCATGTCCCACCTGGATTGGGTGCCGACGTTGCTGGCAGCCGTCGGTGAGCCGGACATCAAGGACAAGCTTCTGAGGGGGCATCAGATTGGAGGCACGACCTACAAGGCTCATCTGGATGGCTACAACTTCCTGCCGCACCTCAGGGGCGAAACGGCCGAGGGGCCGCGGAAGGAGTTCTTCTATTTCAGCGACGACGCCCAGCTGGTCGCGCTGCGTCGTGAGCAATGGAAACTGGTCTTTGCCGAGCAGCGGGCCAGGCAACTGCAGGTCTGGACCGAGCCGTTCGTCATGCTGCGGGCCCCGAAGCTATTCAACCTGCGTTCGGATCCGTTCGAGCGGGCCGACACGGACTCGAATAACTACAACCGTTGGTACCTGCAGCGTGCGTGGGTGGCGGTGCCGACGCAGGCGATCGTGGGAAACTTCCTGAAGTCGTTCGCAGAGTTTCCGATGCGGCAGAAGCCGGCGAAGTTCAACGTGGACGAGGTGATCAAGCTAATGTCGGAAGGACAGGCCAACTGATCAGGGCACCTCGCAGGTGTCAGAAGGTGGCATTGGCCCGCACGCCGTACACGAAGGCGTTTTCGGTGGAAATCGCCCCCAGCCCCGGGCGGATCCACTGCAGGTCGGGCGTGATGTTCAGCCAGGGCGTGGCCTGGATGTTGTAGAACCATTCGAGTCCCATGCCGTTTCGCGGACCGAACAGGGCCTCGGGCACCGGACCGAACTGCGTGCTCGCCCCGACGAGGAACCAGCCGAGCCCGAACGTGTCACCGCGCTTGTGGCCCAGCGGGCTGAAGCCACCGATACCGGTGCTCAGGAAGTATTGGATCGGGTTGGGGTTGCCGTCGCCGATCGAGGCCCGGCCGAACAGGCCCCAGCCGCGGTCGGGATCGTCGGTGTAGCGGACGAAGTACTGGTCGAAGCCGTAGTAGACGAGCCAGGAGTCCCAAAGTGTCCGCGGACCGGCCGCAGGGGGCCCGTAGCCGGGCTCGTAGCCAGGCTCCGGCGGCGTAAACGCAAACCGCAGATCGAGCTGCTCCTGGTGCTTCCAGACGGCACCAACGTGCTGCTGCCCCGGCAGATCGAAGAACATCGTCTTCGCCTTGATCTCGCCGCCGATGATGATGCCCTGATTGAACAGGTCGCCGAACTGCATGAAGTCGGCAGTGCGGTTCTTGGGGTCCATGACGAACATCGCCATGCCGCCCCAGTCGCGGGGCGAGACGATGCCGGCGGTGAAGAAGGAGTAGGGCATCCCGAGCAGGAACTGCGGATTGGCGATGAGCGCCTGGTTGACGAATTGATCGGTGCCATCGCCGCCGGCGAAGATGTCCTGGTCGAAGGAGCCGAGCACGTCTTTCTTGCCGCCGAACACGACCCAGTTCGGTGACAGGGGCTGCGTGAAGAGAAAGTTGGTGATGTAGGGCACGCCCGGGTCGTTCGGCCGCGGCGGCAGGAGCGCCGGAAACACCGTCGGCGTGAAGGTGCCCGCCCGCAGCGACACGTTGCCATAGTCGCCGTACCACTGCTCAGCCCGGACGAGCAGCCGTCCGTGAGGGAGGCCGCCGAACTTCTCGAGATCGAAGACGGCGTCATATTCGCTCCGGCCGGTGTACTTAAAGACGTCGCCTTGCCCGAGCGGAGGCGGCACGGGCTGATCGATACCGCCCGCCAGCCCGAAGCCGAACTGCGTGATCCGACCACCGAACGTGACGCCCGATTCCTTGGTCGACAGCCAGCGATCGAAGAGGTCGCCGGTGACCGTCTTGGGGCCGAAGGCGTCGCCGCCGTACTGGGGCGGTCCTGCGGCCGCACCGGGCGCTGCCTCGAACGGCGGTGCAGCCGGATCGTCGGGGAGTAGATCGATGGAATACGGATACGCGAGCCGTTCGGTGACGACCTGCTCGTCGGTGGCGTCAGTTTCCTGGGCACAACTGTATGTCACCGCTGCCGACAGCAGCAGGCCGAAGGTAAGCGAGATGTGGGTACGCGTCATGATTCCGTTCCCTCAAAATGCGGCGACGATCTGGGCACGGACGAGCAGGCCGGTCTGCCCCGCCACGAAGCCGGTACGGTTCTGGCCAGCAGGCGAACTCTGCAGCCAGGCCGCGTCACAGGTGAAAAAGAGGTTGTCCTTCCCCGGCAGGAAGAACTGATTGAAACCTCCCCCAAGTTCGTAGCCCGAGCCGTAGGCGCCGGTGACGTACGACGTGCGGGCGTACAGCTCGGTCTCACGGGGCACGACGAAATAGCCCCCCTTCACGAAGCCGCCGAATGCCGACGTCGCGGTGATCGGCAGCGGCCCGGTACCGACGAAGTTCAGCAGATCCTGGAAATAGATCTCCGACGACAGGCCGAACCCGCGGTACTTCCAGGCCCAATCGATCGCCGCCAGCGAGATGTCGTAGGAGAGGAGCGTGACGCCGGGGCCGAGCGCGCCCGGCGTCGTGATGATCGTGCCATCCGAGAGCCGGACAGGAGAGTTTTCTACGGCATCGCTCGCGGACTGGCTGCCGCTGCCCAGCGCGAATGTGTAGGAGCCGCCGAGCCGGACCACAGCCTGCTCGTGGTACTGGAGATCGGAATAGCCACGGCCAAACTCGCCCCACGGCTCCCACCAGGCTGATCCCGACCAGGCGAAGCGGTTGTTGAGTTCCTCGGGCAGGAGGTTCAGCGTATTGAAACCGTTCGCCATCATGGCGTGGTAATACAAGCTGTCGAGCGGCTCGCCCATGAGCCACACGCCCTGGCTCAAGCTGGGGCGGAAGAAGGTGGTGGCCATGGTGCGGTCGGCACTCTGCAGCGGCGCGAACGCACTCTCGATCCACTCCCGCGACCCAGGCACCTTCGATTGCCCCACGTAAAGTTCGAGGGCCTTGCTGAATCGATAGCTCAACCAGAAGGCCCGGAAACCGATCGGCTGGCTGGTGACGGAGTTGTAGTCGATGTTCAGGAGGTACGAGAGCCGGGGCAGGAGGACGTCGCCCGAGAAGATCAAGCGGCCGCGCGGGATGCCGAAGTAGTTCGAGTTGTTGATGGGGATCGTGTTGCCCGCGCTGTCGGTCCACGAGGGCTCGGCTCGGGAGAAGCCGTCGTAGCGGAACATGTTTTGGTTGCGAATCCGTAGCGAGAACGGCATCGCGTCGGGATCGTTCGGCAGGATGGCGAACCCGTCGTCGTAGTCCACATGGAACCGGCCGCCACGCCCGGCAGATTCGGTGCCGGTGCAGCCAGTGCACGACGCTCCCGCGGTGTCGAACTCGGCCTCCCACTCTTCGGGCACTGGCGGCGGGATCGCCTCGACGACGACGTCTGCCGGGGCAGGCTCGGTGGCCATGGCAAGAGGCGAGACTCCGGCGGCCCAGGCGAGACAGGCGGCGATCACCAGCCAGCCGCAAGCGGGCATGAAACCGTGACGCTCTCGCATGTCAGCGGGCATGATGCTGCGTTTCTCCGCTGGCGGCACGCGCCGGAGCCGATCAGGCTCATGGCAACGCGGGCAGGCCACGGAATGTGGGGACCTGTGCGCAGGCCTCCCCCGGGGATGGAGCAACTCCTCTAAAGTTGCTCATCGGCCGATCGTGCCGATTGCGTCAAGAAATCTGGTTGGGCGACGTATGCCGGCCGCCGATCACTCGGGGATCGTCTTCCCCGGCACGGCCTCGTAGGCGTCGGCGTGGAGGACCTTCTCCTTGCCCCGCGTGCCGGGCAGAATCTCGAACCGCGGGTCGAAGTCCACCATCGTCGCCGCCAGCTTGGCCAGGATCGAGACGTCGCCTTCGACCTTCGCCGTGCCGTCCTTGATCTGGGACTCGAGGGTCTTGGCCCCGATCATCGTCTGCTCGAGGTCCGCACGATTGATCGTGAGGGTGAGGTCAGCCTTCTCCGCGAGAAAACCGGGCAGGTTGGTGAGCGTGGCGTTCTCGAGTTCCACCACGAATTTCTCCCCGTTGTCGGGTGTGATGAGGTTCATCGTGAACCGCATGCCTTCGGCCAGCCGGCTGTCCATGCGGATGCCGAGGAAGTCGAGGAACAGCTCCGTGCTCATTGCGCGGATGACATCGGGGCCGCTTGATTTCGGCGAGGCCCCCTCGGGAACCCCCTCGCGGAGCTCGTAGGCCCCGGCCAGGAAGCTGTTGCGGAGGCCGGGGTTCTCCTGCTGGTAGCCGATCTGCTCGAAGACGTCGGCGAGCAGATCCTTGGCTACCTGGTTCTGCGGTTCGGCATGCACGAGCTTGTCGAGGATCTCGGATGCGAGCAGGTATTCCCCCCGGTCATGGAGCTGCCTTGCCTTGGCGAGGATCTTCTCCGCGCCCCCCATCATCTCGACGTACAGCGGGGCCGAGTTCTCCGGGGAGAGGGGGATGAGCGTGGCGGGATTGCAGTCCCAGTAGCCGAGGTAGCGGTTGACGACCGCTCGGGCGTTGTGGGGCACCGAGCCGTGGTAGCCGCGGCAGTCCCACCGCTGTTGGAGACTCTTGGGCAACTCGTAGACGTTGTGTATCTGGTTGACCGTGACGCCCTGGTTCGCGAAGTGAAGCACCTGATTGTTGAAGTGGGCGTAGAGATCCCGTTGGCCGCGGAGGATCTCCTGGACCCGGTCATTGCCCCACCGGGGCCAGTGGTGGGCGCCGAACATCACCACAGCCTCCTGGCCAAAGCGATAGAGGGCCTCGTTGATGTACTTCGACCAGTTGAGCGCATCCCGCACCAGTGCCCCGCGGAGCGTGTAGATGTTGTGGAGCGTCGCGCAGACGTTCTCGGCAATCCAGAGAGCCTTCATCTCCGGAATGTAGGTATTCATCTCCGACGGGGCTTCGGTGTTGGGCGTGTTCTGGAAAATCATCCGCACGCCGTCCACCTCGATCTCCTCGATGTCCTTCTCCACGACGCGGGTCGGGGCGATCAGGCCGGACGTGCCCCGGGAGATGGCATGGCCGAGCCCCTGGGTGACGTAGCCATACGGGCTCACCGGGAGGAGCACGCCATATTGATAGAACAGCCGCCGGTTCATGGCGTTGCCGGCGAAGACGTTTTCCGCGATCGAGTATTCCATGAAATCGCGGGGGGCCAGGATCTGAACCTTGCCGGCGCGAACGTCGGCCTCGTCCACCACGCCGCGAACGCCACCCCAGTGATCGCCGTGGGAGTGGGAATAGACGACCGCCGTGACGGGCAGCCCTTCTCCCTTGTGCTCCTGGAACAGTTTCCAGGCGGCCCGCATGGCATCGGCCGTGACCAGGCAGTCGAACACGATCCAGCCGGTCTTGCCGCGGACAAACGTGGTCTGGGCGAGGTCGAAGCCGCGGACCTGGTAGATGCCGGGCACGACCTCGTAGAGGCCGTAGTTGTTGTTGAGCTGGCCGATCCGGTGCATCGAGGGATGGACGCTGTCGAACTCGTCCTTCTGGTCGAGGAACTGAAACCGCGTCATGTCCCAGACGACTTCGCCGGCGTCGTTCTTGATCGTGACATCCTTCATCGGGGCGACCAAGCCACGTCGCTGCTCGTCGAAGTCGCGGGTGTCGTCGAACGGCAGGGCCTGCTTGGCCTTCCGCAGCACCGCCTTGGTGAACTCGGATGGCGGCTTACCCTTGGGGTGGAAGTGACCCGCAGCCGGGGCGACCGGTGCCGGGGCTGCCGCGGCTGTGTCGTTGTCGAGCATGTTGGCCGCCACAGCGAAGGCGGGGAGGCTCTGCACGAACTGGCGTCGGGTGTTCATGGAAAAGGCTTTCGTTCGAGAGTGGGCCGAGCTGCAATGCGTCCGGAACCGCCGGCCGGTGGGGGAAAGACTACGGCGGCCACTGGGGCGTTCGCAACGACGAGACATCGCGGCCCACTCGTCCCGATGGTGGACGGCACGGACGGCTGGTATCGTTGGGGCTGCTGCTTCCGTCTCGACCCATTTGTTGGGGCCCAGCGATGCCACTTCGTCATGGCGGTTTTGGAGAAGCCTGCGTCACCGTGAGGGCTGGCCTGTGCCTTACCGCCGGCTTTCTGGCCGGCTGGGCTCCAGCCTGGTGCCCCGCGCTCGTCGCCGCTGAACCGGCCACTGCCGCCGCGATCCGGAGCGAGCCGCCGGCGGCCGACGCCGCCGCGATCCGGGCTGCATCGGCTGCCTACCGCGACGCGCTCGCGAAGGGTGACGTGGCGGCGAGTCGCCGGATGTGGACGGCCGATGGTGATGTCGTCGATGGCTGGGGCAACGTGCTGTCGGCCGCCGCTATCGTGGACGCAGCCGGCCAACCGGCCGGGAACGTACGGCCAGAGGTGCGGGTGGGCGAGACGCGACTCCGCAGCATCACCCCCGACGTCGTACTCGAGGATGGCGCCGTGGATGTCGTCCTTCCGGGCACCACGATGCCACTCGAGGGCTGGTTCTCCGCCATCTGGGTGAAGCAGGGAGGCGAATGGAAACTGGCGGGCATTCGCGAGTCGGAGCGGCCGACGACGCTCCGTGACGACGCGCTCGACGACCTCGAGTGGATGGTCGGCGAGTGGACGCTCGTGGCGGATGACGCCGCCGCGGATGCCATGCCGACGATGGAGATGTCGGTTCACTGGGACGCCGGGCACATGTTCCTCGTGCGGGACGTGCGCATGACGTCGCCGGCCACGGCCGCGGAGCCGGTGACCATCGACGTGCAGCAACGGATCGGCTGGGATCCACTCGTGGGGCGGATTCGCTCATGGAGCTTCGCGACCGACGGCACCCGCGGCGAGGCGACCTGGTTTCGGGATGGCACCTCGTGGCTCGCAAAGGGAACCACGATCCTGGCCGACGGCACGCAGGCGACCACGATCCATATCTACAGCCATGACGGCCGGGATCGCTGCGTGTGGCGAACCATCCGAGAGCCGTTCGCGACGGACGATCGCATGCCCACGCGTGCCACGTGGGTCCGCAAGCCGAAAGCAGGTGTGAAATGAAGGCCGTGCGGTTCGGACTGTGTGGCATCGTCGTCCTGGCGTGTTGGACCGGCTTGTCATGCCACGTCGGCACTGCCCGGGCCACCGCGATCGAGGCCGATGACGACGACGGCGACTTCGCCCGGAAGGCCGACATCATGCACGGCCCCCAGTGGCAGCGGACGATCGCCGAGTTCGGCGGCTGGCTCACCACGCAGACGGTCTACTCCGCCGCCGACGTGCAACGCATCAAGCGGCAGTTCAACGCCCGTGTCGCCGCGATGTCGTCC
>CAMDDA010000052.1 GCA_945890755.1 Candidatus Kuenenia stuttgartensis
ATGATGCGGGCTTTCATGTATTCGTAGGAATGATCCACTCGATGAACCCCAGGAACTCGACGCCATGACGGCCACCGCCTCCATTCGCACCACCCCACCGATTGCCGATGCCGGGGCGCCACCCACGGCGGAAGCCTGGGCCGCCGCCTTCGTCCAGGCCCTGCCCTACGACGCCTTCCTCGCGCACCACGCCACGGCCGACCAGCGGTCGCGGTGGGAGGGTGTGCGTGGCCGCGTGGCACTCACGCCAACGCAGCAGCAAGTGCTCGCGTCGTTCAAGCGGCGGATGCCCGTGCTCGTGCTCGCCGGCGCCTGGTGTGGCGACTGCGTGAACCAGTGCCCGATCTTCGCCGCCTTCGCCGCGGAGTCGAAGGCGATCGATCTGCGGTATCTCGATCGCGACGCGCTGCCTGAGATCGCAGCCCACATGAAAGTCTGCGGTGGCCAGCGGGTGCCGACCGTCGCGCTTTTCAGCGAGGACTTCACGCCGGTGCTCTTCTACGGCGACCGCACACTCTCGGCCTATCGCGCCGCCGCCGCGATGGAGTTGGGAGACTCCTGTGCATCGGGCAGCGCCCCGCCGCCGGCCGATGCGCTGGCCGCGACGACAGCCGACTGGCTCGACCAGTTCGAGCGGGTGCAGTTGATCCTGCGGCTCTCGGGACGGCTGAAGCAGCTCCACGGTGAGTGAGACATGACGAGCCGCGAACGCTGGACGGTGTATCCGCTGTTGTTCCTCGCAATCGGCCTCGCGGTGCGGTCGGCGATCGTGGCTGACGAGGATCGCGCCACCCGGGACGCCGGCCTCGAGACCGGTCAACTGGTCTGTCGCGAACTGATCGTGACGGGCAGCGACGGCTCGGTGCTCGTGCACCTCGGCCGCGTGGTTGGCGGTGGCGGCGGCCGGATCGAGATCAAGGACGCGACGGGCGTCGATGCGATCGCGATCGGCACGCGGCCCGATCGCCGCGACGGCGCCGTGGAGTTCTTCGACGCTCAGGGCGAGCCCGCCGGCAGCCTCGGGCCAAAACCGTAGAGCCGTCACTCCGTCGTAGGCCCGTCACTCCGTGACGGGCTGTCCGTTGCGGAGCAACGGACCTACAGAGAACGGACCGCTGGGGGCGGCAACTACGCCCGGCAGGACTCGAACCTGCAACCCTCGGTTCCGAAGACCGATGCTCTATCCATTGAGCTACGGGCGCGTGTGCAGGAATCGTAGCGGTTGCGCCGGCCGGCTGGCAGGGGGCGATGCCCGCCGCGGGCCATCGGGGCTTTGACCTGGCCCGCGCACGGAGCGTACCTTCAGGGGTTGAAACCACTCCGGGCCCCTCTCCTCGGCCGGCCTGGACCATCGTTCGCTCCCGTTCGCTCCTCGCCGCCGGCACACGTCCATGGCATTGATCACGCTTCGCGTGCTGCACGGTGCCGACCGCGGCAGGGTCTTCGAGCGGCTCCCCACGCCGGTCACGATCGGCCGCGAGGAGGGCAACTCGATCCAGCTCAACGACGAGCGGATCAGTCGCTTCCATCTCAAGATCCAGGACGACCACGACAAGATCGTGGCCACCGACCTCGAGAGCACCAACGGCACCCGGATCAACGGCGAGGACATCCATGTGCGGATCGTCCGCAGCGGCGACATGATCTCACTCGGCCGGTCGCTCCTGCTCGTGGGCTCGCACAGCGACATCGATCAGCGGATCGCCGAACTCGCGGCGCGGCAGAAGGCCGCCGGCAACGGTCACGAACTGCAGCTGCGGGAGCGGATGGAGCGGATGGCCGCGCACGACTCGGACGTGATCGAGGACGTGAGCGACGTGCGGTCGCCCCTGTTACCGAGCGGCCCGCCGCCGCTCCCCGGCCGGCTCAGCCCCGCGCAGGCTGCGGAGCTGAGCGAACTTCTCGAATACGTGCAGGGGGTGCTGCGGGGGGCGAGCGAGTCGGCCGTGATGCGACCGGGCCAGGAGCGGGTGGAGGTCGATTTCGTGGACTGGCAGGGCGTGCTCGAACTGCAGGCCCGGCTCGCCGAGATGCTCCGCGCGATCGGCGAGTCGCGGTAACTGGCATCCGGTACAATCCGGCCTCCTTCGCGAGGCCCATGGATGACCGCGCCGTCTTTCGTTCACCTGCATTGCCACAGCCACTACAGCCTCCTCGACGGGGCCAGCCCCATCGACAGGCTCGTGTCGCGGGCCGCCGAACTGGGCATGAACGCCCTGGCGATCACCGACCACGGCAATCTCCACGGGGCGCTCGAGTTTTATCAGGCTGCGAAGGCCGCGGGTATCAACCCGATCATCGGCTACGAGGCCTACATCGCCCCGGGCACGCGGTTTCAGAAGGACGCAGGCAGCCAGAAGGATTCGAGCTATCACCTCACGCTCTTGGCCAAGGATCGCACCGGCTTCGCCAATCTCCTGCAGTTGGCCACGAAGGCCTATCTCGAAGGCTTCTACTTCAAGCCCCGGATCGACCGTGAACTGCTCGAGCAGTACGGCGAGGGGATCATCTGTCTTTCCGGCTGCCTCTCCAGCGAGTTCAGCCGGTCGCTGATCGGCTCATCGCGGGAGCAGCAAGCCTCGCTCGCCCAAGGCAAGGAAGTGGCGGGCTGGTTTCAACGGACGTTCGGCGACCGCTACTTCATCGAGATCCAGGACAACGGGCTCGACGTGCAGCGACAGGTGACGGAGGCCGCCCTCGAGATCTCGAAGGAGCTCGGCATCCCGCCCGTCGCCACCTGCGACTGCCACTACATCAATCGTGAGGACGCCGAGGCTCAGGACATCCTCTTGTGCGTCAACACCGGCCGGTTCCGCAACGACGCCAGCCGGATGAAGATGGACTCGAGCGAGTTCTACCTCAAGAGCCCCGCCGAGATGCATGCGGCGTTCGTCGGGCTCGACCGCGGGTTCGTGGGCGAGGTGGTGACCCGCAGCCAGCAGATCGCCGACTCCGTGGCGATCGAGCTCGACCTCGGCAAGCGGCACTTCCCCGGCTTCGAGGTGCCCGGCGGCCTGACGGCCAGCCAGGAGCTGCGGCGGCTCTGCCTCGAAGGGCTGCGGGAACGGTATGCCCAGGTGCCGAAGCGCTGGGTGGAGGGCACCATCGGCGGCGAGTTGCACGCCGACGTGATGGACCGGCTCGACCGTGAACTCGGCGTGATCGACACGCTCGGCTTCGCCAGCTACTTCCTGATCGTGTGGGACTTCGTGCGGCACGCCCGCGAGCAGGGGATCCCAGCGGCGGCGCGAGGCTCGGGCGTCGGCGCGCTCGTGGCCTACTCGCTCTACCTCTCGCACGTCTGCCCGTTGGAATACGACCTGCTCTTCGAGCGGTTCCTCGACGTGAATCGCCGCGAGGCGCCCGACATCGACATCGACTTCTGCAAGGAGCGACGCGGCGAGGTCATCGAGTACGTCAAAAAGAAGTATGGCGAGGCCAATGTCGCCCAGATCGGCACGTTCGGCACGCTGGCCGCCCGGGCCGCGATCCGCGACGTGGGGCGGGCGCTGGGCATGCCGCTCGCCCGGGTGGACCAGATCGTGGCCCTCGTGCCCGACCAGCTCGGCATCTCGCTCGACGAGGCGGTGGCCCCGGGGTCGCAGCTGGCCGAGGCCTGCGAGGCCGACGCCGAGGTACGGGAGCTCGTGAGCCTCGCCCAGCGGATCGAGGGGCTGGCCCGCAACGTGGGCACCCACGCCGCGGCCGTGGTGATCGCCGACCGGCCGCTCGTGGAATACGTGCCGCTGCAGCGGGTGACGGGCAAGGAGGAAGTGATCACGCAGTGGGCCATGGGCGACGTCGAACGCGCCGGGCTCATGAAGATGGACTGCCTCGGCCTGCGCTACCTCACCGTCGTCGCGAAGACGCTCGACATCATCAGCGCCACGACGGGGCAACGGCCCGATCCGTTCGCGTTCCCGCTCGACGACGCCGCGACCTTCGCCACGCTCTGCCGCGGCGAGACGAAGGGCATCTTCCAGCTCGAGAGCGGCGGTATCCGCGACCTGCTCCAGCGGATGAAGCCCGACCAGTTCCTCGACATCGTGGCCGTCAACGCCCTCTATCGGCCGGGGCCGCTCGAGGGCGGCATGGTGGATGAGTACGTCAACGTGAAGCACGGGCGGAAGCGGGCCGAGTTTCTCCATGCCGTGATGAAGGACGTGCTCGGCGAGACGCACGGCGTGATGGTCTACCAGGAACAGGTGATGCGGATCCTGGAGCGGCTCGGCGGCATCGAGCTCTCCAGCGCCTACACCTGCATCAAGGCCATCAGCAAGAAGAAGCTGGAGACCATCGCCGCCTTCCGCGAGCAGTTCGTGAAGGGGGCCCAGGCCCAGGGGCTTTCGAAGCAGCAGGCCGAGGAGGTCTTCGCCCTCATCGAGAAGTTCGCCGGCTACGGCTTCAACAAGAGCCACTCCACGGCCTACGCGCTGCTCGCCTGGCAGACGGCCTACCTGAAGACGCACTTTCCCAAGGAGTTCATGGCGGCGCTCCTCTCCGGCGACATCACCGGCCGCAACTTCAAGAAGAAGGATTCGCTCGTCGAGCACATCGAGGACTGCCGCCGGATGGGCATCGATGTGGCGCCCCCCGACGTGAATGCGTCGCGGGCGGATTTCTCGGTGAGCGACGGGAAGATCCGCTTCGGACTGGCCGCGATCAAGGGTTGCGGCGTCCAGGCTGCGGAGGCGATCGCCGCGGAGCGGGCCAAGGCCGGGCCGTATCGCGACCTGCACGACTTCTGTGGCCGGCTCGATCCGTCGGTCGTCAACAAGACGGCCATCGAGAACCTCGCCAAAGCAGGTGCCCTCGACGCGCTCGGCAGTCATCGAGGGGCGCTGCTCGCCGGTGTGGAACGGGCGATGGCGGCGGGTGCCGCGCAGCTCGCCGACAAAAAGAGCGGCCAGAAGAATCTCTTCGCGGCCTTCGACGAGCCGGCTCCGACTGCGGCGGCCAAGCCCGCCGCCCCCGCGGCGGCCGACGTGCCGCCGCTCTCCGACCTGGAGATGCGGTCGTTCGAGAAGGAGGTGCTCGGCTACTACGTGCACAGCCATCCGCTCGCCGAGCACAAGGAATTGCTCGACGCCGTCTGCACGCAAACGACCTCCGGGCTCGGCGCGGTGAAGGCCAAGGGAGAGGTGCTCATCGGCGGCCTCGTGGCGGCGGTCAAGCTCTCCAACACGAAGCAGCCACGGCCAGGGTCGAACCACACCCGCTACGCGATGTTCGACCTCGAAGACATGGACGGGCTCGTGCGCACGATCTGCTGGCCCGAGGACTACGCCCGGCTCGGCGACCACATCGTGGCCGATGCCGTGATCCTCGTGGCGGGGTCGATCGACCGCCGCGCCGGCAGCGAGGAGACGAATCTCGTCGTCAACGAGATCGTGCCCGTGGCCGAGGCCTGGCGGCTGCCGGCTCGGAGCGTGACCGTGCGGGTGACCGAGGCCGAGCATGGCCCCGAACTCCTCGATCGGCTGGCCGAACTGGTGCGGCGGCATCCGGGCAATGTGCCGCTGCGGCTCGTGCTCGATCTTGCCGATGGCACGCGGGTGCTCATGGAGGCCGACCGGCATGCCGTGGCCTGGACTGCCGAATTCCACCGCGAAATCGGTGATCTGCTGGGGCGGGGCTGCGTGCGGGCCGCCCTCTCGGCGGGGGGCGGGCGGCGGAATGCCGACGATGGGGGGCGAGGCCGCCGAGAGTTCGCCGGGCGGGCCGGGGCAGGGGCGCGGTAGGCTGAGAAATCGGTATATCCCTCGCGGTTGACCAGCCGCAGGGTCGATTCGACGGTCGCGGGCGACATTCCCTCGCAAGCGAGCGCCGGTCCTCCGCCGATGGCTACTACACGGTTCGCGCGCCCCCACTGGAATTCACTCGATGGCCCGTCCCTCGAATTCGCGCCCCCGGCGTTTCGCCGGCCTCCCTCGCCTCGTCGCGGTAGTTCTCGCGACCGCGAGCCTGCTTTCCGCCGGCCTCGTTCACGCCCAGATCGGCGGCGGTGGCATGGGCGGCGGTGGCATGGGCGGCGGTGGCATGGGCGGCGGTGGCATGGGCGGCGGTGGCATGGGCGGCGGTGCAGGCGGCGGTGCAGGCGGCGGTGCAGGCGGCTTGGGAGGGGGCGTCGGCGGCTTCGGCTTCTCGCCGCCATCGGGCGTACTCGTCGATGCCAACGGCGTGCTGCGGATGCACAGCGTGGCCGATGCGGCGCTCTCGCTGGAGCGCCGGAAGGCCGCCGTGGCCGCCTTCGAGGGCGACCTCGGAAAGAGCTCGAAGCTCCGGAAGGTCGCCCTCTCGCGGCTCGAGGCCGAAGTGCGGAAGGCGATCGAGGGCGGCCGCGGCGTCCCCGACGTGCTGGAAAAGCTCGCGGGCCTCACGCGGGTGCAGTATGTGTTCGTCTATCCCGCAGAAGATGGCACGCCGGGCGAGATCGTGATCGCCGGCCCCGCCGAGCCGTGGATCGTCGATGCCACCGGCCGCGTCCGCGGTGTCGAGACGGGCTGGCCGACCGTGCTCCTCGAGGATCTCGCCGCCGCGATCCGCGGGTTCGCCCCGGGGCAGCCGCAAGACCGCCAGATCGGCTGCTCGATCGACCCCAAGCCCGAAGGCCTCGCCGCGATGCAGGCCTACCTCAAGAAGGTCGGTCGCGTGAATCCCAAGGGAGGCACCGCCGCGATCGTCGGCGGCATGCAGGAGGCGCTCGGCACCCAGACGGTGAGCGTGTTCGGCGTCTCTCCGGCCACGCACTTCGCCCAGGTGCTCGTGGAGGCCGACTACCGGATGAAACTGATCGGCATCGGCCTCGAACCAGCCCCGGTGAAGATGAAGACATGGGTTGACCTCACCAGCGGCGGCGCCGGCCAAAATGCCCTCCAGCGCTGGTACTGCCTGCCCGATTACCAATGCGTGAAGATGGCGGAGGACGACCTCGCCATCCAACTCGTTGGGCAGGGAGTGAAACTCTGCGGCGCCGACGAGGTGGTGATGCCCGACGGCCGTCGCCTCGACGCCAACCGGGCCGATGGGGCCAGCCGCACGTTCACGCAGACCTTCACGAAGAAGTATCCGGAGATCGCGGCCCGCAATCCCGTCTACGCCCAGCTCCGCACGCTGATCGACCTCGCCGTCGTGGCCGCCTACATGCAGGAGCACGACGCCTACGGCAAAGCCCAGTGGAGTGCCGAGACGCTCCGCGACGAGCAGGCCTACCGGATCGAGCGGCTCGAGACGCCCCGCGAGGTGGAGACGGCGATCAACGCCGTATGGCGGGGCAGCAAGCTGATCACGCCGATCGGCGGTGGCGTGACGATGCACCCGCGGATGGCCCTCGATTCGCCGAATCTGCTGCTCGACGACAATGGCGAGGTGGCCGCCACGCGGGCCGCCGCGAAGGACCTGCCCGCCGGCCGCTGGTGGTGGGATTGAGCGGGGCGACCTCCTGTGGCATGGGTTCGGGGTTGCCCACACCCCGTCGCCGGACGCTCGCTACGGCATCCATGCCTTCGCTCGCTCGATGCTGACTGCGCTTCGGCATCCTGCCTGCGCTTGTCAGCAACGCCGGCTCTCGGGGTGTGGGCAACCCCTCACGGTTCCTCGTAGGCCCGTTGCTCCGCAACGGGCTTGGCCCGTCACGGAGTGACGGTCCTACGGCTCGGGGCGGTCCTTACACCTTCACGCGCTCGAGGTACTCGCCCGTGCGGGTGTCGACCTTGATCAGGTCGCCCTGCTCGATGAACGCCGGCACGATCACGTCGGCGCCCGTTTCGAGCTTCACGGGCTTCGTGAGGTTCGTCGCCGTGTTGCCCCGCATGGCCGGCTCGGCGTACTCGACCTTGAGCACCATGTGGTTCGGCGGCTCCATCGAGATCGGATTGCCGTTGTAGAGCAGCATCGAGCAGACGGTGCCCTCCTTGATCCACTTCCAGGCGTCGTCGACCTGCTCCTTCGAAAGCTCGTACTGCTCGTAGTTGGCGTTGTCCATGAAGACGAACGCCTCCCCCTGCTTGTAGAGATACTGGGCCTCGATCGTGGCGATGTCGGCCGCATCGAGCGAGTCGCCGCTCTTGTAGGTGCGGTCGAGCACCGTGTTGCGGAGCAGGTTGCGGAGTTTGCACTTGTAGAGCGCCTGCCCCTTGCCGGGCTTCACGAAGTTGCACTCGATCATGATGTAGGGGTCGCCGTCGATCTGGACCTTGAGACCCTTCTTGAATTCGCTCGTGTTGTAGGCAGGCACGGGGGCTCCCCTGGGGACGGTTGTTTTTCTTTCGCGGCCCGCCGCCGTATCCTTGGGCGTTCTGCGGGCGAAGGCCGACAAGCGTGGCCCAGCCCCCGCGGCCTGTCAACCGCCTCCGATGCACGCCACGCCCCACGCCGTGTCGCCCCCCGCGCCCGCGGCTTCGCCCCGCGGCGGGAGCCGCGCGGACATTGCCTCCTGGCAGCGTGAACTCGCCCGCGCCATTCGCGATCCTGCCGAGCTGTGCCGCGTCCTCGGCCTCGATTCCGCGCTCGCGGCCAAAGCCCCGCCCGGCTTCCCGCTGCTCGTGCCGCGGGGATTCGTAGCCCGGATGGAGCACGGCACGCCGCACGACCCGCTCCTGCGGCAAGTGCTGCCGATCGCTGACGAGGCGGTCGAACGCCCCGGCTTCACGGCCGACCCTCTGCACGAAGCGACGGCCCTCGCGGCACCGGGGCTCGTGCAGAAGTATGCCGGCCGGGCGCTCGTGCTCGTGTCGGGGGCCTGTGCCGTCCATTGCCGCTACTGCTTTCGCCGTGAGTTTCCCTACGCGGACCACGGCGCCACGCTCGCCGGCACGGAGGCCGCCGTCGAGGCGATCGCCGCCGATGCAACGCTCACCGAGGTGATCCTCTCAGGCGGCGATCCGCTCATGGCCGACGACGCCCGGCTCGCCGGGCTCGTGCAGCGGCTCGACGCGATCCCGCACCTGCGGCGGCTCCGGATCCACACGCGGCTCCCGATCGTGCTGCCCGAGCGGGTGACCGACGGCCTCGTGGCAACGCTCGCTGCGAGCCGGCTTTCGGCCGTGGTGGTCGTGCATGCGAACCATCCGGCCGAACTCGACGACCGAGTCGCGGAAGCGCTGCGCCGGCTGGCTGCAGCGCCGGCCCTGCTCTTCAATCAGGCCGTGCTGCTGGCGGGCGTGAACGATGCGTTCGAGCCGTTGCAGAGCCTTTCGCAGCGGCTCGTCGAGATCGGCGTGGTGCCCTACTACCTGCACCTGCTCGACCGCGTGCGCGGGGCGGGGCACTTCGAGGTGTCGGAGGCCCGAGCCCACGAGTTGCACCGGCAGCTTCGCGACGCGCTCCCCGGGTATGCCGTGCCGCGGCTGGCCCGTGAACAGCCCGGTGAGCCGGCGAAGGTGTGGCTGGCGTGACCACCGGACGCGAGATGCTGCTAGAATCCTCCCACTCGTACTCCCGGAGACGGCTCGCATGAAGATTCTCGTCGCGGTGGATGGCTCGCCGAAGTCGCTCGATGCCGTGCGGCTCGTCGCCCGACTCGTCAATCCCGCCACCGATACGCTGGCGGTCTATTTCTCGAAGCTCGAGCTCGAGCGTCAGCTCCCGGGCAAGTCGCACGCGTTGATCGACGGGGCGATCGCGGCCGTCCGCGAGGAGGCGTGGAAGCTGTTGCCCGCCGGCTTCGCCCACGAGCCGGAACTGATCAGCGATTCGCAGACCGCGGCCGTCGGCATCCTCGACGCCGCCGCCCGGGCTCAGGCCGACCTGCTCGTGGTGGGCGCCCGAGGCCATGGCGCGATCGAGAGCTTTTTGCTGGGCAGCGTGTCGCGGGCGGTCGTGCACGGCGCGCATCTGCCGGTGCTCGTGGCCCGTTCGGCGATCCCAGCGGGCCGCGGACTGCGGGTGCTCGTCGGGCATCATCCAGCGAGCACCACGGCCGTGGCGGCGGTAGCCCAGAAGCTGCACTGGCCCGCCGGCACGGAGGGCCGCGTGATCGGTGTCACGGAGTCGATGCTCGCCGGTCCGGTGCCGGTCTGGGTGAAGGAGCGGGTGCGGGATCCCGACACGGCGGCGATCGCCGCGGCCTGGCAGCACGAGCACGACGACGAGGTGGCGGCCCTCGGCGGCACGCTGAAGACGTTTCAGGGGACGCTGCCCCCCGCCTTCCAGGGTCACGAGCCGATCGTCGCGCAGGGCAATCCCGGGGAGAAGATCCTCGAACAGGTGAAGGCCGACGGCACCGATCTCGTGATCGTGGGCCGCACACCGTCCGATGCCCTCTCGCGGTGGCTGCTCGGCAGCACGTCCGAGGCCGTGCTTGCCCACGCCGCCGCCAGTGTGTTGCTCGTGCCGGTGGAAAAGAAGTAGGCCCGTCACTCCGTGACGGGCAAAGCCCGGTGCGGAGCAACGGGCCTACGGCGACGGGCAAAGCCCGTTGCGGAGCAACAGGCCTACGGGGACGGGCAGCCCGTTGCGGAGCAACAGGCCTACGGAGTGACTACGACTCGCGGCAGCGTGCCACGAATGCGGCGTAGTCCTTCGGCGTGTCGATGCCGCGGGCCGCGTGGCTGATCGCTGCGGCTGCGATCGGGATGCCCGCCTCGATGGCCCGCAACTGCTCGAGGCTCTCGTGCGCGGCGAGCCGCGATTCCGGCAGCGTGTTCCACGCTTCGAGCGTGCTCCGCCGGTAGGCGTAGAGTCCGACGTGCTGCCAGTAGAGCGGCGGCTCGGCCGCGAGCAGCGAATCCGACCAGTCGCGGGCTGCAGGCACTGCCGCCCGACTGAAGTAGATCGCCCGCCAGGCTCCGGCCACGATCGGGCCGACCACGTCGGCGTCGGCCGGCTCCTGCCGCCAGGGCGTGAGCACGGCCTTCACGGCGGCTGGATCCTCGAGATCCTCGGCCCGACGGAGCGGGGTGACGAGCGTGGCGATACCCGCTTCGGGGCAGCGGTCGAGCAGGTCGATGGCCGCGTCGATCGCCTCGGCCGCGATCTCCGGCTCGTCCCCCTGCACGTTGACGATGATCGACGCCTCGGCCAGATGCGGCAGCGCCTCGACGATGCGGGCCGTGCCGCTCGGAGCATCGGGCGACGTCATGATCGCCTCGCCGCCGAACCCGCGGACGGCCGCGGCGATCTCGTCGCTGTCGGTGGCCACGACGACGCGGGAAGCCCGCCGCGCGCGGCCGGCGGCCCGCCACGTGTACTCGATCAGCGGCTTCCCCGTTTCAGCGAGCAGCATCTTCCGCGGCAGCCGCGTGCTCGACAGCCGTGCGGGGATCACGATCAGGGCTGGGTTGGACATGACGGGGAGTGTATGCGAATTTCGCGTCGACGGGGCCGGCGACGCCTCATACAAGGCCCCATGCGCAAGCAGGGGGATCATGCGGCCGCAAGCAGAGTGATCGGCGCGGCGGTTGAAGCAGCGCGGATTATCCCCCGGCTTGCGCGTGGGGGCTTTTATACCAGCTGCGCGTGGGCCTCGAGGAGCAGTTCCTCGGTCTCGTCCCAGCCGATGCAGCCGTCCGTGATCGAGACCCCATAGGCGAGCTTCGAGCGGTCGCGTGAGGCCGGCTGGGCTCCCGGGTTGATGTTGCTTTCCAGCATGAGCCCGACGATCGACCGGTCGCCCTGGTTCCGCTGGGCGAGCACGTCGCGCCACACGATCGACTGCCGGCGGTGATCCTTGCCGGAATTGGCGTGGCTGCAGTCCACGATCACGCGGGCCGGCAGGCCGGCCGCCTCGAGACGCTGCCGGGCCTCCTGCATGATCTCCGGCGAATAGTTGGACCCGCTGCGGCCTCCGCGGAGCATGAGCACGCCCCAGGGATTGCCGGTCGTCGAGACGACCGCCGTGCCCCCGTCGTTGTCGATACCCAGGAAGCAGTGGGGCGTACGGGAGGCCTGCATCGCATCGACGGCCGCCTGCAGCGAACCATCGGTGGAGTTCTTGAAGCCCACGGGCATCGAGAGGCCGCTGGCCATCTGGCGATGCGTCGGGCTTTCCGTCGTGCGGGCACCGATCGCTCCGAGCACGATCGTGTCGGCGATGTATTGCGGCGTGATGGGCTCGAGAAACTCGGTCGCCGTCGCGAGCCCCATCCGCGCAATCTCGATGAGCAGGCCGCGGGCCAGCCGCAGCCCCGTGGCCACGTCGAACGTGTCGTCGAGGTGCGGGTCGTTGATCAGTCCCTTCCAGCCCACGGTCGTCCGGGGCTTCTCGAAATAAACCCGCATGATCACGAGCAGTCGGTCGGCGACCCGGTCGGCGAGCCGCTTGAGCCGGACTGCATAGTCGCGGGCCGCGTCGAGATCGTGGATCGAGCAGGGGCCTACGACCGCCATCAATCGCCCGTCGGCACCGGCGAGCACCTGCTCGACCGCGTGGCGGCCGGCCACGATCGTGGCCCGCGCGGCCTCGTCGAGCGACAGGAGCGCACAGAGCCGCGAAGGTGGCACGAGCGGCTCCAGGCTGCGAATCCGCAGGTTCGACGTGGGTTCGGTCGCGGCGACTGGCTGGGCGGCGAGTGGATTCATACTCTTCACTCTACACCACGAAAATACCCGCCCAAGTGCCGCGCGAATTGACCGTGCCGGCGGCCACTGGTTCAATCCGGTCCGAGGACGGTCGTGACGGCGGCCGCAGGAGTCTGGCATCGGCGGACGGGAAGGAACTCGCACCGTGACCAAGCATGTATTCGTGACCGGCGGCGTCGTGAGCTCGCTGGGCAAGGGGCTCACCAGCGCGTCGATCGGCATGCTCCTCGAGGCCCGCGGCCTCAAGGTGCGGATGCAGAAGCTCGATCCGTACATCAATGTCGATCCGGGGACGATGAGCCCGTACCAGCACGGCGAGGTGTACGTCCTCGACGACGGCAGTGAGACCGACCTCGATCTCGGCCACTACGAGCGGTTCACGGCGACGACGCTCACCCGCGAGAGCAACTACACGACCGGCCAGATCTACCTCTCCGTGATCAACAAGGAGCGGCGGGGAGAGTTTCTCGGGAAGACCGTGCAGGTGATCCCCCACATCACCAATGAGATCAAGGACATGGTGAAGCGGCTCGCGAGCCCCGACACCGACGTCGTGATCACCGAGATCGGCGGCACGGTGGGCGACATCGAGAGCCTGCCGTTCCTGGAGGCGATCCGGCAGATTCCGCTGGAGGTGGGCCGCGAGAACTGCATGTTCATCCACCTCACCCTGGTGCCCTACCTGAAGGCCGCGGGCGAGCTGAAGACGAAACCCTCCCAGCACTCCGTCGGCATCCTGCGGCAGATCGGCATCCAGCCCGACGTGCTCGTGTGCCGCACGGAGCGGGCCCTCGACGTCTCCGATCGGGAGAAGATCGCCCTGTTTTGCAACGTGCCGCTCGATTGCGTGATCGAGGAGCGAGACAAGGACTTCTCGATCTACGAGGTGCCGCTCTCGCTGCAGTCGAACAAGATCGACGAACTCGTGCTGCGGAAGTTCGGCATCCAGGCCCCGGCCGCCGACCTCGAGGAGTGGCACGAGATCCTGCACCGGCTGCGGAATCCCGAGCACGAGGTGTCGATCGCGCTCGTGGGCAAGTACGCCGAGCACCGCGACGCCTACAAGAGCATCTACGAGGCCCTCGACCACGGCGGTATCGCGCAGCGGACGCAGGTGCGGGTGCAGCCGATCAAGAGCGAAGATATCGAACGCGAAGGTGCCGAGCGGCTCCTCGCCGGCTTCGATGGCCTGATCGTGCCGGGCGGCTTCGGCGAACGGGGTATCGAGGGCAAGGTCGAGGCGATCCGGTTCGCCCGCGAGCGGAAGCTGCCGTTCCTCGGCATCTGTCTCGGCATGCAGTGCGCCGTGATCGACGTCGCCCGCCACTGTGCCGGCCTCGAGGGGGCCCACTCGACCGAGTTCGCCCGCAATACGCCCCACCCGGTGATCTGCCTGATGGATGAGCAGCGGGCCGTGGTGGAGAAGGGGGGCACGATGCGGCTCGGCGCCCAGCCGGCCGTGCTCGCCGAGGGCACCCGGGCCGCCGCCGCCTACGGCACGCTGCGGATCACCGAGCGGCACCGCCACCGCTACGAGTTCAACGGCAAGTATCGGGAGCAGCTCGAGCAGGCCGGCCTCGTGATTGCCGGCACGAGCCCCGACGGCGGCCTCGTGGAGATCGTCGAGCTGGCCGACCACCCGTGGTTCGTCGCCGTGCAGTTCCACCCCGAGTTCAAGAGCAAGCCCACCGCCGCCCATCCGCTCTTCTCCGGCCTCGTCGCCGCCGCCGTCGAACGCCACGCCGGCAGCGCCTGGGTCGCGGAGGCGTGAGGTCTTCTGGTTGGCGCCGCCTCGGGGTCGCCCGTGCCGTGTCGCTCGGACGCTCGCTTCGGGCATCCATGCCCTCCGCTCGCTCGATGCTGACTGCGCTCTCGGCATCCTGCCTTCGCTTGTCAGCAACGCCGGCTCCACGGCACGGGCAACCCCGAGGCTCCCTGAACACACCGTAGGCCCGTTGCTCCGAAACGGGCTGCCCGTCACGGAGTGACGGGCCAGAAACGGGGAGGTGGCGGAATCGGCGGAAGCTCGACGAGCGTTGGAGATCGCGACCTTCTGGGGAATGAACCGCCGTAGGTCGTGAAAGGAGCGAGCTCCTCCGCGAGGAGACTTCTGCCGTTCCGCCGCCGGCTTTGGCTAGACTAGGTAAAAATTACGTCGAGCCCACTCAACGAGATCACGCATGTCAACAGACGACCTCACGCCCGAACAGCAAGGCCCGCCCGCGACGTTCGACTTCCTGATTCACACGCTCTTCACCCAGGCACTCATGGCGCTGGGGCGGATTCCGAATCCGATCACGAATAAGACGCACAAGAATCTGGCCACGGCCCGGCACTTCGTCGATACGCTGAAGATGCTCGAGCAGAAGACGGCCGGGAATCTCACGGAGGAGGAGCGGCGCGTGCTCGAGGAGATGCAGCACCAGCTGCGGATGCAGATCCTGGCCGAGAAGGAGTGACGCAGGTGAGGTATCTGACTGTCATCGCGATCCTGCTCGGCATCGGCGCCAGTGCCAGTGCCGGCGACGTGCGGCTCGAGCGGCATGACGACCGGGTGGACGTGACGATCGACGGGAAGCCGTTCACGTCGTACGTGTTTGTGGGCCACCGCAAGCCGATTCTGTTTCCGATTCTCAGCCCGGCCGGCACGGGGCTGACGAGGCAGTGGCCGATGGTAAAAGGGGTGGCCGGGGAGCCGCACGACCATCCGCACCACGAGTCGCTGTGGTTCATGCACGGCAAGGTGAACGGCCTCGACTTCTGGCTGTCGCACCCCGAGGCGGGAAAGCCCGATCACCGCACCGGCCCGCGGGTGGAGCAGACGAAGCTCGAGACGAGCGAACCGGGGCAGCCGGCCGTGATCGAGACGGAGAATCGGTGGGTGCAGGCCGATGGCGAAGTGGTGTGCACAGACTCGCGGCGGCTGGAGTTCGCGGGGGACGAACGCGCACGGTCGATCGACGTCACGATCACGATCCGGGCCGATCACGGCGCCGTGACGTTCGGCGACACGAAGGAGGGCACGATGGCCCTGCGGGTGCATCCGGCCTTGCAGCTGAAGGACGTGCATGGCTCGACGGGCGCCGCGGGGCGGATCACCGACTCCGAGGGTCGCACCGATGCCGACGTGTGGGGCAAGGCGGCGCGGTGGGTGGATTACTCGGGGCCGGTCGAAGGAAGGGTGCAGGGGGTGGCGATCTTCGATCACCCGACGAACCTGCGGCATCCCACCCACTGGCATGCCCGCGACTACGGCCTCGTGGCGGCCAATCCGTTTGGACTACATGATTTCGCGGGGGCTCCAGCCGGGACCGGTGCCCATACGATTGCGGCGGGTGAGTCGCTGACGCTGCGATATCATTTCGTGTTTCACCTCGGCGACGCGGCGGCCGCCGGGATCGAGGACCGCTGGAAAACCTGGGCCGCCTCCACGAAGAACCCTGAATGACCGCCCTCCTGCTCGACGGCCGCGCCCTGGCCGCCACCATCGAAGACTCCCTCCGGGCGGAGGTCGAGACGTTCGCCGGCATGTTCCAGCGGCGGCCGCGGCTCGTGGTCGTGCTCGTCGGCGACATGGCCGCGAGCGCCTCCTATGTGAAGAGCAAAGCCGCCGCGGCGGCTCGCGTGGGGATCGATGCGGAGGTGGTGCGGGTGCCGGCGACGGCCGACACGGCGGCCCTCGTGGCCCTCGTGCAGTCGCTCGCTCGCGACGAGCACGGCCCGGCCGACGGAATTCTCGTGCAACTGCCGCTGCCGGAGCATGTCGATACGCTCGCCGTGCTGGATGCCGTGCCTCCCGACCGCGACGTCGACGGCTTTCATCCGGAGAACGCCGGGCTGCTCTCGCAGGGGCGGCCGCGGTTCGTGCCCTGCACGGCGGCGGGCGTGCAACGGATGCTGATCGACGCCGGCATCGAGACGGCCGGCCGGCACGCAGTGATCATCGGCCGCAGCGACATC
>CAMDDA010000053.1 GCA_945890755.1 Candidatus Kuenenia stuttgartensis
GGCTATGCCTTCGCAGGTTCGAATCCTGCACTCCCCAGTCATGTCCCCTTCCGCGTGTCCGTGTGTCGCTCCGTGCGGGTGTAGCTCAATGGTAGAGCAATAGCCTTCCAAGCTAAAGACGAGGGTTCGATTCCCTCTACCCGCTTTTCGAGTCGTTCCGCCACCGATCACATCTCGCATCCCACATCCAGGCCCATTCACGTCGCACGGTGTCCATCGAGTCAACATTGCTGCTGTAGCTCAGTTGGTAGAGCACGTCCTTGGTAAGGACGAGGTCAAGGGTTCAAGTCCCTTCAGCAGCTCTCCCGCGGGTGGCACGGCGACCTGACGCCGCTGGGCCCTCGCCGATAGCCAGTTCGAAACGAGCAGTTCGCAACCACCAGTTCGGTTTTTCTTTCCGAGGAGAAAGCAGGAGTTAGCATGGCAAAGGACACGTTCACGCGGAGCAAGCCGCACGTCAATGTCGGCACGATCGGGCACATCGACCACGGCAAGACGACCCTCACCGGCGCGCTGGTGGCCGTGCAGGCGGCCAAGAATCTGGCTATCGCCAAGAGCTACGCCGACATCGCCAAGGGCGGTACCGTCCGCGACGATACGAAGACGGTGACGATCGCCGTCAGTCACGTGGAGTACGAGACCGAGAAGCGTCACTACGCCCATATCGACTGCCCGGGCCACGCCGACTTCATCAAGAACATGATCACCGGCGCCGCCCAGATGGACGGCGCGATTCTGGTGGTGAGCGCGGCCGACGGTCCGATGCCCCAGACGCGGGAGCACATCCTGCTCGCCAAGCAGGTCGGCGTGCCGGCCCTCGTCGTGTTTCTCAACAAGGTCGATCTCGTCGACGACCCGGAGCTCCTCGATCTCGTCGAGATGGAAATTCGCGAGCTGCTGACGAAGTACGGTTTCCCGGGCGACGATGTGCCGATCATTCGTGGTGCGGGCAAGCCGGCCTACGACAGCCCGGCGGATCCGGCCAAGAACCAGTGCATCGCCGACCTGCTTGCGGCCGTTGATGCCTACATCCCGGAGCCGATGCGTGAGCTCGACAAGCCGTTCCTGATGGCCATCGAGGACGTGTTCTCGATCGAAGGCCGCGGCACCGTGGCCACGGGTCGTATCGAGCGCGGCGAAGTGAAGGTCGGCGACGAAGTCGAGATCATCGGCCTCAAGGAAAAGGCTGAGAAGACGACCGTCACCGGCGTCGAGATGTTCAAGAAGCTGCTCGACAAGGGGCAGGCCGGCGACAACGTCGGCTGCCTCCTCCGCGGCATCGCTCGCGAAGGCATCGAGCGCGGTCAGGTATTGGCAAAGCCGGGCTCGATCAAGCCCCACAAGAAGTTCGAGTGCGAGGTCTACGTGCTGTCGAAGGAGGAAGGGGGGCGTCACACGCCGTTCTTCGCCGGCTACCGCCCGCAGTTCTACTTCCGCACCACCGACGTGACCGGCTCGACCAAGCTGCTCGGCGGCGTCGAGATGTGCTCGCCGGGTGACAACGTGAAGATGGAGGTCGAGCTGATGGTGCCGATCGCCATGGACGACGGTGTTCGCTTCGCCATTCGCGAAGGCGGCAAGACCGTCGGCTCGGGCGTCGTGACCAAGATTCTGGACTGACCATGTCCGGGGTCCCGGCCCCGGAAGGAGATATGTCCGGGGTCCCGGCCCCGGAGGTGGATAATTGGAAACCAAGCCGGGCTTCGAGGTCGCCCCGAAGCCCGGCCAACACAGGGGCGTAGCTCAACTGGCAGAGCGCTGGTCTCCAAAACCAGAGGTTGCGAGTTCGATCCCCGCCGCCCCTGCACGCAGTGGCCGCGGCGCGTCGAGAGGCGCGCCGTGGCTCCGCGGGCGGCCAGCGGGCAGAGAGTGAGGCGACGGAGCGCATGATGGCAAGTACACAAGAAAACCACGTCCGTGGCGGTAGTGTCTGGGGAGAGCTCCTCAACGCTTCGGTCTACAAACCCACGCAGGGGCGGCTGGCGCGTCAGGTGACGTTCGCCGCCCTCGCGCTGATCGTCGGAATCGGAATATGGCGACTCGCCCAACTGCTGCCGCTTTGGTTTGCGGCCGCCGCTGCGCCCGTGGCGGGCGACGTGCCGGCGGATGGTGCGGCGGGGCTCTCAGCCTATGGCGACATCGGCGTGGTGCGGTTCCTCGTGCCGGGGCTGCTGCTGGCTGCCGGCCTGTGGCTCTGCTATCGGCTTGTCAATGTGCCGCGGTTCGCCGACTTCTTGATCGCTGTCGAGGCGGAGATGGCGAAGGTGTCGTGGCCGACCGGGGGCGAGGTGGCCCGCAGCTCAGCCGTGATCATTTTCCTGATCTTCGCGTTGGCGGCCATTCTGGCTGGGTACGATCTCTTCTGGTGGTTCATCCTGCGGTATGTGCTGCAGATCACCTGACGACCGGAATAGCGACATGACTGCAACATTCGACGATTCGACGGGCGGTGAGCAGGCGGCGGCCGAGGCTGCCGGGCTGTCGCATGAGACCGGCGGCGATGCTGTCCGGCCGGTGGTGGCCGACGCAGCGGCGGCTGCTGCCGCCGAGGACGAGGACATTGACGACGGCACTCCCGCCGAACTCGAGGATCCGTTTGCGGGAGATGAAAACGCGAAGCCCGTCGAGGTTGCGGCCGAGGCAACTGCAGCGCCCGCGGCCGGCGACAGGCAGTGGTACATCCTCAAGGTGCAGAGCAATCGCGAGGACTCGATTCGCGAGACGCTTCAGCGACGGATCTCGCTCCAGGGGCTCGACCGGTTTTTCGGCGAGGTCGTCGTGCCGAAGGAACAGGTCACCGAGTTCAAAGGGGGCAAAAAACGCGTCGTTTCTCGCAAGCTCTATCCGGGATACATCCTGGTGAACATGATCTTGAACGACGAGACGTGGTACCTCGTGCGCGAGACAGGCGGGATCGGCGACTTCACCGGTTCGGCCGGCCGTCCGAGCCCCATGCTCCCGCAGGACGTGGCCAAGCTCCTCAACAAGACCGAGGAGAAGACGGCCGAGGCGCCGCGGCTCAAGATCAACTTCAAGAAGGGCGACCGCGTCAAGATCAACGAGGGCACCTTCGAGAACTTTGAGGGCGAGGTCGACCAGATCGACGAGGCCAATGGCCGAGTGACCGTGATGCTGAGCATCTTTGGCCGTTCCACTCCGGTGGACATCGAATACTGGCAGATCGAGTCGGTCTGACGGCTGAACAAACGACACACTGACACACTGACGCACTGACGAGAGGGCTGTTGCAATGGCGAAGCAGATGGTTGGGCAGGCGAAGTTCCAGGTGCCCGGTGGGCAGGCCACTCCGGCGCCCCCGGTGGGCACGTCGCTCGGCCGGTTCGGCATCAACCTGGGCCAGTTCGTCCAGCAGTTCAACGACCGCACGCGTGAGGCCGCGGGCATGCCGATCCCGGTCGTGGTCACCGTCTACAACGACCGTTCGTTCGACTTCATCACCAAGAGTCCGCCGGCTGCGGCACTCTTGAAGAAGGCGGCGGGCTTGGCCAAGGGCTCGGGCGTGCCCAACCGCGACAAGGTGGGCAAGGTCACCAAGGCCCAGATCAGCGAGATCGTGCGGCTCAAGGGGGCCGATCTCAATGCCCGCGACGGCGAGCATGCGTGCCGCATGGTCGAGGGCACCGCCCGCAGCATGGGCATCGTCGTGGAGGGCTGAGCCCTCCGATCACCATTCACCTCCATTTCATTTCGCGAAAGACTCTGACTCATGACAGTCGCCAGCACCAAGCGCATGCGGGCCATGCTCGCCGTGAAGCCGCAGACCGAAGCTCCGCTGCCCCTCGCCGAGGCCGTCGAGGCTCTCAAGAAGTTTCCCGCCACCAAATTCGACCAGACGGTCGAGATCCACGTGCGGCTGGGAATCGACCCCAAGCAGGCGGATCAGATCATCCGCGGCTCGCTCGTTCTGCCCCACGGCATCGGCAAGTCGAAGCGGGTGGTCGTGTTCGCCAAGGGCAATCTTGCCGATGACGCGAAGGCTGCCGGTGCGGAGGAGGTTGGGGCCGACGATCTCGCCAAGAAGATCAAGGAAGGCTGGACCGACTTCGACGTCTGTATAGCGGCGCCCGACATGATGGGCCTCGTCGGTCCCCTCGGTAAGGTGCTCGGCCCCCGCGGCTTGATGCCGAGCCCGCGTGCCGGCACGGTGACGGCCGACATCAAAAAGACCGTCGCCGAATACAAGGCCGGCAAGGTCGAGTTTCGCAACGATCCCACGGGCATCGTGCATGCCGTGGTCGGCAAGTTCAGCTTCGATTCGGGGAAGCTGACCGACAACGTGCGGGCCTTCATCGACCACATTCTGTCGCTGCAGCCGTCGAGTGTCCGCGGCCAGTACGTAAAGAGCATCTCGATCTGTGGCACGATGACCCCCGGCATCATGGTTGCCGCCTGACCCGTCCACGCCTCTCTCGCTGAAAGTTTCCAATCATGAGCAAGCTCATCAAGAACATGCTGGTCGAAGACCTCAAGGGGCGCCTGCAGGGCGTCGGCGACGTGGTCGTCGTGAGCCTTGGCAGGCTCGACGCGCAGAAGACCACCCAACTTCGGCAGACGTTGCGGAAGAAGCGGATTCACCTGCAACTCGTGAAGAACAGCCTGGCACGCCGGGCTATGCTGGGCACGCCGCTGGAGCCCGCCTTCGAGCAGTCCGCAGGGATGCTGGCCATCGCCTGGGGCGGAGACGACGTCGTCGATTTGGCGAAGGAGCTCGACCGGCTTGCCGGCGTCAAGGACTTCGAGGGCTTCGAGTGCCGCGGTGGAGCGCTCGACGGCGCCCGCCTCGACGCGGGTGATGTCAAGAAGGTCGCCAAGTGGCCGACTCGTCTCGAGCAACTCTCGATTCTCTCGGGTCAGATTTCCTCGCTGGGAGGCGTGCTTGCTGGGCAGATCGTGTCGGCCGGGGGCACCCTTGCCGGCCAGATTTCCCAGCGGGCAGACGACCTGGAAAAGGCGGCGGGCGAGTCCGAGCCGGCTGCCTAAACCGCTGGCGCCCGGATTTTTCTTGGGCGGGCTTCACTTCGCAAAACGACATGGTATGAAAAAAGGCTCGCCGTAGGGCGGGCCGACAAGACTCACAGGATGGCTCCCAGGCCCTCCACCTCCACAAACCTCACTATTTTACCGCGGCCGACGTCACCCGGCGGCAGCATTTTTCGAAGGGAAAGGACCTCGAGCGATGGCAACGGCTGAAGCAACCCGTGAATTTTCCACAGAGACCAAGGACCTTGGCGACAAGATCGTCGGCCTCACGCTCAAGGCCGCGAAGGAGTTGTCTGACTACCTCGACGAAGTCCACGGCATCAAGCCGGCCGCTGGTGGCGCCGTGATGATGGCGGCTCCGGCTGCCGGTGGCGCCGCTGCCGGTGGTGCCGAAGCCGCTGCCGAGAAGACGGAATTCGACGTCATCCTCGAGAACTTCGGCGACAACAAGATCGGCGTCATCAAGGTCGTGCGTGCCGCGACCGGCCTGGGCCTCAAGGAGGCCAAGGACATGGTCGAGGCCTGCCCTGCCAAGGTGAAGGAAGGCATCTCCAAGGCCGATGCCGAGAAACTGAAGAAGGAACTCGAGGAAGCCAAGGCAAAGGTGTCGATCAAGTAAGCCGCCGATACTGCCCCGTCCAACCCCTGCCTCCCCGCCCGTTTGGGCGGGAGGCTGGCGGTTCTCTGTCGAAACGGTATAGTATTTGCGTCTGAGCCCGCTCCCTCGATTGCCCCGCTGTTTCTCCTCGGTGTCCTCTCTGTTCCTCTCAGGTTTCGCCCCCTGAGTACGAACGTGCTCGTGGTGTTCTCCGGTTTGCGTCGCACTCTCGCCGGCCGTTCATCGGTCGGTGTCGAGCCTCGCGAATCCTGTCGCCAGTTTCGCGGTCGCAGCTGCCCCTGCCATCGCATCGCTTTAGGAGTTTCTTCTACATGGCAACTCGCGCCGTTCGCCGCCTTCAGCCCACCGAGGTTCGTCATTTCGGCAGCCGCCGCGCCAGTCATCACATCCCCGACCTGACCGAGATCCAGACGCGGTTCTACGACGCGTTCCTGCAGTACGACGTGCCGCCGCAGAAGCGGAAGGACCACGGCATCGAGGGCGTGCTGCGGGAGATCTTCCCGGTCGAGAGCTACGATCGCACCGTCAAGCTCGAGTATCTGCGGTACGAACTCGGCAAGCCCCGCTACGATCCCGACGAGTGCCGCCAGCTGCGGCTCACCTACGGCCGGCCCCTGCGGGTGTGGCTGCGGCTGACCCGCGAGCAGCCGATCGAGGAGGAGGTCTACCTCGGCGACATCCCGATCATGCTCGGCGGTGGTGAGTTCATCATCAACGGTGCCGAGCGCGTGGTGGTGAGCCAGCTCCATCGTTCACCGGGTATCGATTTCGTCGCCGACACGGAGTCCGCGGACCGCAAGACGCACAACTGCCGCATCATCCCCGAGCGGGGCAGCTGGATCGAGCTCAATGTGTCGAAGAAGGACACGCTGCAGGTTCGCATCGACCAGAGCGGAAAGTTCTCCGCGCTCACGTTGCTGCGGGCGATGGATCCGAAGTACGCCCGGGATTCCGAGATCCTCAAGCTCTTTTACAAGACGTCGGTCGAGAAGGTTGTCGGGGCGCGAAGCGTGCCAAAGCTCGAGGGCAAGATCGCCGTCGACGACATCGTGTATCCGAAAGGCAGTGAGCGGGTCGGCGAGATCATCGTCGATGCCGGTTGCAAGATCACCCACGATCAGGCCGAGCTGATCTCGACATCGGGCCTCAAGGCGGTCGAGGTGATGCTGGAGCAGAAGCTGCCCCTGATCATGAACAGCCTCCGCGAGGATGCGGAGGAATCGCGGCGGCGGACGGGCGTTTCGCCGAGTCATGAAGACGCGCTCGTGCGGATTTACCAGCGGCTGCGGCCTGGTAATCCGCCGGCTCTCGACAAGGCTCGGTCGTTGTTCGACGAAAAGTTCAACGATGCCAATCGCTACCGACTCGGCCGCGTGGGCCGCTTCCGCATCAACCGGAAACTCGGCCTCAACGTGCCTGAGACGGAGATGACGCTGCGGGCGGAGGATCTGATCGCCGCGATCAAGTACATGCTGCAGCTCAGCGACGGCGAGGGCGAGGTCGAGGTGGACGACATCGATCACCTCGGCAACCGGCGGCTGCGGACGATCGACGAACTCGCCAGCGATGAGCTGCGCAAGGGCTTCCTCAAGCTCCGGCGGACGGTGCAGGAGCGGATGAGCCTCAAGGACGTGGCGGAGATGTCGCCGCGGACGTTGATCAACCCCAAGAGCATCTCAGCGGCCATCGAGTATTTCTTCGGCCGCGGTGAGCTCTCGCAGGTGGTCGACCAGACGAATCCCCTCTCGATGCTCACCCACGAGCGGCGGCTTTCGGCCCTCGGCCCGGGCGGTCTCAATCGCAAGCGGGCCGGGTTCGAGGTGCGCGACGTGCACATCTCCCACTACGGCCGGATCTGCCCGATCGAAACCCCGGAAGGTACGAACATCGGCCTGATCTCGAGCATGGCGATCTACTCGGGGGTGGATTCCTACGGCTTTTTGGTCACGCCCTATCGAAAGGTTTCGAAGAGCAAGCTGACCGACGACGTCGTCTGGCTGCGGGCCGACGAGGAGCACGAGGCGCACCTCGCTCCGGCCGATGCGACGGTCGTGGACGGCAAGCTCGTGGGCGAGACGATCATCGCCCGCTACCGTGGCGACTTCGTGCTCGTGCCTGCCGAGAACATCGAGTACATCGACGTGGCCCCCAGCCAGATGGTGGGTGTGTCGGCCGGCCTCATCCCCTTCCTCGAGCACGACGACGCCAATCGCGCGCTCATGGGCTCCAACATGCAGCGACAGGCCGTGCCGCTGCTCGTGACGGAGCCGCCGATCGTGGGCACGGGAATGGAGCGGGACGTGGCGGTCAATTCGGGCCTCATCGTCCGTGCGGCCCGCAAGGGCGTGGTCACCTACGTCGATGCGGAGACGATCGAAGTCGGCCCGGTGTCGGGCTCCGGTCCCGTCGAGACCTACAAGCTCCGGAAGTACGTCGGCCTCAACGAGCGGACCTGCCAGAACCAGAAGCCGATCGTGCAGATCGGCCAGAAGGTTGAGAAGGGCGAGGTGCTCGCCGACGGCGCCGCGACCTACAAGGGCGAGCTGGCCCTCGGCCGCAACGTGCTGGTGGGCTTCATGGCCTGGGACGGCTTCAACTTCGAAGATGCGATCATCATCAGCGAGGAGCTGGTTGAGGACGATGTCTACACCTCGATCCACATCGAGGAATACGACATCGAGATTCGCGACACGAAGCTCGGCCGCGAAGAGTTCACCCGCGACATCCCCAACGTGGGCGAGCGGGCCCTGCACAACCTCGACGAGAATGGCATCGTTCGCATCGGCACCTACGTCCGGCCGGGCGACATCCTCGTCGGCAAGGTATCGCCGAAGAGCAAGACGGAACTGACCCCGGAAGAGAAATTGCTCCACGCGATCTTCGGCCGGGCGGGCGAGGACGTGAAGAACGACTCGCTGGAGGTGCCGTCGGGCGTCGAGGGCATTGTCATCGCCACCGAGAAGTTCTCGCGACAGATGAGCCTCTCCGAGGAGGAGCGGCGGGAGTTCCAGAAGCAGCTCAAGGAGGCCGAGAGCGAGGGCAACCTGCGGATCGCCGAGGCATTCGGGGCGCTCGTCTCCGAGATCGAGAAGGTGATCCAAAAGCCGCTCACGGCCGCCGACGGCAGCCCCCTCGTGCGGAACCAGGATCACAAGGTCGTGGCCGAGCGGGCCGCCCAGTTCAAGCCCGACGAGCTCGACCTGCGGTCTCCGCAGCGGAAGGCCGACGTCGACAAACTCGTGAAAACGATGTGGCCCGCGGTCGAAGACGCGATCGACGCCCGTGACCGTCGCCTCAACAGCATGAAGCGGGGCGACGAGTTGCGGCCCGGCGTGCTCCAGATGGTGAAGGTCTACGTCGCCGCCAAGCGGGTGATCTCCGTGGGCGACAAGATGGCCGGCCGCCACGGCAACAAGGGCGTGATCGCCAAGATCCTGCCCAAGGAAGACATGCCGTTCCTCGCCGACGGCACGCCGGTGCAGATCCTGCTCAACCCGCTGGGTGTGCCGAGCCGCATGAACGTTGGCCAGATTCTGGAAACGCACCTCGGCTGGGCCGGCAAGCTGCTCGGCTTCCAGGCGATCACGCCCGTCTTCGACGGTGCGAGCGAGGAAGACATCAACAAGCTGCTCGCCGATGCCGGTCTGCCGAAGCACGGCAAGGCTCAGCTCCACGACGGCCGCACGGGCGAGCGTCTCGAGCAGGAGACGACGGTGGGCTACATCTACATGCTGAAGCTCCACCACCTCGTCGACGACAAGGTGCACGCCCGCTCGACCGGCCCGTACTCGCTCATCACCCAGCAGCCGCTGGGCGGCAAGGCCCGCTTCGGCGGCCAGCGGTTCGGCGAAATGGAAGTGTGGGCGCTCGAGGCCTACGGTGCCGCCTACATCCTCCAGGAATTGCTCACGGTGAAGAGCGACGACGTGGAGGGGCGGACGAAGATCTACGAGAGCATGGTGAAGGGGGAGAACACGCTCGAGGCCGGCACCCCGGCCAGCTTCGACGTGCTCACCAACGAAATCCGTGGTCTGGCTCTGAATATGCAACTGGAAAAGAGGAGGATCTGACCCGTGAGCATCGGTGAAGCCACTTACGATCGCGTCAACGACTACTCGGCCGTCAAGATCAGCCTGGCCCGTCCGCACGACATTCGCAGCTGGTCGTTCGGCGAGGTGAAGAAGCCCGAGACGATCAACTACCGTACCTACCGTCCGGAGAAGGACGGTTTGATGTGCGAGAAGATCTTCGGACCCGAGAAGGACTGGGAGTGCTCCTGCGGCAAGTACCGCGGCATGAAGTACAAGGGGATGATCTGCGACCGCTGCGGCGTGAAGGTCACCCACAGCCGCGTGCGCCGGAAGCGGATGGGCCACATCGAGCTGGCAGCGCCCGTCGTGCACATCTGGTTTTTCAAGGCGATGCCGAGCCGGCTCGGCGCGCTGCTCGACATGAAGACGTCGAGCCTCGAAAAGGTGATCTACTTCCAGGACTACGTCGTCCTCGACCCCAAGGACACGCCCCTCAAGAAGCAGCAACTGCTCACCGAGGAGGAGTATCGCGAGGCGCGGGCGAATTACGGCGACGGCAGCTTCGACGCGGAGATGGGGGCGGAGGCGGTCCGCAAACTCCTGCTCTCGCTCGACCTCGTTCGCCTCTCGAAGGAACTCCGTGAGGAGCTGGCGACCACCAACTCGAAGCAGAAGAAGAAGGACCTCGTCAATCGGCTGAAGATCGTCGAGGCGATCCGCGACAGCGAGAACAAGCCGGAGTGGATGGTGCTCGACGTGATCCCCGTGATCCCGCCGGACCTGCGTCCGCTCGTGATGCTCGACAGCGGCAACTTCGCCACCAGCGATCTCAACGACCTCTATCGCCGGATCATCAACCGCAACAACCGCCTCAAGAAGCTTGTCGATCTCAATGCGCCCGAGGTGATCATCCGCAACGAAAAGCGGATGCTTCAGCAGTCGGTTGATGCCCTCTTCGACAACAACCGCTGCAAGCGGCCGGTGCTCGCCTCGAGCAATCGCCCGCTCAAGAGCCTGACCGACATGATCAAGGGCAAGCAGGGCCGCTTCCGCGAGAACCTGCTCGGCAAGCGGGTCGATTACTCGGCCCGCTCGGTGATCGTCGTCGGCCCGACGCTCAGGCTCCACCAGTGCGGCCTGCCCAAGAAGATCGCGCTCGAGCTCTATCAGCCGTTCATCATCCGGCGGCTCAAGGAGCTCGGCCACGCCGACACGATCAAGAGCGCCAAGAAGATGCTCGAGCGGAAGGACGCCGAGGTGTGGGACATCCTCGAGGAGGTGATCCGCAACCACCCGGTGCTCCTCAATCGAGCCCCCACGCTCCACCGCATGGGTATCCAGGCCTTCGAGCCGGTGCTCGTCGAGGGCAACGCGATCAAGCTCCATCCGCTCGTCTGCAAGGGCTTCAACGCCGACTTCGACGGCGACCAGATGGCCGTGCACCTGCCGCTCTCGATCGAGGCCCAGGTCGAGGCCCATACGCTGATGCTGTCGACGAACAACATCTTCAGCCCGGCCAACGGCGCGCCGATCATCTCGCCCTCCCAGGACGTGGTGATGGGGTGTTACTACCTCACGATGGCGATCCCCGGCCGCAAGGGGGAGGGGATGGTGTTCAAGAGCTTCGAGGAGGTCGAGATCGCCCACTCGCTGGGCAAGGTCGACACCCATGCGAAGATCAAGGTGAAGCTCCCCGGTCAGCGGCGGCTGAAGACCGATGTCGAGGCCCTGGGCAAGCCGGGCGCCGTCATTGAGACGACCGTGGGCCGCGTGATCTTCAATTCGATCCTGCCCGAGGGGATGCTCTTCTACAACATCCCGATGCGGTCGAGCGAACTGGCCCGTGTGATCTCCGACTGCTACCAGACGCTGGGTCGGCGCCGCACGATCGACCTGCTCGACGACATGAACCGCGTGGGCTTCGGCTGGAGCACCAAGAGCGGCCTCTCCTTCGCCACCGACGACCTGATCACGCCGGTGAACAAGTCGCGGATCATCGGCGATGCCGAGAAGGAGGTCATGAAGATTCTCAAGCGGTACCAGAAGGGCGTTATCACCGACGGCGAGCGGTACAACTCGGTGCTCGACGCTTGGACGCATGCCCGCGAGCAGATCACCAAGGAAATGATGGCGGAGCTCGAGCAGGACACCGACGCCAAAGAAACCCGCCGGCCCGGCTACGTCAACCCGATCCACCTCATGGCCCACTCCGGTGCCCGAGGCGGCGTGGAACAGATCCGACAGCTGGCCGGCATGCGCGGCCTGATGGCGAAGCCCTCGGGCAAGATCATCGAAACGCCGATCAAGGCGAACTTCCGTGAAGGCCTCACGGTGCTCGAATACTTCAGCTCGACGCACGGTGCCCGCAAGGGTCTGGCCGACACGGCCCTCAAGACGGCCGACTCCGGTTACCTCACCCGGAAGCTGGCCGACGTGGCGCAGAACGTCGTCGTGACGATGCACGACTGCGGTACGACGCAGGGCATCACGAAGACGGTCATCTACCGCGGTGAAAAGGTCGAGGTCAGCCTCGCCGATAGCATTCGCGGCCGCGTAAGCCGGGCGAACATCGTCAACCCGATCACCGACGAAGTGATCGTGAACGAGGACGACCTGATGACCGCGAAGGTGGCCCGTCAGATCGAGGAGCTGGGATTGGAGAAGATCCAGGTTCGCAGCGCCCTCACCTGCGAGGCGCCGCTCGGCGTCTGTCGTCTCTGCTACGGCATGGATCTCTCGACGGGTTCTCTCGTCGAGGAGGGGATGGCCGTGGGCATCATCGCCGCCCAGAGCATCGGCGAGCCCGGCACGCAGCTGACGATGCGAACGTTCCACATCGGTGGCGTGGGTCAGCGGGCGATCGAGGAGAGCGAGAGCAAGGCGAAGCGGGCTGGCACCGTGAAGTTCACGCGGCTGCGAACCGTGATGAACGAGCAGGGCGAGGCCGTCGTGCTCGCCCGGAACGGCGAGATCGCGATCGTCGATGCCAAGGGGCACGAACTCGAGAAGTTCGAGATCCCCGCGGGCGCCATTCTCAAGGTCAAGGACAACGAGGAGGTCAAGGCGGGCACGACCCTCGTGCAGTGGGATCCGCACTCGATCCCGATTCTCTCCGAGGTGCCGGGCAAGGTGCGGTACGAGGACGTGGTCGAGGGCGAGACGCTCCGCGTGGAGAAGGACCCGAGCGGCCATTTGCGGCGCATGATCATGGAGCACAAGGGTGTGTATCACCCGCAGATCGTGCTCGAGGACGAGTCGGGGAAGATCCTCGACTTCTACTATCTGCCCGAGAAGGCCTACATCGAGGCATCGCCGGGTGAGCAGGTCGCCGCCGGCCACGTGCTGGCCAAGACGCCCCGCGAGGCGTCGGGCACGCAGGACATCACGGGCGGTCTACCCCGCGTGACCGAAATCTTCGAGGCCCGGAAGCCCAAGGATCCGGCGATCATGGCCGAGGTCGATGGCAAAGTCGAGTTGCTCGGCGAGAAGCGGCGCGGCAAGCGGACGATCGTCGTCAAGAACGAGAGCGGCATCGAGAAGGAGCACCTCGTGACGCAGGGCAAATACCTGCGGGTGCACGCCGGTGACTACGTGAAGGCGGGCGAGGCGCTCGTCGATGGACCGCTCGTGCCGCACGACATCCTGCGGATCTCAGGCGAGGAGGCGGTGCAGCAATACCTCGTCCGTGAGATTCAGAACGTGTACCGCAGCCAGCGGGTTGAGATCGACGACAAGCACATCGAGATCATCGTGTCGCAGATGCTGCGGAAGGTGAAGATCGAGACCGTCGGCGACACAACCCTGCTGCCGGGCAGCGTGATGGACAAGTTCGAGTTCCGACAGGCGAACGAACGGGTCAAGGATTCGCTGAAGATCACCGAGAAGGGGGATAGCGAGTTCGCCGAAGGAACCATCGTGCCGAAGGACGTGCTCCTTCAGGCCAACGCCCAGATCGAGGCCCTCGGTGGCACGCCCGCCAAGGGGACGAAGCCGAAGCCGGCCACGGCCAGCACGCAATTGCTCGGGATCACGAAGGCGAGCGTCCAGAGTTCGAGCTTCATCTCTGCCGCGAGCTTCCAGGAAACCACCAAGGTGCTCACGGAGGCCGCGCTCGCCGGGAAGATCGACAATCTCGTCGGCCTCAAGGAGAACGTGATCCTCGGGCATCTCATTCCCGCGGGCACGGGCTTCAATACGTTCCAGTCGGCGGAAGTGCGGGTTCGTCCCGAGGCGCTCGACGCCCTGCGGATGGATCGCGAGAGCATCCTGTCCCGTCACTTCCCGCTGCTCGACGCGGCCGGTGACACCGAGTCCAGCGGTGCCCAGACGGGTTCCGACGTGGCCACGCTCGATTCCGACGCGGAGCCCGGCCTGCCGCTCTGAGCCGCAGGCCGGCTCCGTGGCAGATGGTCTGAAACGCCCATGCCGCAGCGAACGACCAGTTGGCTGGTGACGGATGGGCCCGATGCCGCCGTCGGCCTCGTAGCGATGCGGACGCTCCGTGGCCGGTTCCGGGCTGTTTGGGCCGAGGTGCAGGCCGCGGCCGAAGGCACTGCACCGGAGCATGTGCACCGCCTCCGCGTGGCGACTCGCCGCACCTTGGCGGCGTTGGATGTGTTTCGCGATGTGCTGCCGGCGAAGCGGGCCGCCTGGTTTCGGAAGCGGCTGCGGCTGCTGCGGCGGGCTGCCGGCGATGCCCGCGACCTCGACGTTCTCGCGGGACGTCTCGGACAGAACGATGCGCGGTCCTCGGCCCGTACGGCGCGGGCCCGGCTCGTGGCCATGCTGTCGAGGCAGCGGGCGGTCTCGAGAGGGCCGATTCGTGAGATCCATGAACGGCTGGTCGAAGCCGATTGGCCGGGCCGAGTCGATGAACTCCTCGAACGGGTCGTCGACCGCGGCCGCTGCACGACGCTTGGTGAATATGCCCGGCGGCGTTTTGGTCCGCTCGTCGATCACTTCTTCACGGTTGCCGACCGCCGTCTGCGCGATGCCGACGAAATTCATCAGGTGCGGATCGAAGCCAAGAAGCTGCGGTATGCGGTCGAGATCTTCGCCGGCGTCTTCCCTGCGGCGACGCTGGCCCGCTGCCAAGACGCGCTCGAGCGACTGCAGGGGACGCTCGGCGAATTCACCGACCACGCGGCGGCAGCCGACCGCTTTCGCCGCTGGTCGCGTGACGAGAGCATGCGGTCGGACCGCGACACGCTGGCCGCGTTCCGCCGCCGCGAGGATGCGCTTGCCGAGGAGGCCCGCAAGGCATTCGCCGCATGGTGGAGCCGAGCGCGGAGGCGGGCGCTGAAGCGTGCCTTCGAGAGGTCGCTCTGCCGGGAGTCTGCCTGATGGCGCGTCGCACCGATGGCAGCACCGTCGAGTCCGCTGCACGCAGTCCCTCAGCGGGCGTCATCGCTGCGGTCGGCTTCGGCCTGGCTGCCGTCGTGTGGGGGCTCGGACAGTGGGCTGTGTCATCAGGGAACCGAACGGCTCCCGCCGATGGAGCAGCCGACCGACCGACGGCCAGCTTCAAGCTGACCGTACAGGACTCCACGCCGCCCGGCTCGTCGCGCGAGAGATCGGCAGGCGAGGGGTCGGCACCAGCAGGAATGGTGTGGATTCCGGGCGGCGAGTTCTCGATGGGCTGTGCCGACCCGCGGGGCATGCCCTTCGGCGGCGACGACCCGATGGTCGATGCCCGTCCGATTCATCGCGTGAGGGTGGCCGGCTTCTGGATGGATGCCAGCGAAGTCACGAATGCCCAGTTCGCCGCCTTCGTGAAAGCCACGAACTACGTCACGGTCGCCGAGCGGGCCCCGCGGGCGGAGGACTTTCCAGGTGCACCGGCCGAGAACCTGGTCGCCGGATCGATCGTCTTCACGCCTCCCGCCGGCGACGTACCACTCCGCGATGCCACCGGCGCCGCCCATCTCCGCTGGTGGGCCTACGTGCCGGCCGCCTCGTGGCGCCACCCATTCGGCCCCGAGAGCGACATCACCGGCCGCGATGACGACCCCGTCGTGCATGTCGCCTTCGAGGACGCCGAGGCCTACGCCGCCTGGGCCGGCAAGCGGCTTCCGACGGAGGCCGAATGGGAGTTCGCGGCCCGCGGCGGACTCTCCGGCGCAGCCTACCCGTGGGGCACGGAGTTCAGGCCCGACGGTCGCTGGATGGCGAACACGTGGCAGGGCCGCTTTCCACGAGAGAACACGGCCGACGACGGCTTCCCCGGCATCGCCCCGGTGGGTCGCTATCCTGCCAATGCCTACGGCCTCCACGACATGTCGGGCAACGTCTGGGAGTGGTGCAGCGACTGGTACCGCCCCGACACCTACACCCGCGACGCGGGTTCTGGCCTTCGCGCGGTCGTCACAAACCCTCGCGGCCCCTCCGATAGCTTCGATCCGCAGGAGCCGGGCCAGCCGAAGCGGGTGCAACGCGGCGGCTCGTTCCTGTGCAGCGACCAGTATTGCTCGCGGTACATCGTGGGAACCCGCGGCAAGGGCGAGGTCTCGAGTGGCACGAACCACATCGGCTTCCGGTGCGTGAAGGAGCCTGACGCGGGACGGTGATTCCCGAGTCGTCTTGAGGCATTGTTTCGGAAGGCCGAGCGTCGTTCGACCTTGGCTGGTGGGGGTCGGGGTTGCCCATGCCCCGATAGCCGGACGCTCGCTTCGGGCATCCATGCCCTTCGCTCGCTCGATGGCGGCTGCGCTCTCGGCATCCTGCCTTCGCTTGCCGCCAACGCCGGC
>CAMDDA010000054.1 GCA_945890755.1 Candidatus Kuenenia stuttgartensis
TGCTCCGCAACGGGCAGCCCGTCACGGAGTGACGGGCCTACGGGGGCTACCGCATCACGGTGTCGGAGACGATGTGGCCGAAGAGCGTCTCGCGGCCGCGGAGCACGTAAAACTTGATCGGATTGAGGTGCTCGTCTTCGGCCTTGTCGAGGATGTAGGCGATGTTGTCCGGGGCGATCGTCTCCCAGATGTTGAGGCCCACGAGGATGTCGCCGCCGCGGATGCCCTGCTCGGCGGCCGGGCCGTCAGGGCGAACCTCCACGACTGAGAGCCCGCCACGGTATTGCGACTGGAGTTTTTGCACCTTCGCCGACGGCAGCGCGGCGAGCCGCACTCCCAACTCCCGCCAACTCCGCTCGTCGATCGACTCCGCATCGCGGCGGACCGACGCCAGCGGCAGGCTGATGCGTTCTTCTGCGCCAGCCCGCATCACCGTCACCGACACCTCCTCGCCCGCCTTGCGGCCGAGCAACGCTCGCTCGATGTCGAACTGCCGGGCCACCGGCACGTCGCCCACGCTCACGATCACGTCACCCGCCTTCATGCCCGCGCTGGCCGCCGGGCTCTCGCCGCGGATCGTCTCGACGACGACGCCGCGGCCGCCGGTGGTGCGAGCCACGATACCATGCCAGGCATTGCCGACCCGCTCCACCGAGATCAGTTTCGTGGCGACGTCGAGCACGCGGTCGATCGGGATCGCAAAGCCGATGCCCTGGGCTCCGGCACGTACGGCCACGTTGATCCCGATCACCTCGCCGTTGATGTTGAGGAGCGGGCCGCCGGAGTTGCCGGGGTTGATGCTGGCGTCGGTCTGGATGAGGTCGTCATACTGTTGTGTGCGGCTGACTTCCACGCTGCGGTGCAGCGCGGAGATGATGCCGCGAGTGACCGTGTGTTCGTAGCCGTAGGCATTGCCGAGGGCGAGCACCGTCTCGCCGATCATGAGGTCGCTCGACGTTCCGAGCGTGACCACTTGGAGCGGCTCGTCGATCGCGATTTTGATCACGGCGAGATCGGTCCGTGGGTCATGCGACACGAGCGTGGCGGCCGTGGTGCGGCCGGATGAGAGCGTCACCTCGATCCGCCGTACGCCCTCCACGACGTGGTAGTTGGTGACGATGTAGCCCCGCGGATCGACGATCACACCGGTGCCCATGCCGTTCACCCGCCGCAACTCGCCATCGGCGTCAGCGGAGTTGCCCACGAGCTTTTGGCCATGGATGTTGACGACGGCGTCGCGCTGCGACTCGATCGCGCGGACGATCGGCGTGCGACGGGCATCGGTCACGTCGTCTGCCAGCACGGCCAGCCACGGCAAGACGACCCACATGACCCGCATCTGGTATTCGCTCCCCGGCAGCCATCCACCCGTCGGCCGCCGGACGCGAGCGACCGCGGCACACCCTTGAATCGGCCGGTCCGGGGCAGCGGTCCATCGTGGGCAGTCGTCACCGGCAGAGTCGGCCCAACCGGACCAGCGCGGCAAGCCAGGCAAGGTGCGCAGTCCGCGGACCCCCGCATGCAAGCCCGCGGTGCAAGCCGGGGGGATCGTGGTTGGCTCGATAGAAGCCCCCAGGCGCGAGCCGGGGGATCGTGTGTCGTGATCCCCTCGCTCGCGCTCAGGGCTTGTATGAGACGTTTCCAGCCGCACGCCGGGGGATCGTGCGTCGCGGACCTCACTTGCCTCCCGGCATCAGCTTCGCGGGCGGTCGGGACCGATGAGGAGCGGGAGAAGCTGAAGGGCGAGGAACGCGGAAAGCACGGCCAGCACGACGGCCGGCCAGGCGCCGGTGATCGATTTGCCCAGCTCCCAGTCGAATTCGCTGGCGATGCCGCCGACGAGCGTGGCGATGAGGAGGACGAGTAGGCCCAGGAGCACGAGCCCACAACCGAGCGAGGCCATCGTGCCGCGAAACGTGCCCAGCTCCGAGAACTCCTCCTGATGGAGATCGACGGCCCGGCCCTTCGCCAGACTGCGGGGCACGGTATCGGCCAGCTCAATCGCGCGAGCGGCGTCAGACCAGGTGGCCGGAGGGATGAGCGACGTGTCGAGTGGCGGCTCGCCGCGGCGCAGCCGCATGAGTTCGTCGAGGATCGCTGCCGCACGGTTGGCAGTCGCCGTGGCGGCAGGCGGGCCCGCCCAGGTCCACGCTGCCTCGTCGTCGGGAGCGGTGAGTTGCATCGTGCCCCGGGCGTATTGCAGCGCGATGGTCAGCCCGCCGGGGCTGCCGGGAACGACCTGCCAGCGGACGGGAGCGTGACTCGGTCCAGTGAAACCGACGGCGAGCGTGGACCAGGCTGAATCGGGATCGGCGGCCCCGAGCGTTCCCAGCCGGGCGGGATCGCCGGTGAGGGCGCGAATGAGATCGGCGTCACGCGCGAGGGCGGCGAGCACTCGCGGCTTCGTGCGGTCGGCCATGAGCCGCTCGAACTTCACCGACTCGAGCTCGCCGAGTGGCTCAGTGCCGCCGAGGCCGGCCTCGATCGCCGTCTTGAGGCGGGCGACGAAGGGATGGAGCCGGTCGGGAAGATATGGAATCAGCACGGCGCCGGAGTCGCGGCGGATCATGTCGAGTTCGAAGGCCCAGAGCATCGAGGGCTCGAGCGGATGGGCGAGCACGAGCGTGCGGCCCGCCTGCACGAGCATCCGCACGGCCTCGGCTCGCTCGGCGTTCCAGCCGGTCGAGCCGACGAGCACGGCGTCGCATGTGGCCTCGTCGAGGAGCCGCTGCCAGGCGGCCGACTCTGTCGCCGACGCATCGGCCGCCGGCTCGGCAATCTCGACGAGTCGCGCCCCCCGGCGGCGGGCCTCGGCCGCGAGGGCGGCGATCTCCACGTCGGCGCCGAGCACGCCAAGCGTGATGCTGGAAAGCGGGGGCGGATCGTCCGTGGTGGCTCGTGCAAGCATCGCCGTATTGTTTCCTGGCGGGGCCAAACCGGCCAGAGCGGGCTGCGGGACGGGCTGCAGGCAATGTAGAACAGTGGGCTGCAGCAGGGAGCGAGATGTCGGGAGAGAGACGACCATGCGGGCCGAAGTGATTGCGATCGGCGATGAACTGACCACGGGCGCCCGGCTCGACACGAATAGCCAGTGGCTGTCGGCGGAGCTCGCCGTGCTCGGGATCCCCGTGATTTTCCATACGACCGCCACCGACACGCTCGAGGCGGGTGCGGAGGCGTTTCGGATCGCCGCGGGGCGGGCCGACGTGGTCGTGGCGACGGGGGGCCTGGGCCCGACGGCCGATGATCTCACCCGCGACGTGCTCGCTGCCGTGGCATGCCAGCCGTTGGAGCTGTCTGCCGAGGCGCTCGTGGTGGTCGAGTCGCGTTTTGCCCGCCGGGGGATGGCGATGCCGGAGACGAACCGGCGGCAGGCGCTGTTTCCGCGCGGCAGTCGCGTGATCCCCAATCCCGATGGCACGGCGCCGGGACTCGATGTCGATCTGCCGCGGCCCGACGGTGGCGGTTCGCGTGTGTTCGCGCTGCCGGGTGTGCCGGCCGAGATGCAGCTCATGTGGCGGCAGACGGTCGTGCCGGCCCTCCTCGCGATGCAGCCGGAGCGTGGCACGATCGTGCAGCGACGGATCAAATGTTTTGGTGCCGGCGAGAGCGCGATCGAGCAGATGCTTCCCGACCTCGTGCGGCGGGGTCGCGAGCCGCTCGTGGGCATCACTGCTCATGAGGCCACGATCACGCTCCGGATCGCGGCGCGGGGCCGCGACGAGGCGGCCTGCCGGGCGCTGATCGCCGCCGACGAGGTCACGATCCGCGGGTGTCTGGGGCCGCTCGTGTACGGCGTCGAGGATGATGAGGTGGAAGACGCCGCTATTCGGGCCGCCCGAGCGGCCGGCCTGTCTCTTGCATCGGCCGAGATCGGCACGCAGGGCCGCGTCGCCGCGCTCCTCGCCCAGGCCGACGCACGTGGTGGTGGCCGTGTGTTTCGCGGGGGCAGGGTGCTGGCCCCCGATGCACCCGACGATCCGACCTCATCCGCTGTACGGGCCAGGCATGACGCCGGCGCCGACCTTGGCCTGGCTATCGGGCCGCCGCAGACCGACGCGGAAGGAAAAACCACACTCGACATCGTGCTTGCGTCGGCCGCAGGCGTCGAACGCGTGACGCACCGGCTCGGTGGCGGAGCCTCGCTCGCTCTCTCACGGGCCGCGAAGACGGCCGTCGATCTCGTGCGGCGGTCGCTGCTGGCGACGCGGTCACCGCAGGTGAGCCACCCGACGGAGGCCGTGTGATGAGCGCCACCGGGCTCTCAGCCTCCGCGAACCGGCGGACGCTCTTCCTGTTCGGCGGCCTCGTGCTGCTCGTGGGCCTGATCGCCTGGCCGTCGCTTGCCGGTCGCCTGCACTATGCCAAGGTGCGGGCCGAACTGCGGGCGATCCGCGACGCCGCCAAGGTGGCTGAACTGTCGAGCGTCGGCAAGATGTTCACGACGCTCGCGCGGCTTATCGGGCCGACGGTCGTCAACGTGACCGCGAAGCGACGGGTGCTCACGATCGCCGACGAGATCGCGGTGCTCCGCGGCCAGGCGCCGACCGGTGCCACCGGTGAGCGGGTGGGCTCGGGGCTGATCATCGAGTCGGACGGTGTGATCGCGACGAACTACCACGTGGTCGCACGCAGCGACGAAATCGACGTGACGCTCTCCGACGGCCGGCGGTTCGTCGCCGAACTGGTTGGCGCGGATGCGGCCACCGATCTGGCCGTGCTGCGAATCGATGCCCAGGACCTGCCGACGGCGACCTGGGGCAACAGCGACACCGTGGAGGTGGGGGAGATGGTCTGGGCGCTCGGCAACCCGTTCGGCCTCGACCGCACGCTGACCTATGGGATCGTGAGCGCGGTTGGGCGACGGGGCGTGGTGGAGAGCCCGTATCAGGAGTTCCTGCAGACCGACGCCTCGATCAATCCGGGCAATTCGGGCGGGCCGCTCGTGGACGTGCACGGCCGCGTGATGGGGATCACGACCGCGATCGTGGGCAAGGCCTACAGCGGCATCGGCTTTGCGATCCCGAGCAACACGGCCCGACAGGTGTGCGAGGCGATCCTCGCCAGCGGCCATGTGGACCGGGGCTACGTGGGCATGGCTCTGCGGTCGCTCGAGCCCGACGCGGCGGTGGCGGCGGGGGCCGTCGTGGTGGCCGTCGAGCCGAAGTCGCCGGCAGACCTGGCGGGCATCGAGGCCGGCGACGTGATCGTGCGATTTGACGGCGAGGACGTGACGGATCCTGCGGAACTCGTGCTGATGCTCACGCGGGCGCCGGTGGGAGACGCGGTCGTGTTCAACGTCATCCGCGAGGGCGAGCAGCGCGAAGTCACCATTCGCGTCGGCCGCCGGCCGCGGGATCGGTGAGGCCCGTACAACCGCCCCAGGCGCAAGCCGGGGGATGGTGGAGTTCGATCCCGTTGTTCAATACAAGCCCCCAGGCGCAAGCCGGGGGATGTTCGACACGGACGAATCCCATCGCTCGCGCTCAGGGCTTGTATGGGACGAGCCGGGGATCGGCGAGACGAGCTACTGAGGCGGTTTGTCGTCGGGCGTGTCGTCGAGCATCTTCGCGAAGTCGAAGTCGCCGAAGCCGCCACCGAAGTTGAATTCGTCGTCGGGGGGTGTGTCGGCAGTTGCAGCAGGTGCAGGCGTTTCCGGTGCTGTCGCAGGCATTGTCGGACGCTCGCCTGGGGTGCCTTGGGATCGCGACCGCATCGTGCGGCTGATCTGCTCCAGCCACTCGGGCTTCGGGAAGGCGTAGGGGCGGAACTTCTCGAGCGTACCGGTCTCCTCGTGGATGAAGAGGGCCCGCTGCGGGCCGAGCTTGCTGGCCAGGGGGCTGTCCACGAGCTGGCTCGAGTCGGAGCTGCTCATCTGGAAGAGCACACGGAGCTCGAACTCCTTGATCGCGTTGCGCTCGAACGTACGCTGGAGGTTCGTCAGCGAGTCACACCAGATGATCGCGTGAATGCCCACCGTCGGCCCGTCACGGAGCACCGTCATGAAGTTCTCCGCCGGCGAGGCCTTCTTTTCACCGCCGCCGAATGAGAAGCCGAAGTCTCCCTCGTTCTTCCGCAGGTCGCGGTAGCGGGCCAGGTCGCGGACGACCACGAACACGCTCTCGCCGTCGAGGATCTGGTTGTCGAGCCGCCGCTTCACCTCGGCCGCGAGCGCCTCCACCGCCTGGCCCGTCGCCAGCCGGCCGACCACTTCGACCTCGTGCGGCAGATGATCGCGGAGCTTTTCGAGCAGGATGTCGGGCTTCTCATCGGCGATCGCCGGCTCGAAGAGGACGAACCGACCCGCTCGGCCCGTCGCGCCGCCCGGATGGGGATCGTGGGCCGCCGCGAGCGTCACCATCGACATCGCCAACAGCGCCGCGCCCAGGTCCTCCCGCTGCCCGACGATGAGCATGTTGGCCCCCGCCTGCCGGCGAAAGATCGCGGCGGTGGGATCCTTGATCGCGATCGCCTCGCCCATCCAGGCCAGTGGGGCGGTCAGCTCCCTGCCGTGCACGGTGCCCTTGTCGAGCAACTCGCCCAGGAGCCGGTTGGCCGCCGGGTCGGCCGCCTCGTTGCCGTCGAACACGATCCGCGGCAGCTTGGGGATGTCGTCGCGGCGGTCGGCGAGTGTTCGCAGCGCGCCGAGGTAGCGTTCCCGCCGCTCGTCGTTGAGAAACACCACCTGAAACGGACTGTTGCCCTCCACCATGCCGTTGGCGTCGTTGTAGATCGCCTCGCCGGGACGGGTCAGCAGTCGGGCGGCCGTGTTGTCTTCCGAGAGGATGAGGCTCGAGTCGGCCTCGTTGCACTGCAGCGCCACGCGGACTGCCATCTGCCCCATCGTGGCCCGCGGCAGGCTGTAGGAGCCGCCGAGCGTCTGCGAGCCGAGGAGCACGTGCATGCCGAAGGCACGGCCCTGGCGGACGAGGCGGTCGAGAATCAGCGATGCATCCTGTGCGAGCTTGTCGTCCTCGACGAACATTTCCTGAAACTCGTCGATGAGCAGCAGGATCCGGGGCATCGGGTCGGCATGTCCCGTCTTGCGAAAACCGGCGACGTCCTGCACCGACAGCTCCCGGAAGAGATCACCGCGCCGCTTCAACTCGGCGTCGAGCTGTTGCAGCACCGAGAGGCCGAACTCCCGCTCGCTTTCGATGGCGATCACGCGGGCGTGCGGCAGCTTGTAGTGATCGTAGAGCTTGAACTCGACGCCCTTCTTGAAGTCGATGAGATAGAATTGGATCTCGTTGGGGCTGTACTGCAGCGCGAGGCTCGTGATCATCGCGTGCATGAGGGTCGATTTTCCGGAGCCCGTCTTGCCGGCGATCAGGGCATGCTGGCTGGTGCCCTTGCCGAGCCGCAGATACTGGAGTTTCTTGGCCCCGGCCGGACCGAGCGGCGCGAGCACTTCGCTGGCCGTGCTCCCCTTCCACCAGTCTTCTTCCTTGGGCGCCACGCGATCGAACGGCACCTCCACCCGTTTGGCCGCCTTCGCCGCCTTGCCCACCCGCTGGATGATCCGCGTGAATACCTCGTCGCTCGGGGCCTGCTCGACCGTGAGCGGCCACTTCGCATACTCGGGGTCGGTCCACGTGTAGGTGCCGTCCTTGAGCACGATCGTGGTCGCATGCTGCTCGAGGTCGGCCAGGGAGAAGCCGGCGGGCATCTGCTGTTTCGTGTCCACCGACACGATGACATACACCCCGCACCGCGGGCCGGAGGCGGCGATGCTCGCGAGGCGGCGGGCGCTCGTCTCGGTGAAGTTGGCCGGGAAGTTGGCGACCACGACGAACCGGTAGGGCTCGGCCACCTCGGCGTCTGCGTTGTAGGCCCCGATCGACTCGTATTCGTTGCGGAGGTATTTCTGGATCACCACCTCCATCTGCTCGGTGAGGTCGGCCAGTTTCTCCTCGATCAGCTGCGGCTCCGTCCAGATTCGGCTCGTGACGAGCAGCTCGTCGTGGTCGGCCAGGTGCATGAACCCTGCGAACTGCTTGCCGAGGCCGAGCGGATCGATGATCGTGAACCGGCTCTGTCCTGCCGGGATGCCCGTCGCGATCCGCAGCATGAGGGCCTGCATCATTTCCGACGAGATTTCCTTCTGCTCGACGGTCGTCTTGATGAGCAACGACGCGTTGACGGGGTAGGGGACGATCGCCGGCTGTGTCCAGGACGTGGGCCCGAACGAGTTGAGCTCGGACACACGGGAGACGCCCCCCGGCAGCTTGTCGAGAGAGAGAGCGACGGAGCCGAACCGCAGGCCGGGAGGCGGCTCCGCGGGCAGCGGCACGTCGTCCCGCGCGAGGTCATCCCACGCGGGAAACGCAGCTGCATCGATTCGCGACGCTTCGTCGTAGACGGCGGTCGTCTCCTCGCGAGCCTGCTTCCAGTCAGCCGTCATCGCGGACCAGCGTTCGGCCCGCCTCGTGTCAGCCGCGGCGAGCCGGGCGTCACGGGCCGATTCGAGCCGGGCGACTTCGGCAGTGCGCTGGGCGTCGAGTTCGGCCAGCCGGGGCGGATACTTCTGCTCGGCGGCCGTCCTCGCCGCAGCCACTTTCGCCCGGAGCGACTCGGTGGCCGTGGTGTATTTGGTCTTGAGGTCAGCCAGCGCCTTGTCCCGCTTGGCGACGAAGCTGGCCATCCGATCGGCCAGTTGCTGGGCCCGCCGCGCGGTGTCATCCTCGAACTTCGCATCGAGTGCCGCCAGCTGGTCGTCACGCCGCTTCGCGATGAACCCCTGGGCGACCGACTCGCAGGCCTTGGCCCGCGTCGCCGCTGCGTCGAGTTCGCCGCGGAGGGCCCTGAGCTGCTCCCGCACTCGCACCCGCATTCGGCCCACGAGCCACAGACCTCCGCCGATGCCGGCCACGGCCAGCACGGCCGCTATGCCGCCGGCGATGCCCAGCTTGAGGCCGAACGCCTCCTGCGGATCGCCCGGCACGAGGAAAAACGCCCCTGCTCCCGCGGCGAGGCCAAGGAGCGTGGGCAGAATCGTGGCGGCAGCCTTTGGCCCACCGCCGAACGCCCGCTTCGCCGCCGGGTGGCCGAGGATCTCCTGCGCCTTCGCCACGGCGACCGCCCGCAGGCTCTCGAGCGTCGCGAGCACATCGCCACCGGCTGCAAGCGGCTCGGCCATCGTGTCGGCCGCGGACTCGGCGACGGTGACTCCGCGGGCCGTGAGGAACTCCGCCGTCCGGGTCTCACACTCGGCCAGCTGCGTCGCCACGCGGGCGATGTCCTTCTCTGCCTTGGCGAACAGCCGGGCCGGATCCTTCCGCTTCTCCTTGAAGACCTCGCGGGCCGATCCGGTCTCGAACTGGTCGTCTTCCTTGGCTTGGTGGGCCTCCTTGTCGGCCGTCTTCGTGATCGACGCCGTGAGCGCCTGCCGCTGGTCGTCGAGCTTCTTCTGCTCGCTGGCCGCGAGGGCCGCCGTCTTCTGCAGGACCGCCGCGTACTCCTGCTTCGTGGCCTCGATCGTGGCGGCGAACTTCTTCTCTGCCGCTGCCAGAGCCTCGTCGGCATCCGTGCGGGTGCGGGACGTCTCCTGCTCGTGTTCGGCGGTGATCTCCTTTTCGAGGCGGGCGCGCGTGGCGGCGGCCTCGCGCAGCCGATGAATCTGGGAGCGGAGCAGGTCGCGATCGTAGGCGTTGGTCACGGTGGCATCGTCCTCGGTGTGTCGCCGCCCGCGGGCGGTATGGCCGCGGCTGGTCAGAATCCGTCGTTGTCGCTCACGTCGCGGGCCGCCCGGGCGAGCACCTCGGCCAGCCGGCCGATCGCCTCGAGCGTCTCCTTGACGGCGGGCATCAGCGGCTCGATGTGGTCCTTGTGGTAGGCCTTGCTGGTCGAGTCGTTCCACGTGTCGCGGGCCGAGTCGAACTTGATGTTCAGCTGCTTGAGGCCGAGTGCGAGCTTCGAGGCCCCGCCGGAGAGATCGCCAACCTTCATGACGCCGCCTCCGTGCCGGCTGGCGCCGGACTCGGGGTGGGGGCTGGGCTGGCGGGCGGAGCAGGCTCGTCGGCCTGTCGCGCGACCGACGCGGTGCCGGTGGCTCCGGCGGCGGCGCCACGGTCGGCCGGCGAAGCCATCTCGCGATATGACTCCAGGGCCTTGAGCATCCGCTCGAGCTGGGCGGCCGCCTTCGGGCAATCGACGTCGATCACCTCCCGGAAGCGCACGAGCCGCACGCAGGTTTCGCGGAACTGCTGCGTGACGACGGGCGTCCAGCGGCGCACGGCCTCGGCCTTCCGCTCGGCGTGGTCGAGCAGCGCCTTGGCCTTTTCGAGCGCCTTTTTCTCCTCGATGCAGGAGGGCTGGTTGTTGCCCACTTTCTTGAAGGTGCGGCAGTGTTCGAGATCTTTCTTCGCGTTGTTGACGAGGTCGCTGCGGCGGCGGATCTCGGCCTTCCAGAAGGCCGCCATGTCCACCGTGATCCAGTCCACCGCCCGCTGCCCCTGGATCTCCACCTCGCTCAGTGCCTGGTTGCTCTCGTGGGCAAATTGGGCGAGCGCTGCCTTGACGAAGGCGAGCGTGTCGAGCGATTTGACGTCGGCCTGGGTGGACATGACGGGGACTCGTCCTGGCGGGAAACCTGGCGGGACAGGGAGCGGGAAACCGGGCGTGGAAGCCGCGGGAAAGGGACGACGGTCAACGCTGCTGCTGGTACTCCTCGACCCGCTCCGCCTTGCGGATCAGGTAGGGCACATAATCGCCCGTCGCGTCGACGAAGCGGCCAAACGTGGTCAGCTGCTGCTCGAACTCCTCGGCGAATTTCTGGTGCTCTGCATCGCGCCAGGTGGAGCCGAGCGCGGCCAATTGCCGCTGCACCATCTGCATCTGCGCCATGACCTCCGTGCTGAAGTGCCGCAGCCGGCCGGCGAAGCGGCGAAGTTCCTGCGGATCGACGATTGCCTGGCCCATGGTGAAGTCCCCTCGGAGGCTGCGGAAAACACCCTTCATCGTACCGTGCGGACGGGGATTCCGGATAGCCGCCGGCTGCTACACTCCGTACGCCGGTGGGCGGCCTGTGCACGGTCGCCAGCGGCGCCCGCGTATCCGTTCCGCACAGGAGATTCACCGTGACGCAGCCCGCCGCCCATCCCTCTGCCCCGGCCCACCCCGGTGCTGCCGGTCGGCCACACCACGGGCCAGAATCGGCGGCCAACGTGACGACATCGATCGAGCCGACGACCGGCTGGCACGTCTCGCACATCTTCTACGCCTTCGACCGGGGCCGGCTCGCCGGCCTCTCGCATGCCGCCCGCGTCGAGGGCTGCCAGCAGTTTCGGGCGGCGCTCGACCCGACGGGATCGCATGCCCCCACCCGGCTCCAGTCGTGGCTCGTGCCCGGCCACAAGGCCGACTTCGGGATCATGGTGATGGATCCCTCGCCGCTGGCCGTGGACGCGGTGCACCAGCGGCTGCTGGCCGGTCCGCTCGGGCCCGCACTCACGCCCACCTATTCCTTCGTGAGCCTCACGGAGGTGAGCGAGTACGTGCCGACGGTCGAGCAATATGGCCAGCGGTTGATCGTCGAGGGGGAGGTGGCCGACAGTCCTTCCTACCGGGCGAAAGTGCAGGGCTATGCGGCCCGCGAGGATTCCATGCGAAAGGCTCGGCTGGAGCCGGAATTGCCGCCGTGGCCCAACGCCTGCTTCTACCCGATGAACAAAAAGCGGAAGGTCGGCGAGAACTGGTTCACGCTTCCATTTTCGGAGCGGAGCCGGCTCATGGCCGAGCATGGACGCACCGGCATGTCGTTCGGCGGCCGCGTGACGCAGCTGATCACCGTATCGGTGGGCCTCGACGACTGGGAGTGGGGCGTGACGCTCTGGGCGCGGCGGCCCGAGTTTCTCAAGGAGATCGTCTACACGATGCGGTTCGACGAGGCGAGCGCCCGCTATGCGGAGTTCGGTCCGTTCTACACGGGCTTCGTGGCCACGCCCGAGCAGATTCTCGACCACTGCCGCGTCGCGATCATGTAGACCCGTTGCTCCGTGACGGGCTATCCGGAAGAGCCCGTCACGGAGTGACGGACCTACAGGCGACCGACGCACGGCAGCACCGTAGGCCCGTTGCTCCGCAACGGGCACTGCTGCTCGTCACCGCTTCGCGGAGAGGATCATCTCCACGTCGGTGCCGCGTGGGGGCACGCGGCCCTCGAAGGCCTCGAAGAGGAGGGCGTCGTTGGCTTGCGAGCTCTCGATCGGGAGATCGAGCGTGGCCGTCGGGAAGTTCGACACGCAGACGAGGTCGCCGCCGTCGGCCTGGTAATACTCCTGGCCGTCCTGCGGATCCTTCCAGAACGTGCTGCCGGCGAACACCCAGTCGGCGGCGAGCGGCTTGCCGGTGTCGGCGTTGCGGATCCAGTCCTGGGCCCGGGCTTCCTGCAGCTGGCCGGCGGCGTCCTTCCAGCGCATCCGGATGGCGACAGCCGGACCGCGGGCGGCGACGTAGTCGGGGTCGAACGAGACGGGGCTGCCGGGGTCGAGCCCGATGGCGAGGAGAGCCGCGTGAATGAGCCGGGCGGATGACCGGGTGGCCACGACCGCCTCGTGCTCCTTGGTCTTTTCCGGACAGGCGAAGACCTCGATCGGTCCGTCGGCCATCGCGATCCGGCCACCGACCACGACCTGCTTCTTCGCGACGTCGACCCAGACCTCTTCGGTGGGGGAGAGTCGCTTCAGCTCCGGATGACGGTCGGGAGCCGCAGCGGCCTCCACGGCGGCTGGCTCCGCCCGGGAGGCAGTTGGCACTGCTGCCACGCCGAACAGCACGAGAGCTGCCAGCATCTGGGGGGTCGTGACGCGCATCAAAACGATCTCCGCAAGACATGGGGCGGCGGGGCCCGTGGAGCCGGCCTCACCGCTCCGGTACGATACCGCCGCGGCGGCCGCCACGGAAAATGGTTCCGGGCTGACACGCGATGAAATGTTCCGCAGCCCGACGGGATGGCCATGGTTTCCACACGCGACAAGAAGACGAAGCGGACGAAGTCGAAACAGGCGGCCACGGCCGAGCAGGCCGCAGACCGCGGCACCGCATCTGAGGCTGCTCCCCAGGCCTCGAAGAAGCCACGGCGCGGCCCTGTGCAGCCGCCCGCCCATCCGCCGGTCGTAAAGTCGCGGGATGCGGCCGCCCGCATCCGGGCGGTTGCCGAGGGCAGCAGCTCGCTCGACGTGCGGCGGCGGCTCCGCGGACTTGCCCGGCAGGTCGATCGCGGCCCCGGGAACGTGCAGCGGATGACGCTGATCGAGAATGCGGTCGTAGCCTGTCTCGACGAGGCCGACGCTGCACCGGGCCCAGAGCAACTGCTCCTCTGCGAGGCTGCGACGTGGGCCGTGGCCTGGATGGCGCGGACACGGCGGGCCGGAAGCTCGGCCGGCGGCCTGCTCGAGCGGTTGGTGCGGACGGCCCGGGCCGCGGTGACGACGCTCGAGGCGCGCGACACGCGACCGGCTCGGTTCGTGCTGACACTCGCCCGGCTGTTCGTCGACATCGAAGCCTGTCGCTGCCTGGAGCAGCCAGCCGCGGCGGCGCTGGCCGAGGAGATCCTGCGGCTCGCCTCGCCCGCCGGGGCCGTGCGACTCTCGAGCTCCGGCCAGATCGTGGAGCGGGTGGTGCGCTGGACCGCGTGCCGCGATGTCTCGCTCGCGACCGGTGGGCTGTCCTGGAGCGACGAGGTCGAATCGCTGTGGGCTGCGACCGCCGCATTCGCGCTCCGGCTTCTCGGGGGGCACGGTCGGCTGCTGGCTGGTGCCGGCAGGCTCCCGGCGCATCAGACGGCACCGCTCGTGGAGGCATTGCTGTCGAAGGGGCGGCGTGGCGTGCCGAAGGCGACACGGCGGACGGCGCGAGCTCTCGCCGCCGGAGGCAGCGAAGCCAGCTCGGGGCTGCTCGAACGCGACTTCCACGATCCGGCGTCGGCCGTGGCGGTGATTCGTACGGGCTGGGGCCGGAGGGCCGTCCGAATCATGGTCGAATACCGTGACGCGGTGCCGCGGCTCGAAATCGCCGTCGATGATCGGCTGCTGGTCGATGGCGCCTGGGCGTGGGCCGTGTCCGCCGGTGGGCGACCGCTCGAGGCCGAGGGAGCCTGGAGCGTGTCGTGCTGGGAAACCGATCGCAAGGCGACGTTTCTGGAACTCACGGCCCCGCTCGCCGGCGGCCTGCAGTTTGAGCGGCAGGTGGTCGTGCTGCCCGCCGACCGGGTCGTGCTGCTCGCCGACGCCGTGACGATCCGGTCGCAGCCGACAGGCCACCTGAACGGCGCTGCCGCTGCAGACCCGCTCGACTACGAGGGGAGCATCGCGCTGGCGGCGTCGCTGGAGACCGAGCCGGCCGTGGAGACCCGCGAGGTGATCGTGTTTGACACGGCGAAGCGCTGCATGGTGCTGCCGCTGGCGCTGCCCGAGTGGCGGGTCGCCGGCCACGGCGGCCTCGCGCCGCACGCCGACGGACGGCTCGTGCTCACACAGCGCGGCCACAGACGGCTCTCCGCGCCGCTTTGGCTCGATCTCGATCCCGCCCGCGTCGGCGGGCCGCTCACCTGGCGGCAGCTCACCGTGGCCGACACGCGGCAGAACCTGCCGCCGCACCAGGCCGTCGGGTTCCGCGTGCAGGCTGGGCTCGAGCAGTGGCTCGTCTATCGGGCCCTCGATGTAGCCCGCAACCGCACGCTGCTCGGCTGCAACGTGTCGTGCGAATTTCTGCTCGGCCGGCTCAAGCGGTCGGGCGAGGTGGCCCGCACGCTCGAGATCCAGTGACGGTGGTGCATGCCGCCAACTGACGTCCTCCGCGATCGCTGCCGTCGCAACGTGGAGAGCGTTCGCGACCGCGTGGCGGATGCCTGCCACCGCGCGGGCCGCCCGCCCGACGAGGTGACGGTGATCGCCGTCACGAAGTATGCGGGGCCGGAGATCGCCCGGCTGCTGCACGAGGCGGGCTGCCGTGATCTGGCGGAGAGCCGGCCGCAGAGCCTGTGGACGAAGGCCGAGGCGCTGGCCGACCTCGATCCGCCGCCGCGGTGGCATCTCGTCGGGCACCTGCAGCGGAACAAGATCCGCCGTACGCTGCCGCTGCTCACGCTTCTGCATTCACTCGACAGCCTGCGGCTCCTGGAGGCGATCGAGGCGGAGGGGGCGGCGGCGGGCCGCGTCTGCCGGGCGCTCGTGGAGGTGAATCTCACTGACGATCCGGGCCGCACGGGAGCGACCTCGGCCGACGCCGAGGCGGTCGTGGCCGCAGCGGCCGGCATGCGGCACGTGGAAGTGGTCGGCCTCATGGGCATGGCGAGCGTGCCCGATGGCGACGCCTCGGCGGCGCGGCGGGAGTTCGCGCGGCTGCGAGAACTGCGTGACCGTCTCGCCACGGCCAGGCCCGGCGGCGACACGCTGCGGGAGCTCTCGATGGGGATGAGCGGCGACTTCGCCGAGGCGATCCTCGAAGGGGCCACGCTCGTGCGGATCGGGTCAGCGTTCTTCGAGGGACTGCAGTGAAACCCAGCACTGGCCTGACAGACACCGCGGCCTGAGGGTCCGGAGCGAGGTTCTCGAACTGCCCCGCGTTCGCTGCTGCGGTGTTTTTCTCGTGTCTGCGCAGACCGCGTCCCAGTTCGCAGTGTCCCGACACGCGTGGGTCGCGTCCGGCACCGCTCAGTGGCTGTGAATATCGATCGCGGACAGGATATCCGCAGCAACCGGGGGTTGCTGAAAATGCGAAGGCCAGGGATATGCGGTGGCGGACCTCGTGCCCCCATCGCGGAAGCATCGGCACCCGTATCGCGGCGTCTGTGCGGCCAATCACAAGCTCAGGCCCGCCGTCACTTCGCTCGCGATCGGGAATGTCCGTAAGCGGGGCGAGGCTGTGATCAGTGGGCATGCGGCGGAAGGCTGCTGCGACGCGAATCGAAAGTCCCGCTCACACGACACGTCGCAACGCCAAAGGCGAAGCTCATGGCCCGGGTGGGGGAAGAATTTCCGGGGGCTCGAACGCGCCCGATGTGTGCCGACGGCTGGGCATCAGCCGGCAGACGACCTTCCGGTAACGCACGCATCGCGTGCAGACCGGCCCGGAAGCGTGCGGAGGCTGGAAGGTGAACATCAAGCGGGTGCATCGGATCTGGAAGGGGGAGCACATGCAGGTGCAGCAGAAGCAGCGGTAACGCCGGAGATTACCGGGGTCGAGCGACACTTGGTCTGTTCGCCATCGAGCGACACATCGGAACCATGTGTGGTGCTACGAATTCCTCGTGGAGCGCATGGAGGATGGCAGGCAAGACCAGTGGCGGATGGACTACAACCACAGGCGGCGTCGCGTGGTGCCTCTCCGGTCGGGACTGCGTCCCTCCCTCCGACACACCACGCGGACTGTTCCCCAACTCTCTCATGAGC
>CAMDDA010000055.1 GCA_945890755.1 Candidatus Kuenenia stuttgartensis
TTCCGGCGATTCTGCGGCGATGGTGCCAGCCCAACTGAGCCATTGGCTCAGCCAGGCGACTCGTCGAGAACCACCTCGTCGAGTTCCGTCCCATCGACATCGTGCCGCAGGAGCAGATAGGCGGCCGTCGCGATCGCCCAAAAGTAGCCCCAGCCAAACGACGAGAGCAGCGTCTCGACGCCGCGGGTCCAGAAGGCTATCGCCCGCACACCCCAGGCATCGGCCACAGGACCGCCGGCCGCGAGGCCTTCCAGCACCGCGGCCGTTCGCTCGTGCCCCATGCCGAAGCTCGCCGCCCACATCGCCAGCGTGCCCGTCGCGTCGGCAAAGAGACCCGCCACAGCGAGCGCCGGCACCGCGACGAGCAGCGCCACCAGCGCATAAAAGGCGTAGTGCAGCGGCCGCTGATACAGATAGGAAAACGCCGTTGAGATGGCCTGGAAGCTGTCGCCCCGCTCGACACCCACCGCAGCCACCATCAGCGGCCAGCCGGCGACGACGCCGATTGCGAGAATCGCCAGCACCACGGCACCGAGCAGCACGAGCGGCCAGACCGCACCGGCGAAGGTGAGCCCCCATTCGGTCCGCATCAATAGGCCGAGGACCGCGCCGGGGATGCTGAGCGCCGCGATGCCCACGAGCACGAAGAGGACCGAGTTGAACGAGGGCAGCCACTTCCGCGAGCCGTAGAGCGTGGCCCCGACCGGGCCGGGGGCCTCTTCGTCCACGAGTTTGAGGGCGACGTGCCGCGTGATCGCCGTGCCGAAGATCGACCACACGAGGACGAACCAGCCGAGACGGGCGAAAGCCGCGGCCATCTCGGCGAGCGTTGAGGACGGCCGGAACGGAACCGCGATCAGACGCACGAGGTCACGGGCCGCGCCCGGCAATCGCTCGACGGCGTTGGTCAGCCATGGGAGCGACCGGTGGCTGGGCACGAGCGACGCCGGGCTGCCGGCCACGCCATCGCTCGGTGGAAGGACGAGGCCATCGCCAAGCTTGGCGGCGGCGATGACGTCGGCCGCGGGGTCGATCGCCCGCAGGCCGAGTTGGTCGGCGACGGACCAGCCGGCCCAGGTGGCCAGGGCGCCGAGGGCGGCAAGGAGGATCACCGTCGGCGAGAAGGCCGAGCCAGCCGCGCGAAACAGGATCCACCAGGGAAACGCATCGCTCCAGCGAATCTCGTGAACGACCGTACCGGCGGGATCCTTCGCGCTCGTCATGCCTACGACCCAGGGGTGGGAGGAAGTTCGTCGGGCGAGAGTATAGCGGCATCCCCTCGCCTGCGCTCAGGGCTTGTATGTGTGCAATACAAGCCCCCAGGCGCCAGCCGGGGGATCAGTCACTGTCGTCGGCGGACTCGTCCTCGTCGTCCTTGCGCGGAGCGGGCACTGAGTACGACTCGTCGAGCCAGCGGCCGAGATCGACGAGACGGCAGCGGTCGCTGCAGAACGGCATCGTGGGCGTGACCGTCAGGTCGACCGTTGCGTCACAGACCGGACACCGTGGCATGCTGCATCCTCCCGAGGCTCAGCCCTCCGAGCCTCCCTTGCCCCCCGAGGGGCCGCCGGACGACGAACCGCCCGTCGGCTTGTCGCCACCTGACTTCTTCTCGCCGCCACCCGAGTCGGCCGCGGCGCCCTTTTTGTAGGACTCGCTCCGGTAGTCGGTTTTATAGAAGCCCGAGCCCTTGAACATGATCGCGCCGCCGGCACCGATCAGCCTGCGAAGCTTCGGCTTCTTGCACTTCGGGCAGGTCTTCTTCACGGAGTCGGTCATCGACTGGAACAGTTCGAACGCATGTCCGCAGCCGTCGCACACATAGTCGTAGGTCGGCATGGCTCACTCTCCTTTCGCGACGATCACCTGGGCCGGCCGCACGACGCGGTCGTGAAGCCGGTAGCCCTTCGTGGCGGTGCCCACGATCGTGCCCGGCGCGACGCCCGGCACGTCCTGCTGCAGCAGCGCATCGTGGATCGTGGGGTCGAACGGGGCGCCGTCGGTCTCGATCGTCATGCAGCCGTGGCTCCCCAGCAGCTTTTCGATTTGCTGCGCCATCATCCGGAAGCCCGACCGCAGCGCCTCGACGTCGGGTGTCTTGTCGGCCGCCTCGATCGCCCGGTGCGCGTTGTCGAGCACGGGCAACAGGTCGCGAAGCAGATCGATCTCGCGATACCGCTGCGCCTCTTCGTATTCCCGTCGCGACCGCTTGCGAAAGTTTTCCAGTTCGGCCTGTGTGCGGAGCAGGCGGTCTTGGGCATCGCGTAGTTGCAGTTCGACGTCGCTGCCCGCCGCGGCATCCGCCTCAGCCACCTGGTCCAGGTCGGCATCATCGTATTCGGGCGTGTCCTGCACGGTCATGCCTCCTCGTGAGTGTCGGGGGTGGTGTCGGGCTTCTCGGCGGAGCCCTGAAAGTATTCTGCCAGCCGGCTAAAAAAACTGGACCGCTTCGGACTGACGGCCGCATGCTCCTCGGCCGCGAGATCGCGGAGCAATGCCTCGGCCTTGGGCGACAGCGTCTTCGGCACCTCGACGTGCATGTGCACATGGAGGTCGCCGACACCGCGGCCACGCACCTCCGGCATGCCGAGACCGCGGACGCGAATCACGTCGCCCGGCTGCGTGCCGCGGGCGATGTGGAGCGGCTTGGCGCCGTCGAGCGTGGGCACGTCTACGGTCGCCCCCAGGGCGGCCTGCGTGTAGGTGATCGGCACCTCGCAGTGCAGGTCACGGCCATCACGAGTGAGGAACGGATGCTCCTCGATCTCGATCACGCAGTAGCAATCGCCCGGCGGGCCGCCGTTGCCCCCGGGCTCACCCTCGCCTGCGAGCCGCACCCGCACGTCGCTGTCGACGCCGGCTGGAATCGTCACCCGCCGCTCCACGTGTTCTTCCGTGAGCCCGTCGCCGGCGCACGCCGGACACTTCTCGCGGATGACACTGCCGGCCCCACGGCAGGCGGGGCACGTGGTCTGGAGCCGAAACACGCCAGCCGTTTGGATCACTTGTCCCTGGCCGCCGCAATACTCGCAGGCCTGCGGCGTGGTGCCCTTCTTGGCGCCACTGCCGTCGCAGGTGCCGCAGGCTTCGTGCCGGGAAAACGCGACCGTCTTCGTAGCGCCGCGAGCGGCCTCCACGAGCGAGAGCGACAGCTGGCAGAAGACGTCGCGGCCCTTCCGCGGCCGGTTCGATCGCTTGCGACCGCCGCCGAACGCCTCGCCGAAGATGCCGCCACCGAACAGATCGCCGAACGCCTCGAAGACGTCGCCGATGTCGTTGAAATCGTGCTGCCGCCCCCCCTGCAGCCCCGCATGACCGAACCGGTCGTAGCGACTCCGCAGATCGGCGTCAGAGAGCACCTCGAAGGCCCGCGCCGCCTCCTTGAACCGGGCCGCGGCCTCGGCATTGCCCGGGTTCTTGTCGGGGTGGAACTTGATCGCGAGTTTCCGGTAGGCGTCGGTGATCTGCGCGGAAGAGGCGCGGCGTTCCACGCCGAGCACCTCGTAGTAGTCGCGCTGATCGACCATGAAACACTACCGGACCGATCCCTCGATCTTCCGCTTCTTCGCTTCGTCCTTGTCGAGGTTGGTGACGAGCGCCTCGGTCGTGAGCAGCAGGCCGGAGATACTCGCCGCGTTGGTGAGCGCGACCCGCACCACCTTCACCGGATCGATGATACCGGCCTTGAGCATGTCGACGTACTCGCCCTTGTTGGCGTCGTAGCCGATGTTGACGTCCTTCTGAGCGACCTCGTCGGCCACCACGGCCCCGTCGATCCCGCCGTTCTCGGCGATCTGCCGGATGGGAGCCTCGAGAGCGTGGAGAATGATGTCCACACCAATCTTTTCATCGCCCTTGGCCTGCGACCGAGCCTTCTCAACCGCCTCACGACAGCGGAGCAGGGCCACGCCACCGCCCGGCACGATGCCCTCCTCGACGGCCGCCCGTGTGGCGTGCAGCGCGTCCTCCACGCGGGCCTTCTTCTGCTTCATCTCGGCCTCGGTACCGGCACCGACCGACACGATTGCCACGCCGCCGGTCAGCTTGGCCAGCCGCTCCTGCAGTTTCTCGCGGTCGTACTCGCTCTCGGTGTTCTCGATCTGCTGACGGATCTGGTGCACGCGGGCCTGAACGTCGGCCTGCTTGCCGGCCCCCTGCACGATCGTGGTCTCGTTCTTGTCGACGGTGATGCTCTTCGCCCGACCGAGGTGCGAGAGGTCGAGGCTCTCGAGTTTGAGGCCGAGGTCCTCGCTGATGAGCGTGCCGCCGGTCAGCGTGGCGATGTCGCCGAGCATCGCCTTGCGGCGGTCGCCGAACCCGGGGGCCTTCGAGGCACACACGTTGAGCACACCACGGAGTTTGTTGACGACGAGCGCCGTCAGGGCGTCGCCGTCGACGTCTTCGGCAATGATCAGAAGCGGCTTGCCCGACTGAGCAACCTTCTCGAGCAGTGGGAGCAGATCCCGCAGATTCGAGATCTTCTTCTCGTGAATCAGGATCAGGGCGTCGTCGAGTTGGCACTCCAGCTCGGCCGGCTTGTTGACGAAATAGGGCGACACGAAACCCTTGTCGAACTGCATGCCGTCGACGAACCGCACGGTCGTCTCGGTCGTCTTGCCTTCCTCGACGGTGATCACGCCGTCCTTGCCCACCTTCTGCAGGGCCTCGGCCAGCAGGTCGCCGATCGCCCGGTCGTTATTGGCGCTGATAGCGCCAACCTGGGCGATCTCCTCCGGCCGCGACACGGTGCGGGCCATCTCCATGAGCCGCTGCACGGCCGCCGCCACACCCTTCTCGATCCCGCGGCGCACCGCCGTGGGGTTGGAGCCGGCGGCCACGTTCCGCGTGCCCTCGCGGAAGATCGCCCGAGCGAGCACCGTCGCGGTGGTCGTACCGTCGCCGGCCAGATCAGACGTCTTGGAGGCGACCTCGTTTACGAGTTTCGCGCCCATGTTCTCGAACGCATCCTCCAGGTCCACTTCCTTGCTCACCGTGACGCCGTCCTTCGTGACGGTCGGCCCGCCGTACGACTTGTCGATGATGACGTTGCGGCCCGTCGGCCCCATGGTCACGGCCACGGCACTGGCGAGTTTTTCCACGCCCTTGAGCAGTTTGGCACGGGCCGAGTCGTCGAACATCAATTGCTTGGGCACGGATCGATCTCCTCGATGAGGCGTTGGTGGGTCAGGAAATGAAAATGGGGGAATGAAGATCAAGGAAAGTCAGGGAACATCACGACAGGACCTTGGCCAGAATGTCGGTCTCACGCAGGATCTTCACCTCGTGGCCGTCGACCTCGATGGCGCTGCCCGAATACTTGCCGTAGATCACCTCGTCGCCGACGGCGACGGAGAGGGTGGCCCGCTGGCCGTTTTCGAGAAGCTTGCCGGCACCGACGGCCACCACGTGACCACGCTGCGGCTTCTCCTTGGCCGAATCGGGCAGCACGATGCCGCCGGCGGTCCGCTCTTCGGCCTCGACGGGCTCCACAACCACGCGGTCGTCGAGCGGACGAATCTTCAGGTTCTTGGCTGCCATGAGACGTATTCTCCGAAAAGGAATTGGTTGAACCAGCTAAAAAACGGTCTGACGCGACGACTGCCGCCGGGGCTTACATCATGCCCGGCATGCCACCCATGCCACCCATGCCACCACCCATGCCGCCCATGCCACCCATGCCGCCGCCCATCCCGTGGTCGTGGTGATCGCCGCCGGCCTCTTCTTCGGCCTTCGGGATCTCGGTGATCAGCGAGTCGGTGGTAAGCAGGAGCGAGGCCACGCTGGCCGCGTTTTGCAGAGCGGTGCGGACCACCTTCGCCGGGTCGATGACCCCCGCGCTCACGAGGTCGCAATACTCTCCCTTGTCGGCGTCGTAACCGTCGTTCTTGCCCTTCATCTGCCGCACGCGGTTGACCACCACCGAGCCGTCCACGCCGGCGTTGGCGGCGATCGCCTCGAGCGGATACCGCAGGGCGTGCTTCACGATGGCCGCGCCGAGTTTCTCGTCTCCGTCGAGATCGAGCTTCTCGAGCGCCTTCTCGCTGCGAAGCAGTGCCACGCCGCCACCGGGCACGATCCCTTCGGCGAGGGCGGCCTGCACCGCGCTCTTGGCGTCGTCGATGAGGGCCTTCCGCTCCTTCATCTCGGTCTCGGTCGCAGCCCCCACGTTGATCTGGGCCACACCGCCGGCGAGTTTCGCGAGCCGCTCCTGGAGCTTCTCGCGGTCGTAGTCACTGGTGGTCTTCCCGATCTCGTCACGGATCTGAGTGACGCGGCCGTTGATGGCGTCCTTCGTGCCGGCCCCACTGACGATCGTGGTGTTTTCCGCCTCGATGATCACCTTCTTGGCCCGGCCCAGGTCGCTCAGCTTGACGGCGTCGAGGGCGATGCCGAGATCCTTGAAGATGGCCTGGCCGCCGGTGAGCACGGCGATGTCGCCGAGCATCGCCTTGCGGCGGTCGCCGTACCCGGGGGCCTTGACGGCCACCGACTGCACGATGCCGCGGAGCTTGTTGACGACGAGCGTGGCCAAGGCCTCGCCCTCGACATCCTCGGCGATGATCACGAGCGGCTTGCCGCTCTTACTGATCGCCTCGAGCAGCGGCACCAGGTTCTTGGCGCTCGAGATCTTCTCCTCATAGACGAGGATGTAGGGATTCTCGAGCTCGCAGACCTGCGACTCGGCGTCGGTGACGAAGTGGGGCGAGAGGAAACCGCGGTCGAACTGCATGCCCTCGACCACGTCGACGGTCGTCTCGGCCTGCTTGCCCTCTTCGACGGTGATGACGCCGTCCTTGCCGACCTTGAGGAAGGCCTCGGAGAGCACGTTGCCGATCGTCGGGTCGTTGTTCCCCGCGATCGTGGCGATCTGCATCAGTTCCTTCTTGTTCTTCTCGTTGATCGGCGTGGCCATCGCCAGCACGCCCTTGCCGACCGCCTCGACTGCCTTGGTGATGCCGCGGGAGAGGGCCATGGCGTCGGCGCCGGCGGCGAGCATCTTGATGCCCTCGCGGAAGATCGCCTCGGCGAGCACGGTGGCCGTGGTGGTGCCGTCGCCGGCCACGTCGTTCGTCTTGCTGGCGGCCTCCTTGACGAGCTGGGCGCCCAGGTTTTCGTAGGGGTCTTCCAGCTCGATATCTTCGGCGACAGTGACGCCGTCCTTCGTGACCTTGGGGGAGCCCCAGCCCTTGTCGAGCACCGCGTTGCGGCCCCGGGGGCCGAGCGTGCTCTTCACCGCGCGGGCGAGCTTGGAAACGCCGGCAAGCAGCGGCTGACGGGCATCTTCCTCGAACACCATCTGTTTTGCCACGAGAAACTCCTTCGCACTGTGGACACCGCCGGGAGCGGCGGTGTGATCGAACTGTTTTGGCAGTCCTCAGGGAGGACGCCCCGAGCGGATGCAACCCGCGTGCCGCGCCTCGGGTTTTCCGGATGGGCGGCGGGATTCAGCGAAAAAACGGCTTGTCATCCGGCTCCTACCCTCAACCCCGTCACCCAAAATGCCGTTTTGGCAGGACGACCCTGACCGGGCTATCCTTCCGCTTCTGGCGGGCATCGTCCTCGACTGCTCAGGTCAGTCATTTGTTCTCCGAGGCTGTTGCCATGCCCGCTGTCCCCCGCGTTGCAGTGATGCTCGCACTGCTCACCGCAGTCTTCACCGCGCCGGCCCCGGCCGCCCAGCCCAATGTCGTGCTCATCATTTCCGACGACCAGCACTGGGGCGATTACGGCTTCATGGGTCACCCGGAACTGCGGACGCCGGCCCTCGATCGGTTGGCCCGCGAGAGCCTCGTCTTCGCCCGGGGCTACGTGCCATCGAGCCTCTGCTGTCCGAGCCTGGCATCATTGATCACTGGCCGTTACCCGCACGAGCACGGAATCGTCGGCAACGACCCGCCCGGCGACCGGCCGCACACGCCGGCCGGCGCCGCCCTTGCGGCCGGCCGCGAGGAGATGAACCAGTATCTGGAGGCCTGCCCCACGCTGCCGCGACTCCTCGGCGGGCACGGCTACCGGAGCCTGCAGACCGGCAAATGGTGGCAGGGGGACTTCCGTCGGGGTGGCTTCGACGAGGGGATGACCCAAGGGCAGCGGCATGGCGACAAGGGGCTGACCATCGGCAGAAAAACGCTCGCCCCCGCCTTCGACTTCGTGAAGCGATGCCGGGCAGCGGGCAGCCCGTTCTTCCTCTGGTATGCGCCGATGCTGCCACACGACCCGCATGATCCGCCCCCCGATCTCGTCGAGCACTACTCGTCGCGGACCGACAGCATCCACGTGGCCCGGTACTGGGGAAATGTCGAGCGGTTTGACCGGACCGTCGGGGAGCTGATGACGTTCCTCGACGACGAGCGACTCTCGGCCGATACCCTCGTCGTCTACGTCACTGACAACGGCTGGCTGCAGCGACCCGATGGGCCACGGTTCGCCCCACGCTCGAAGCTCTCTCCCTACGATGGCGGCCTGCGAACGCCGATCATGCTCCGTCGGCCGGGCATGATTCGCCCCGGCACGAGCGACGCCTTGGCCAGTTCCCTCGACATCATGCCAACCGTGCTCGCAGCCTGCGGAGTCCCGGCGCCCGCGGGGCTGCCGGGGCTGAACCTGCTCGACGAGCCGGCAGTCGGCCGGCGAAAGCAGCTGTTCGGGGAATGCTACACGCACACGATCGTGGAACTCGGAAAGCCCGAACGCAGCCTGTTGTGGCGGTGGACATTGCGTCGCGACGGCGATCGCCTCTGGAAGCTCGTCGAGCCGGTCACGGCCGGCGGTGGCGACACGTTCCCGGCATGGGACGACCGCAACGTCGCCCCCGACGATCAGGCTCGTTACGAACGGGGCGAGGTCGAGCTGTTCGACGTCGCGTCCGACCCGGGAGAGACCAGGAGCCTCGCGGCAAAGCATCCGGACGTCGTCGGGGAGCTGAGGTCGAGCCTCGACGGATGGTGGAAGCCGGTCGCGGCTGCCGCAGCCCGGAACTGAGAAGATCCTCGAGCACTTCGAGGATGGCCGGAACTTCGCTCCAGGCTGAGCCCAGTCCACAGCGGGTGGAGCCCGGAAACCCTACGACCTGCTCCTCGCGCTCACTGCGATGCTGTATGGGCTCGCGGTACGCGCGGTCTTCGCCTGGTTTTCCACGATTGCCGAGCGGACGGGCGAGGAACACGGCGGCCGAAGACGAGCGTGATCGACTTTCCCGGCTGCGCGTCGGGCCGCGCGGGCCAAGGGTCGATCTCGTCGTGCTCGCGGCGTTTATGTCTTGCCCGTCAGGCGGTCGGCCCGGTGGGCCGCCCAGGCCGACGCGCGGTTGAAACACAACGCCAGAACCACGGAGCCGGCCGCGTACCAGATCGGCAGCGAGCCGTAGGCGGTGTCCTTGGGGTTGATCGCGACCAATAGAAACAGCACGACCGCCGTGATGCTCGTGAGCGACAGGCCGGTAAACACCACGCTCCAGGCTTCCCACTTCATGACGAGACTCCGTGTTCCTTCAGTTGCCGTTCTGCCGCGACGAGGGCATTTCGGCCTGCTTCATCGAGCCGGTCGAGCCGGCTTCCGCGACCGCCCTCACGCACCGCGCCGACGAACAGCCCGAGTTTCGACAGCGTCGAGACCCGAGCCCGCTCCTCGAGCACAGCGTAGCCTCGCTTCCTGATCCTGGCTCCGATCGCATGATAGATCCTTGCCGCCGCCCGCACGGCCAGGCGGGAATCGGCGGCGAGTGCGGCGATGCCGGACTCCCCGGCAGTGTAATAGCCATCGGCCACCGCGAGCATCCTCGCGACGCCCACCTTCACCCGCTCCCGATCGGGCGGCCCGCCGTCGGGTCGCAGGCCGGCGGTCCATTCGACCGGCAGGTAGCACCGATTCCGCCGCCAGTCTTCCGCGACGTCGCGGGCGATGTTGGTCATCTGCATACCCATGCCGAGGGCCGCGGCATGAGGGAGCCAACGCCGATCTTGGAGGCCCAGAATCGGACACATCAGCACGCCGACCGCTCCGGCCACCCGGAAGCAATACCGCACCAGGTCGGCCTCCCGAAAGCCTGCCGCCGGTGTGAGGTCTGACCGCATCCCCTCGAGCAGGGCCAGCGCCGCCTCGATCGGCAGATCGTGTCGCCCCACAAGCTCCGCCAGCCAGCGGCTTTCCTGCGTCACCGGCAGCGCACCGGCGGCGATCCGCCGGACGTCGTCCGTCGCGACGTCGACGAACTCGCTCGCCGCCTGCGGCGTCGCGGCGGCATCGACCCCGTCGTCGCACCACCGGCACCAGGCATAGAGCCGTTCGACGTCGGCTCGTTTGCCCGCGGGCAGCAGCCGGCTGGCAAACGAAAACGAGCGGCTGTGCCGCCGGATCGACTCTCCCGCGTCCGGGCCGCTACCTGCCGCGGGCATGGAAGTCGGCCGCGATCGTGTCGCAGGTGGCCTTGGCGGAATTGACGACGCCGGGCACGCCCGCCCCCGGATGGGTGCCGGCACCAACGAGGTACAGCCCGGGGATGTCGGGGTCGCGGTTGTGCGGGCGGAAATACGCGCTCTGCGTGAGCGTCGGGGCGACTGAGAAGGCAGAGCCGTGATGGGCGTGAAACCGGCTGGCGAAGTCGGCGGGCGTGCAGTGCCGCCGGATCACGATCGACTCGCGCACTCCTGGCAGGTGCGGCTCGAGCGACGCGAGTATGGCGTCACCGTATGCGGGGGCCACCGCCTCCCAGTCGATCGCCGCATTGCCCAGGTGGGGCACGGGGCTGAGCACGTAAAACGACTCACCGCCCGGCGGGGCCATACCCGGGTCGGTAATCGTCGGGGCGTGGAGATAGAGACTGAAGTCTTCGGGTAGGCGATGCCCGTGGAAGATGTCCCGCAAAAGCCCCCGGAATCGCGGTCCGAACAGGATCGTATGGTGGGCCAGATGTGGATATCGCCGGCTGGTGCCGAACGAGAGCACGAACAGCGACATCGACCAGGCCATCCGCTCGAGCCGCCGCTGCCGCCGGCCAGCCCCGGCGACCCCGCGGTAGAGCCGGGCATACGTGTGGTGGACGTCGGCATTGGAGACGACGACGTCGAACGCGGCCGGCGGCCCGCCGGCGGCCTGGAAGACGTGCCTCGTCACCGCGCCGGTGCCCTCGACCGCGACCCGATCGACCGGCGCGTCGAGCCGCAGCGTGCCGCCGAGGTCTTGGAAAAGCCGCACGAGGCCGCGGACGAGTGCTCCGGTGCCCCCCTCGGGAAAGAACACGCCCCATTTCCGCTCGATCCAGTGGATGAGCGTGTAGATCGAACTCGTCTCGAGCGGATTGCCTCCGACGAGCAGGGGGTGGAAGCTGAACGCCTGTCGGAGGTGCTCGTCCTTGACGAATCGCGAGACGGTCGCATAGACGCTCCGATCGGCCCGCAGCCGGGCCAGGTGCGGGGCGGCCCGGATCATGTCGGTGAAATGGAGGAACGGGACGGCGCCGAGCTCCTCATAGCCCTTGTGAAACACCTGCCGGGCATACTCCGCGAAGCGACGATAGCCATCCACGTCACCCGGACTCACTCGCCGAACCTGCTCGATGAGTCCGGCCTCATCGGCGACGTAGTCAAACGCGACGCCGTCGCTCCACTGGAGGCGGTAGAGCGGGGTGACCGGCAACAGGCGGACGTAATCGGCCAGCCGCCTCCCGGATAGTTCGAACAATTCCTCCAGGCAGTGGGGCGCGGTGATCACGGTCGGCCCGGCATCGAAGACGTAGCCGCCATCCTCGTAGACGGCGGCCCTGCCACCGGGCTGATCGTGAGCCTCGTAGCAGATCGTCTCGAAGCCCATCGACTGCAGGCGGATCGCCGCCGCGAGGCCGCCAAACCCACTGCCGATCACCGCCGCCCGCCGGTGCGGCGGTATTTCCGACCGAGGCTGACGCGGCCCTGCAACCGCCGCCAGGCTCACGGCAGAGCCTCCGCCCGCGTCGGCTCGCCGGCGATCCGCAGCGCATCGCCGACCGCAGCCAGCGGGCCGGCATCGCGGGCAATTCCCGTGGCGCGGGCGAGCCTCTCGATGGCCTGGTCGAGGCGGGCGTTGATCGCGGACACCGCCCGTCCGTGGGTCGCGGCGAGCAGATCCTTGGCGAGCGGGCGATACGCGACCGGCTGCTCCTTCGACCGCCGCAGACGGTGCTGCCAGGCGGCAAACTCATCCGCCGACAGTTCGCTCGCCGCCCAGGCCCAGGGCCAGGTGACCCGGCGGTTTATCAGGTCGTCGCACCGATCCGAACCGTCGAGCAACTCGCTGAGTTCGTCGAGGTCGTTTTTCATCTGCAGGCAGATGCCCAGGCGGCAGCCGAACGCGGCGACGGCTCGGAGTGTCTGGGGGTCTCCCGCGGCGGCGTGGGCACCGCACCATGCAGCCAGCGAGGCGAGGCGGCCGGTCTTCCACCGCGAAATTGCCAGCACCGTCACCTGCGCCTGCCGCGGCGTCACCTCATCGACCCGCGTGGCCAGGTCGATCGCCTGCCCCTCGTGGCACTGCCGGGCCACCGTGATGAACCGTCCCACCAGTGCCGCGGTCCGGGCAGGATCCTCGAGGGCCGACGCCGCCAGTTCCAGGGCGCGGAAATACATCCAGTTTCCGGCGTTGACGGCCCGGCCCGGCCCGATCACCCGGTGGAGTGCGGGCTGGCCGCGGCGGGTGAGCGAATCGTCTTCGAAGTCGTCGATCACGAGCGAGCCGGCATGCAGCATCTCGACCGCATCGATGACCAGCGCAGGGGCTGCGGCGCATCCGCCGGCGAACGCGTACGACCGCTCCAGCAGGGTGGCCCGCAACCGCTTGCCACCGACGCCGGGATACAGGTCCGGGGACAGCTGCAGTGCCTTCGACCAGCCGTGCCGCGTGCGGGCGGTCTGGTGCGTCGGGCCGGCGAAACCGAGGGGATTGGCTGTCATGTCGGCACCGGCCTGGGGAGTGAGGCGAACGACTTGGCGAATCGAATCGGCGCCAGACCGGAGGGCGGCCTGCCGAGCAGGATTCGCGCCGCATCGCTCACCGTGAAACGATGGGCGTAGAAGCGGGCAATCCGCTCCTCCGGCAGCACGCGGTAGAACCGCCGGAAGATCTTCCAACGGTCTTCCGACCTGACCAGACAAAACAACAGGCGGTTCAAAAAGCGGGCGAATCCCCGCCGCAGCCTGTCATCCGCCGCGGCCCGTGCGACCTCCGCCGCAAGCCGATCGGGATCGACGCGAGAGACGAGTTCCGCGAACCGCACCGCCAGCGGCATCGAATAGCCGGTCGCGGCGTGGTACCAGCCGCCGGCATAGCCGCCCGCCACGGCAGACCCCGCGGGCCGCTGGGCCGCCGCATAGGGCATCGGCAGGCACCCCTGCTCGGTGCGAATCTGCTTGACGTGTGTCGCACCGGCCTCCGTCAGCCGCGCCGAGATCACCTCGGCGGCCCGCAGCGCATTGCAGGCGGGCTCCTCATGGAACCGTGTGTACTCGAGCAGCACGCGGCTCGGACCGAGGGGGAGTTCGTACAGAAACTCGAACCCGTCGGCCTGGTCAGGCCTCACATCCATGACCGTCGGTTCGGCTGCCGGCCACCGCCCGGCGATCTCGTACTCATGACCGATGAACGTCTGGTAGCCCGCCTTGCCCGGCGTCCCCGCCGGTGCAGCCCGCCCGCGACAATCGAGCACCACGCGGCAGAGCGTCTCGGATTCGCCGCCGATCTTCACGGCGGTCGGCGAGAGAATCTCACACGACTCACCGGTGCGAACGACGAGCCGCCCCGGGCGGGCCGGACAGGCGGCCTTGTCTGCCAACGCGAGCGTGGCGTCGCGGAGCCGGTCGGACGTGATCGTGGCGTAGGGAATTCGAACCCGCCTCGAGAGCCCGGGAAACCTGACGCGGTATCCGGGCCACCGATGGGAAACCAGCGGCTCGAACCAGCCCCGCGCCTCCTGGGCGACATCCGTCTCGTGGAACGACCAGGTGTGATTGCCGCACAGCGTGCCGGCGCGTTCGACGAGCAGCACGGCCGCCTCCGGCCGGTGCCAGGCCAGGGCATGGGCAAGGAGGCAGCCCTGAAGCCCGCCTCCCACGACACAGTAGTCGAACGCCGGTGCAGCCGTCAGCGGAGCTGGTGTCATGCGGGGCTCCCGAGTTGAATCGGCCGCGGCGCGGGCCGCCGGGCAGACGTCCTCAGCAGCGGGGCCACCCCATGCAGGAGCAGATGCGGCATGGCCACGGCGCTCAAGCCGACGAAGGTCGCCCGGATGAGCATGTCGCTCCAGCCCGCCCCCCCGAGCACGAACCACGCCGCCAGCCCGACGAGGGCGATCGCGCCCCCGGTCAGTGGCGCGAGGCTCAGTGCCAGTTCGGGCCAGCTCTCACCGAGTTCAATGCGAAGTCGTCGCAGCCCGCGGGCCGAATGCCAGGCGCAGAAATAAATCGGGAAGCTCACCAACGGATTGGCGACGGCACAGAGCACCACAAGGGATGCGACCAACGCATTGTCGGCCAGCAGGATCCGACGCGTCCGCCCGGTCCGGCGGCAGGCGGCCAGAGCCTGGAGCCCCCAGCCGGCCGCAGCGACCACCAGCATGATCCACGAACAGACGGTCAGGAGGCCGGCAGCCCGGACGATTGCCGGTCCGGAGCCTCCCGGAGCGGCCACTCCCAGGATCGCGACGACCTCCCCGGCATGAAACACCAGCGGCACCCAGATCACGAGCCCGCCGCGGGCGAATCGAAACGCCGGCCGCAGCCACCGCGGCCCGATCGGGAGCCGCGGATCCTCCTGGCCGAAGTGCCACGCTGAAGCCAGGAAAAACACCACGATCGTCAAGGCTGGTGCCGCGAACCATCCCCCGACGACCCCCATGGCGATCGCCAGGTAGCTCAGCAAAAAAACCGGCAGCCAGGCCATCCCCAGCATCGGCTCCAGCCGCGGCCTGGCGAAGCGGTGGTCGGCCGCGCCATGCGGGAGACCGACCACCGCCACGAGTGCCGCCAGGATTCCGGCCGTCACGCCGGAAGAGCCACCAGAAAAAAAGCACGCGGCCCCGATCATCGCCCAGGAGAGCAAGATTACCGAGGCCGCGTGCATGACATCACTTCTTCTTCCGACGAAGGTCGCTGGGATCAGACGGCGGCGTACGCGCCGTCACCCGACTTCGTGCTCTTCGCCTTGGCGATCAGGTAGATCAGCACGCCGAAGCCGGCCTTGGCCGTCATGTCGGCGATCGCGTAGCCGATCTGCAGGCCGACGACGCCGTTCGCGCCGACGATACCACTGGCGGCATTCGCCGTGCCGGCCTTCGCCGCCAACGCATCGGGCGTGCCGCCGAGCGCGTAGGCGATCGGGTAGACGGCCCACGTGACCAAGATCACCAGCCGGGCGATCTCGAGCAGCTTGCGGGCCGCCGGCGGCTGGCTGTCGAGCGAATTGGTCAGTTCAGTCCACAGCACGTACAGGATGTAGAAGAACGGAATCGACGACAACCCGCCCCAGATCACCCGCTCGCTCCAACGCGCCGGATCGGCAATCACTTCGCCCGGATATCCCAGGGCGATCATCAGCGCCGCCGCGATCACCAGCCGGGTGAGGAGGCTCGACGCCTTGGCCGGCTGCAGCCGCAGCACCGCCACGAGTTCGACCATCAGCAGCGGCACGGTCAGGATCCAGTCGGCATACCGGTAGAAGTCATTGAACGCGGCGCCGGTGCCCTTGTATCCCCCGTCCACCAACGAGTAGGCGTCGTGCCAGCTGTGGCGAATCATGAAGTAGTGGTAGCAGGCGATGGATACCACCAGGCCCGACACCAGCAGCGCCGGACGGTATTCCGGATCGACGTGTGCACGTGCCATGAACAAAAACAGGGCTGCCGCCCCCATCGTGGCGACCGTCATCGAAAAGATGTTGTCGACCGCGTTGTATTGCAAAACCGACAAGTCCGGCATCGAGGATGCCAACAAAGAGAGGCCCTGGATCATCGCTTCACCTGTCTCGCTGTGGTGGAAAAAAGTTGTCGACGCCTGACAATGGTTGGCGACGACCCGGAAATTTCATAGGCGAGTCGAGTCGAACCGGCCACTGGCAACCCTCGATTGCCCTGGTGAGCCGCTCTTCATGCGTTTCCCCCGAAACCGGCGGGAGCATAGCCCGGCGAGGGACACTTCGGCAAGCCGGTGCCGATTGAAAAACCGGGTCTGGCGGCCGGCTCGACCGCCGGCCGTCAAAAAAGCCTCGGGCGGCCGACC
>CAMDDA010000056.1 GCA_945890755.1 Candidatus Kuenenia stuttgartensis
TTCGACATCTGGTTCCGCCCACTCTCGATCCCGCAGTATTACCCCCTCGTCCACACGACCTATTGGCTCGAATACCGGCTCTGGGGCGACCACCCCGCCGGCTACCACGTCGTCAACGTGCTCCTTCACGCGGGGAACGCAGTCTTACTCTGGCTCGTACTCCGGCGGCTCGACGTGCCCGCGGCCTGGCTGGGGGCGCTACTCTTCGCCGTGCACCCCGTGGGCGTCGAGAGCGTGGCCTGGGTGACGGAACGAAAAAACACGCTCTCGCTGTGCCTCGCCCTCGGCTCGCTGCTCGCCTGGCTGCACTTCAAGGACGACGAACACCGGGGCTTGCGCTCGTATGCGATCTCGGTTGCGCTCTTCGCGGCGTCGCTGCTCGCCAAGACCGTCACCGTGTCGCTCGTGGGCGTGCTCCTCGTGCTCACCTGGTGGAAGACCGGTCGGATCACGCTCCGCGACCTCCGGCTCGTCGCCCCCTACCTCGCCGTCGGCCTGCCACTCGCCCTGGCCACCGTCTGGCTCGAGAAACACCACGTCGGTGCCGGCTCAACGGAATGGCATCTCGTCGGCACTGAACGGCTGCTCGTCGCGGGGCGGGCGATCTGGTTTTATGCGGCGAAGCTCGTCTGGCCGGAGCCCCTTATTTTCTTCTACCCGCGCTGGCAGCTCGATCCCGGAGCCATCTGGCAGTGGGCCTATCCGGCGGCGGCCGCCGCCGTGCTCGCGGGCCTCGTGGCGGCGAGCGGCCGCATCGGCCGCGGGCCGGCTGCTCTCGCGCTGCTCTACTGCGGGCTGCTCTTTCCGGCGCTTGGGTTCTTCGACGTCTATCCGTTTCGCTATTCGTTCGTGGCAGATCATTTCCAATACCACGCCACCACCGCGGGCCTCACCGCGGTAGCGGCAGCGGGGGGCTACCTCGCCGGGCGGTTTCCCGCAGCACGGGGCAGCCTGCGTGTGGCCGCCGTGATCGCCTGCGGCCTGCTTGCGGTCGCGACCGTTCGGCAGACTGGCATCTACCACGACCTCGAGACGCTTTGCCGCGATACGATCCGTCGCAACCCGTCGTCGTGGGCCGCCCGCAACATCCTTGGCGCGCACCTGAGCGAAGTGGGCCGCCACGCCGACGCTGAGATCGTCTATCGCGAGCTCATCGCCCGTCCCGATCTCCCCCCGTGGCCGCATGATCTCGCGATGTTTCATTACAACCGCGGGCAGGCGCTTCTCGGCCTGAATCAAACGGCCGAGGCTGAAGCGGCCTTCCGCAAGGCGATCACCCTCGACGCGTCTTACGCCAAGCCCCGCAACAACCTCGCAAAACTTCTGGCCGACACCGGCCGCCGCGGCGAGGCAGTCGCGGAATATCGGGCACTCCTGTCATTCTCACTGCCGGCCGCAGATCGGGCCCGCTACGCCTTCAATCTCGGCACCGTGCTCGCCGACGACCAGGCATGGCCGGCCGCCGAGGAGCAGTTTCGCGAGGCGACGCGACTCATGCCCGCGGCGGGCGACTATGCAGAATGGCTCGGGATCGTGACGCTGCGGCAGGGCCGCGTGGCCGAGGCCGTGGGCCTCTTCGAGCGGGCGGTCGCGCTCGCCAGCGATCCGATGGCGCTCGCCCGGGCGCAGGCCAACCTGGCAGCGGCTCGCAATCTTCTTCGTAAGGGCACCTGACATGGGGCGGCCGAGCGTCTTCCTGAGCGGGCCGTCGTGGTGGCAGGTGGGCGGTGTCGCGTTGGTCCTGCTCGCGATCGCCTACGCCAACGGCCTCAACGGGGCGTTCGTCTTCGACGATGACCCGGCCATCGTCAGCAATCTCTCCATTCGCAGGTTGTGGCCGTTGGGCCCCGTGCTGTTCACGACCGGCGACACCGGCCGCACGCACGACGGCAGGCCACTTGTGAATCTTTCTTTTGCCATCAGTTACGCTTTGCACGGTACCTGGAGGCCTGGGCTTCGGCTCGGCAATCTGGCCGTGCACCTGGCCAACGTCTGCCTCGTGTGCATCCTGACCCGACGGCTGCTCGGCAGCGGAGCTGCTCCGCATTGGCTGGAGATGAACCTGGGGCAGCAGCGCTGGCTCGCCGCCGCGGTGGCCCTGCTGTGGGCCGTCCACCCGCTCCACACGCATGTCGTCACCTACATCGTCCAGCGTGCGGAATCGCTCGGCGCATGCTTCATCCTCTGTTCATTTCTCGCCGCAACTGTTGCGCTCGGGGCCGGAAGCTGGACGGCTGTTGCCTTGGCCGTCGTATTCGGCATCGTCGGGGGGTTCACGAAGGAAACCACGGTGTCGATCCTCCCGCTGGTGGCCGCCTACGATTGGGCCTACCACCGGAAATTCGTGATCGCAGACCGGCGCCGCATCGGCGGGATCATCCGCTGCCTGCTGTATTCCGGGCTGCTGCTCAACCCTGTGGCGATCCTGGCGACCGCTGCCCTGACCGGCGGCCGCGGGCATTCGGCCGGTTTTGGCAGCGCCCCGGTCGGTGACTATCTGCGTACGCAGTGCATGGCGGTATGGCTCTACATCGGTCGCGTGTGCTGGCCGGCGACACTGGTGCTCGAGCACGGCGATCGCCTTGCGACGCTCCCGGAGTCCTGGCCGTGGGTGGTCGCCACTCTGGTACTCGTGACCGGCATTGCGGTCGGCTATTGGCGGCGACCCGCCGCCTTCTTTCCGGCAGTCGCCGCGGTGCTGCTCCTCGCGCCGTCGTCGAGCGTCGTGCCGATCGCCACCCAGACGGTCGCCGAACACCGTGCCTACCTGGCCTCCGCCGTTCTCGTGGGTGCAGGCGTCGTGGGAGCCGCCGCGTTCATCAGGCGTCTCGGTCGGGCCCGGGCTGGCGATCATCCGCTCTGGTATCCGCTCACCATGGCGGCTGTGGTTGGCGTCGTCGCCACCGGTTGGATCTGCCGCACCATCGTTCGCAATCGGGATTTTCGCACCGCGGAGACGCTCTGGAGGCAGAACGTCCGTGACTGCCCGGGCAACCCGCGCGGGCTCCGCAACCTGGCCGAACTATTCACGCTCGAACAGCGTTACGACGGTGCGGAACGCATCTATCGGGAGGCGTTGGCGATTCCGCAGTTGACGACGTATGCGGCGTGTGGGCTGGGCGATGCGCTGCGGCGGCAGGGGCGGTTCGAGGAGGCCCGAGACGCGTACACCTTTTGTCTCTCCTCCGCCGGCGAGGCGTCCGCCGCGCCGTTTCGAGCGCTGGCCGGATTGGCTGCAGTGGAAGTCGGGCTGGGGTCTCCAGATCGAGCAATTGCGTTGGTTGAGGAAATGTCGTCGCCGGCCTGGCACAAGGTGCGTATGCCGGCATCGGACCGTTGGCAGGCCATGGGACGAGCGATGGTGTTTCGGGCAGCGGCGCATCGCTGCCGCGGTGATAGGAAAGCTGCGGACGCCGAACTCAGCCGGGCCGTCTCATTTGCCGTGGAGGAGCCTTGCGCGGCCGAGACCATCGCCCGGGCGTGCGACGACATGCGCGAGTTCGCCGCGGCAGCCCGGCTCTGGGAGCCGATCGCCGCCCGCGACCCGTCGGTGCTCGCGAATCTTGCCGTCAGCCGCTTCGAGGCCGGGCAGATCGACGCGGCGATCGAGGCCTTCGAGCAGGCGGTTGCGGCCTACCCCGATGATCCGGGCATGCGGGCGAACCTCGCGCGGGCCCGCGAAATGGTCCGCCGCCGTGCCGCAGGGAAGGCCCCGGCCTCCGATCCACCATGAGGCCGCACGAACCTCACTCTCTCCCGCTTTTACCCGCGTGGCAATGGTTCGCTCCCACCCTTGCAGCGATCATCGTCTGCCTACCGGCGTGGAACGGCGAGCTGATCTGGGATGACCACGGGCTCTACCTCACCGCCAACCCACTGATGCGGGCCGCCGACGGCCCCTGGCGGTTTTGGTTCACGACGGAGTGCGTGGACTATTACCCGCTCACCTACACGCTGTTGTGGCTCCAGTGGCAGGTCGTCGGCGCCGCCCCATGGCTCTACCACGCGACGAACTTCCTGCTCCATGGGATCGCCACGGGGCTCGTGGTCTGCCTACTGCACCGCCTCCGCGTGCCACGGCCCTGGCTCGTGGGCCTGTTCTTCGCCGTGCATCCGCTCCAGGTGGAGACGGTGGCCTGGATCTCCCAGCAAAAGACGCTTTTGGCCACGGTCTGCGGTTACGCGGCTTTGATCGCGTTCGACCGTTATCGAACGACAGGCCGCTGGCCGTTACTTGCCGGCGCGGCCGCGCTCTACGCCCTCTCCCTGGCCGCCAAGCCGGTCTTCATCACGCTGCCACCGATTTTGTTCGTCTGGACGGCTCTGACTGCGACGGGTAACCATCTGAGCCAGTCGGAGAACCAGCTGGCGAGTCGGTCATGGAGCCGCGCGGCCGCCATCACGGCCCCATTCTTCGCGATCGCGCTGGTCTTCGGGCTCGTGGGGATCCCGTTTCAACTCAAGGGCTTCGAGCCCGACGCGCGGGGCCACGACACGGTTTCCCGGCTTGCGAGCCTCGGCTGGACAGCATGGTTCTACGTCTGGAAAACCTGGTGGCCCTGCGAGCCGTGCTTCGTCTATCCACGCTGGCGGATCGACGGCTGGAATCCGCTCCATTGGCTGCCGAACGCGGGCGTCCTGGCCGTCGCCTTACTGCTGGCCGCGTGGCGAGGTCGGCTCGGCATCCGCCCGCTCGTCTGCTGGGGGTTGTATGTCGTGACGATGCTGCCGGCGCTTGGCATCGTGGATGTCGGGTTTTGGCAGTTTTCATATGTAGCCGATCATTACGTCTACCAATCCCTGCCGCCGCTATTGGTGCTCGCGGCGGATCTCGTGCGCGATCTTGTCACATTCGCGAGACGTCAGGCCAGCGTTTCTCTGGCTGGCAAGAGTGCTGGCCTGGCCGTCGCGGTTGCCGCGGCGGCGCTTCTTGCAGCCGTCTCCTGGCAGCGGGCGGCGGTCTACCGCACAGAAGCCAGCCTCTGGCTCGACACCCTCGCAAAAAACTCCGCGGCTGAAATCGCCTGGTATCAGCTGGCCGTCGCTGATGCGGCGGCCGGCCGGCTTGCCCAAGCCGAGGAGCGATATCTCCGGGCTGCCGCGCTCGCCCCGCGGGTGGCCCGCACGTGGGTGCGGCTTGGTGAAACTCGTCGCGGCCTCGGCAAGTGGGCTGCGGCCCGTGAGGCCTACACGCAGGCGCTTGAGCTCGACGAACGCCCCAGCCGCGATCGGCTCACCGCAGCAGTCGGCAGTGCCATCGCCGCACTCGCGACGGGCGACCCGGCGGCGGCGCTCGATCTGCTCGCGGGCGACGTTGCCCCACATCTCGATACCGTCTCGCTCACCCCTGCAGACCGGGCAAGCCTCACCGCGCGGGCCGCGGCCTACCGCCGCGCGGCGCTACTTGCACAGGGCGACACGGGGGCGGCCGCAGCCTGCGACGCGTCGCTCGCTCGGTATCTGCAACGCAATCCCATCGCCCGAGAGCAGGCCGCCCGCGCCAGCGACGAAGCGCGGCAGCCCACCGCCGCAGCCGTGATCTGGGCCACGCTCGCGGCCGAGGACCCGGCGTTTCTGGCCAACCTCGCCGCCAGCCTGATGGCCGCCGGACAGACCGATGCGGCAGTGGACGCATTTCTGGAGGCAGCCCGCCGATTCCCAGACGACCCCGGCATGCTGGCCAACGCTGCCCGCGCCCTCGCCCTCGCCGGCCGCGAGACAGAGGCGGTGCCGCTCTTCGAGCAGGCGCTCGAGCGGGGCCGCGCTCAAGGGATCGACCCTACGACGCTCGCCCGCTGGGCGGAGGAACGCGCACGCGCCGCGGCCGTCCTCGGAAAAACCGCGCCATGACAACCGCCGACACGGCGACCCACGCTCCAAGTGTGATCCAGACGGTGCGGTCGAACGTCCGCGAGTGATACTCGTATTCGAGCAGGTGCCGGCCGGCGGGCAGGCGGCAGGCCCGCTGGATCTGATTGGCTCGCAGGATCGGCTGCTCCTGCCGCGGCCCGCCCGCGGTCGTCACGAAGAGCTTCCAGTCGGGGTCGAACGTGTCGGCGAGCACGACGACGCCCGGCTCTGCCAGCGTGCAGTCGATCACCACCCGCTGTGATTCGTCGCGCACGATCCGGCACTCGTCAGCCACGACCGCCCGCCCTACGGGTCCGTCGCCAGACTTTGCTTCAGGCTCAAGTCTGGTCGGGCCGTCACCCGCCCGCTCGACCACGACCGGCCCGGCGAGCCCCGGCAGTTCGGGCGATGGAAACGCGATCAGCCGCAGCCGATCGAGCCAGGACTGCCACGTGCGCCGGGTCACGGGCTCGAGTTCGAGCACATCGCGCACAACTCGCATCCGGGGCAGGGCCGACTCGTTGCGGATCAGAAGCGCGACCGGCGCTTCCTCTTCCTCGCCCGGTAAGAAAAGCGGCATCCGCGGCAGCGGCGGTCCGGCGGGGGCTGGCCCTTCGTAGTCGCCCTGCCTCTGCCCCGTCGACCAATCGGCAAACTGCGCCTGCAAGTCGGCCTTCGTGAGGCCGTCGAGCGGCACGACGAAATACTCGACCGCGGCCTGGTCGAAGACCCGCCGCGGCACGCAGGTCCGACCCTCCACGTCGATCGGCTCGATGAGCATCTTGAGCGTGGCGGGGAGCGCCGTGCTCGGCTCACCAAACACGCCCCAGCCATGCAGCCACGGCACATGCCCCCGCATCGCCACGCCCGTCCAGCGGGTGAAGCGATTCGGAGCGCGGTGATCGACGAACTTCGGCGGCGCCCCCCAGACGACCATCCGGGGCGTTGCCGACACAGCGGCGAGGTCAGCCTGCCGCCCATCCCGCAGGCCATCGAGATAGTTGCCGGCCCGCACGAGATCGCCGAATGGTTCGAGAAAAACCTGGCCGCGACCGGCGATCGCCAGATCGGCCGCGGTCAGGAGCATGAGGGCCACCGTTACCGGCAGCCGCAGGCCCGTGCCCAGGGCGACAATCGGAGACGAGCCCCGCAGCAGCCACGCAGCGGCCGCGGCCACACTCGCTGCCTGAGCGGCACCCACGATCACGACCCAGAAGGCCGCGGCTCGCCTGGGATCCCCGGGTGGCCCGGGCAGCACATCGGCGCTGCCCACGATCGCTGCCCGCGCGGCGAGCAGTGCCGTCACCACGCCCATCGTCGCCGCGAGCGCGAGGCAGGTCGTCGCCAGCCGCCGCCGCACGGCCGGCTCGTCGAGCCGCGTGAGCAGGAGCGCCGCGAGTTGCGCGAAGGCGAGCACGAAGACGGTCAGCCACTTCGACGGATAGCGAAACCCCGCATATCCCGGCGCGATCACCGTGAGCAGCCAGTAGAGCCCGCCCACCTCGTCTCCGGAGCGATACCCAAGCGAGGAAGTGTCGCCCGCGGCGAGCGCCGCCACGCTGCGGCCAAGGCCCACGAGCCCGAGGCCGCCGAGGCTGGCCGCAAACGCGACACCCAGCACGACCGCCCACGGCTGCCTCGTCGGCAGCCGGCTCCGCGGCGAAATGAGGGCCACGATCATGGCGGCACAAGGCACGATACCCGCATACAGCGAGTTCATCCACGACCCGGGGGAATCGATGCCCAAGGTCACCGGCCAGCGGTAATAGACGGGTCCGGAAGCTTGCGGCCAAAAAAGCTCTGCGATCCGCCACAGGTGAAGACTGAATGCATACATGCTTTCGTAGTGCCACGACTGCGGGGGAGGCCGCCCGATCAGTTGGTCATACCACCGCCAGCGTTCGCCGGAATCGCCACGCATCACCCATCGAGGCACCTCCCAAAGCGATTGCGGCACCACCGCCAGGGCCCGCGATGAATCCGCGGTGAACTCGGCAGCCAACGCGATCTGCACGAAGGACAGTCCGCCCGCGATGACCGCAGCCGCACCGAGTTTTGCGAGGCCCGTGATGGATCGCGCCGGGCTCATCAGCCACACGAGGCCGAGCACGAGGCCCGTGTGATAGGCCGACTGCGGGTCGCCACTGAGCACGGCCATCGCCAGCGCGACCGCGAGCAGCAGAAACGCTCCGACCCCAGCCCCATGCAACAGCCGCCATCCGGCATACACGCCCCAGGCCAGCCAGGCGGCGCCGGCGACATAGATCGGATTGTAGATCTGAAAGAGCACGCTGCCGCTGAAGGCATACGCCAGCCCCGCAACCGTCGCGGCTGGCCGACCACAGCCCTGGCAGCGGCCGAGGAGGTAGCCAGCGGTGGCCGCAAGCGAGAGATGAAAGATCGCGAGCACCGTGAGCGACAGCCCGTCAGGCAGGAGGATCGAAAGGATCACCTGCGGCGGATAGAAGGCTCCCGACGTGCCCATGCCCGCCAGCGGCTGCCCGCCATTGAGGAGCGGGTTCCAGAGCGGCACGCGGCCGGCCAGCCACTCATCGCGGACGAGCTTGTAAAGGGGCGGATAAAAGTGGAGCGAATCCCGATAGGCGAACACGGCGTCGGGCCGCAGGGCGTCGAAGAAGAGCACCGCGAGCACCGCGACCAAGCAGATCGGAAAACACCACGGTCCCGTGAATACTTCGGACAAGGCGCGAGGCTCGACCGTAGCCCCCGAGGCATCGTTTGGCTGATCATGCTGCGCTGCGATGCTCATGCAGATCGCCTCGCTCGGTCTTGCCAGCGCATTCGCAGAGTGTGGAGGACCACCACACCCCCCGCCACAAACCAGGCCGCGAGCGTCACGGGCCATGTCCGGGCGAACGTCTGCGAGTGATGCCGAAACTCGAGCACGTGCTTCCCGGCCGGCAGGCTCACCGCCCGATGAATCCGATTGGCCCGGCGGATCGGCTCGGTCCGCGGCGGCCCGCGGTCGGTCGAGACTCTGACCTGCCAGTCGGGGTGCCAGCTGTCGGCGAGCACGACGAGGCCCGGCGCGACGAGATCGGCCGCAAGTACTACGCGGTCGGGCGCATCGCTCACCAGCCGACAGGCGTCGGCAGACGGAATCGACCGCGGCGGCCCCTCCGGAAACAGTTCGGCGGCCGTCGCCCCTTCGATCAGCACGCCCTGAAACAGGTCGGGCACCTCCGGATTTGGAAACGCGATCCGTTTCAAGAGGTCGATCCACGGCCCCCAGTCGCGCTTTCCCACCGCCGGCACCGTCGCCGCCTGCCGGACGATCCGCGCCCGCGGCAATGCCGAGAGATTGCGGACGACGACCATAAGCGGCGGCTCGCCGTCCGGCTGGCGGGCGGCGCTCACGATCGGCAAAGGCCCGCCGCGGGGCGCTGGCCCCGCGAAGCCACCCGCCTTCTGCTCCGCGGACCAGTCTTCAAGGAGTGAGACCGAGCTGCGCAGCTCCGGCTCACCGGCGCCGATAGCGAAGAATTCCACGCCACACAAATCAAATGTCCGCCGCGGCTTAACCTCGGCATCCCCTGACCGCAGCGGGCAGATCAGTGCCTCCATGTCCTGCGGCATTGCCGTACTCCGCTCACCGATCTTTTCGCACCCTCGAAGCCAGGGCCCGTGGCCGACGAGCGACTCCCCGATTTCCCGCACGTAGCGATTCAGGTCGAGCGGGTCGATCAGCAACGATGTGGGATCGACAACGGCAATCCGCATCCGCGGGGCCAGAGCGGCGAGGTCGGGCACGCGCTGCTCCTCGAGAGTCTCCAGCATCTGGCTCCCCGCAAGCAGCGTGTCGAGCCGCTCCACGCGCAGTTCGCGGCGGCCTGCCAGCGCGAGATCGGCCGCCAACACGACCGCGAGCAACGCAGGCATCGATGCGGCGAGTCGCCCTGTTGCGAGGCAACGCTCGCGAAGCAGGAGCGACGTTGCGATGGCAAAGAGCACCGCATGCAAGCCGCCCCACATCACCGCTGAACACACGGCCGTGCGGCGGGCCTCGAGCGAGCCGCCGGGGAGGACGTTCGCCGTACCCTTCATAACGGCCACGACGGCCAGCACGACAACCACCGCCCCGATCAGGCCCGCGATTCCAGCGGCGATCGTCCGAGCGCGGGCCCGCACGCGCGGCTCGCCGAGGCCGTCGAACCCCATCGCCGCCAGCTGCCCGAGGGCGAGCGCGAACACGGTCATCCATTTCACGGGATACCGGAATCCCGCATATCCGGGCAGGCCGATCGAGAGCGCCCAGTAGAGCCCCCCTACCTCATCGCCGTGCGCATAGCCGAGCGAGCCCACGTCGCCCGCCAGGATCATGGCCGCGTTTCGCACGATCCCCACGAGGCCGAGCCCGCCCATGCTGGCCACGGCCGCGAGGGCCGCCGCGAGTTCCCAGACTCGGCGAGTTGGCCACCGCGCCGATGGCACGAGCCCCGCGGCGGCTGCAACCGCAAGTGGGAGAATTCCTGAGTACAGCGAATTGGCCCACACGTCGCCGTTGTCGAGGCCCACGCTCGCCGCCCACCTACCTGCGATCGTCCCCAACGCGTCAGGCCAGATGAACTCGAGGAGCCGCAAGGGATGCAGCGCGAAGGAATAGATCGCCCCGTAATGCCCCGCAGCCGCTCGGGGCCGGCCAACGAAAATGTCGTACCAGGCCGCCCGATCGCCGATCTCCGCGCGGTGGGCGAAATACGCGGGAATCTCCCAGAGTGAGTAGGGGGCGAGATCCATCGACCGCTGCGTGTCGCGGGTGAACTCGGCCGCGAGCGCCACCTGCACGAGCGACAAGAGCCCGCCTGCGAGGCCCGCTGCAGCGAGCAGGCCGAAGCCGCGCCACGATCTCCCGGGCAGCACGAGCCAAAAAAGCCCGAGCACGAGACCCGCATGATAGGCCGCCTGCGGATCACCGCAGAAGACGCACATCGCCAGTGCCGCGGCCAAGAGCACGAAGTCTCGCGCTCCGCCCCGGCTCTGCACGAGTCGCAGGCCCGCGTAGACCGCCCATGCGAGCCACGCGGCGCCCGCCGCATAGATCGGGTTGTAGATCTGCAGGAGCACGCTGCCGCCAAACGCATAGGCCAGCCCCGCGACGGTGGCCGCCGGCCGCGAGCACCCTTGATCCCGTGCGAGGCAATAGGCGCCGGTCGCAGCGAGCACGAGATGGAGGAGGCAATAGACGTTGAGCGACGTGCCGTCGGGCAGCAGCATCGTCAGCAAAATCTGGGGCGGATAGAATGCGCCCGCGCTCCCCATCCCGGCGAGCGGCTGCCCGCAGTTCAAGAGCGGATTCCAGAGCGGCACGCGGCCGGCGAGCCACTCGTCGGCCACGAGCCGATAGAGCGGTGGATAGAAGTGCAGCGAGTCGCGAAAGGCGAACACGAGCCCCGGGCCGATCGAGCCGGCGAAGAGCACCGCGACCGTAGCGCCGAGCACTAGCGGAAACAGCATCCGCTGCCCCGACCCTGCAGGTGACGACGCAAGAGTAGCGGGCGGCACCGGTGTCATCTGCATTCCATGCTCTGCCGCCGAGCCCAGAGCCCCAGACGGGGGCGCTATCCCGGTGATTCACTCCAAGGTAGCCAAGTCAGCCGCCGACAGCCGATAGATCAGCATCGCCGACCCGAGCATGATATCGGGCTCGCGTTTCCTCAGCATGCTGCAGAGCTTGATGAAGCGGAGCTGGGCGTGGACGTCGAACATGAGCTGCCACTCGTCGTCCGGCCGCCGAGCGATCATCGCCCGCCACAACTCGCTGCCCTCCCCGGCGGCGTGCAGCCGCCGGACGATCGCCTCGAGCTTACGGAGCTCCTCTTCCTCGGCGGGATCGAGGTCGCCCGGCACCCCCGAGTAGGCGCCCGACAGCATCGTCGCGCTCACGCAATACACGCCGGGCTCGAGGGGCTGGGGAATGGCGATCGTCTTCGATCCGAAAAACGAACGCAGCGGCCGTGCTTTCAGCCCGTATTGCTCCGGCGGCACGGAGCTGAAGGCAGAGAGATACACCGGCGTGTCGGCGGCGGGCAGGCCGTTTTGGCGCAGCCAACGCTCGAGCGATACGAGCTCCTGCCCCCAGTCGAGCGAGCTGTCCGCCAGCCGCCGATACGCTGTGGCCGACCCACCGGAGAGGCTGTTGAAGTAAGCCAGGTAGTCGGGCCAGACCATGACAGCGGTGACGGGATAGGCCGCGACCGCGGCGAGCGTCAGCCACCGCAGCCCCCGGTCGAGCGGTGAGCGGCCCTGTGCGGTGACCGCGAGGCCGGCGCCCCCCGCAAGCACGAAGAGCGGGGGAAACATCGGCAACAGATGCCGCTGGCCGATGTTCAGCCGGGAGGTCAAGGCCGTCGTGCCATACACGGCAAGCACCGCAAGCAGGGGAGCCGCCAGCCAGGCTGTGTCGCCGCTGCGTCGGCCATGCCGTATGGCGGCCACGGCCGCGACGGCCAAGAGCACGAACAAGGCGGGGTTGGTCTTCGCCCAGAGGCAGTACGGGAAAAACCAAGTGAACCCAGTCTCTCGGACCTCGCCGAAAAAAAAAGCACGCCGCATCCCCGCTCCCTGCAGCGTGGCCGCAAAGCTCGCCAGGAATGTCTCCGGTACCGCCTGTCGCGCGCGGAGCCAATCGATCGCTGGCCGGGCCGCATACTCCTTCTCGAAAATTGCGTGATTCCACTGCTCGCGAACGACGGCATCGGCGGCGGCCCCGCTCGGCGTCGGCCCAAACCGAAAACCGACGGAAGCCCACATGGCCACCCACACCGCCGCCACATGCACGAGCGCGAGCCCGGCAAACAGCATCCCTTGCCCAGCGCGGCTGCAGATCTGCCGCCGGTCGCCGAGCGCCAGCGGTGTTCCACGCACGAGCCGGGCGACGACGAGCAGGCTCGTGATCGGCACGATGAGCACGCCCGTCCACTTCGTGAGCAACAAGGCGGCGACGGCGAGACAGCTGAGGCAGACGCGGGCGAGCGTCGCCCGCTCGAGCGTGTTCCAGACCGCGATGCTGGCGGCGAACACCGTGCAGGTGACCGCGACGTCGGTCGCCGTGAGCGGCGTATTGGCAAGGATCGACGGCTCAAAGCAGCATGCCGTGAGGCTCACGAGACCGCCGACCGGGCCATGCATCCGCCTCGACCACCCCCACACGAGCCCCGCCAAGGCCACTCCCACCAGCGCGATCGTCATTCTCGCTGCGAGCAAGAGCGATGCCGCACGGGTTCCTGCCTGGGCCAACACCGATTCGCCATACGTAAACGAGCTTCCGTTTACCTTCCAGTCCTCGGAGAACTGCGGCTCGCCCTCCGCCATCAGGAGCAACGGCAAAGCCGCCAGCCGTTGCGGTAGCCCGTTCTCGACCCACAAGCGGTAGTCGTTCAACCGCCAGTACGAGAAACCGGCTCCCAGATGGGCCGGCTCGTCGAACGTGGCCGACTTGCCCGAGACGGCCGTCGTCGCCAACAACCAATGACAGCCAAGCAGGCCGACGACCGCCACGGCCATGGCAAGGGGCGGGATTCGGGGGGCAACAGGATTCATGATGGCGAGTCCGAGACTCGGAAACAGGCAGGACACACTGTAACCCACGCCCACGTTCGTTTTCCGTGAGAGGCTCGCTCGCGGGCGGCACAGCAAGCGAGTACGCTGCCCGAGCTTTGTGATCCGAACCCTCCGAAATCAACTGTCGATGCAGCCTGCTCGCCGCCCCGAGACTATGGCGCCGGCCACTGCCGCGCCGGCAGCTATCGGAGTGCCGCCGGCCGTGGCGTGCGGCCTCATCGTCGCCGCGGTCGTTATTGCGTATTCCAATAGCCTCGAATACCCATTCCTGTTCGACGGCATCCCACTCGTCGAGGGCTTTCGCACCCTGTCCCTCTCAGACCCGGCCGCCTGGTTCCTGCCCCGACCACGGGCCTTTGCCTTCTTCACGTTCGAACTCCAAAACACGCTCCATGGCCTCTGGCTGCCGGGGTTTCACCTGGTCAACATCGCCATCCACGCGGCGGCCGCCTGCCTGCTCTTCCTGATCGTGCGCGGCGTGGCGACGCCCCGCCTGGGGCCGGCCCGCGGCGCGGCGGTGGGCCTGTTTACGTCGCTGCTCTGGGGATTGCATCCGCTCCAGACGCATTCCGTGACCTACCTCTACCAGCGATTTGAATCGCTGATGGGGCTCTTGTTTCTCGGCGGCCTCTACTGTCTCTGGCGGGCGGCGGCGAGCGGGCAGTCGTGGCCGTGGCTCGCGGCGTCGTATGGCTGCGTGCTGCTCTCGATCGCCACGAAGGAGGTGGGAATCACGGCGCTCCCGGTGTTTCTGCTCTTCGATCGGGCGTTTCTTGCGACGTCGTGGCGGGAGGTGATGGCACGCCGCGGCTGGTATTACGGCGGGCTTCTGGCCACCGTCGGCGCTGGCATGATCTACGTGCTCCTCAATCGCAGCCACTACCTCGCCGGCGGCCTCCTCTGCGCCCAGCGGGTGAGCACCTGGCAATACCTTCGCACGCAGCCCGAGATCGTCGGCCATTATCTCATCCAGGCCCTCTGGCCGAGCCGGCTCTGCATCGATCCCTCTTGGCCCGTCGAGGATCATCCCGTTTGGCTCACGATCGCCTGGGGGCTCGTCGCGGTGGCTGCGGCAGCGACAGCTTGGCTCTGGCGGCGCGATCCGCAGCTCGGCTTCTTCCCGCTGGCCTTCGCGCTCGTGCTCGCCCCCACGTCGAGCGTTGCCTCGACGATCGATCTGGCGTTTGAGCACCGCCTTTATCTTTCGCTGGCGTGCGTGGCGGCTGCCGTTGCCCTGGGCACGGTGCAGGCATTCTCCGATCTCCGGCTCCCAGCGGCGATCCTCGGCACGGTGGCCCTCGCCCTCGCCGCAGCGAGCTATCAGCGCAACACGGTTCACTCGTCGCCGCTCGCGCTCTGGGCCGACACCGCCATCAAGGCGCCGCACAGCACGAAGGCCTGGGCGAATCTCGGCACGGCGCTCGAGGAGGCCGGCGACCGCGAGGCGGCCGCGCGGGCCTATGGCGAGATCGTTGCCCTCTATCGCGGCGCGGCGGGCTTCGAGCAGCATCCGCTTGCGGGCGTGGCCCGCCGCGTGCCGCGGACGATCGAGTATGTCTGGTATGGCTATGCCCGCCTCGCGAATCTGGCGCTCGATGCTGGCGACGCGGCCACGGCCCGGCGGCTGTACGACGAAATCACCCGCCTACCGGCCCTGCCCCAAGGCGGCCTCGATCATCTGCAGATCAAGGCCCTCCGCGAGCGCCTCGAGGCCCTGCGCGAGCGGCTCGATGCCCCGCATTGATTCCTCATCCGCCGATGGGAAACTCGGCATTGCTGCTCGCCCGCTCGACCGCGCTTCCACCTCGATGCCCGACCATCAACCACTCCCTGCGCTCCTCCGTCGCCTCTGGAATCATCTGCCGGGCAAGCGTCGGTTTCAGCTCGGGGCCGTCTTCGGCTCAATGCTCGCGAGCGGCTTTGCCGAGATCGTGAGCCTAGCCGCAGTCGTGCCGTTTCTCACAGTGCTCGCCGACCCCGAGCGACTCTGGAGCCAGCCGTGGGTGAGGTCGCTCGCCGAGGCGCGCGGGCTCACGCAGCCGAATCAACTGCTTCTGCCCGTCACGCTGCTCTTCGCGGTTGCCGCGGTCGCGGCCGGTGCGATCCGCCTCGTGAATCTCTGGCTTTCCGGCCGCGTGGCCGCGGGCACCGGCAGCGACCTCTCGCAGGAGGCCTACCGCCGCACGCTCCATCAGCCCTACGCCGTGCACGTGGCCCGTAACTCGGCCACGATCACGACGGCCGTGCTTTCGCACGTCGATGGGCTGATTTATGGCGTGCTCAATCCACTGCTCTTGATCGCAGTCAACGTCGCCGTGATCGCCGCGATCGCGATCGGGCTTGTGCTCATCGACCCGTGGGTGGCGTTTCTCACGGTGCTCGCCTTCGGCGGGGCGTATCTGGCGATCACACTCGCCACGAAGGCCTCGCTCGCTGCCAACAGCCGCGAACAGGCGGCGAGCAATAAGGCCCTCGTGCAAAACGTGCAGGAAGGCCTGGGGGCGATCCGCGATGTGCTGCTCGACCATTCGCAGCCCTACTATCTCGCCCGCTATCGCGACGCCGACTGGGCGGTCCGCCAGCTCCGGGCCCGGGCCGAACTGCTCGGCGGGTTTCCGCGGTTTGTGATCGAGGCGGCGGGCATGGCGGGTGTGGCGGCGCTGGCCTATGTGCTCGTGACGCGGTCCGGCGGCATCGCGGCGGCACTTCCCGTG
>CAMDDA010000057.1 GCA_945890755.1 Candidatus Kuenenia stuttgartensis
GCCGGCGGCTCATGCCCTGCCCCATCGACACAGTCTCGCTTGCCCTCATGGTCGTCAGCCTCGCTCGGATGCCATCCGCCCGCCGCAGTGTACAGGCCCGCTGAAATCGCGAACTGCCCGAGAATCACGGACTCCGCACGAATTTCTCGCACGATCTTCACGCGGACCGTGTAGAGTACTTGCCGTCGGAGGCCGATATCGCCCGATATCGGACGGTTGAACCGCCCGGTTCAGCCACCACCGATCCCGCCTTCCCTCGACGCTGTTTCGACTCCCCGTCGAACTCCGGCCTCCCCGGCCGGCGACCTCAGCGTCAACAACCGGAGTCGATCGCCCGAAGAACCCGCTGGCGTTCTGCGCCAGTGGTTCGAGGTTCGGTCTCTACCCATGCTTCACACGCTTCCTGCAGGCCGCGGCCGTGCGGCGTTCAGTCTCGTGGAACTCCTCGTCGTCATCGCCATTATCGGCGCGCTTGTGGCCCTGCTCCTCCCCGCGGTGCAGTCGGCCCGCGAGGCGTCCCGGCGGACCACCTGCTCCAACAACCTCAGGCAGGTGGCGCTGGGCCTGCTGGCCTATGAGTCGTCGCAGGGGCGGCTGCCTGCGGCGACGCTGGTGGCAACGGGCTCAGATGACACAACGTGCAGCGGCTGCTGGAGGCCGTGGGAAGAAGCCAAGGCAATGACTCCGCCCTCTGCGGCCCCGCATAAGTTCGGTGGCACGAGCTGGATCCTGGAGATCCTGCCGCACATCGACCACGCCACCGTCGCCAACCAGTGGAACCGGCTGACGAACGTCTATGGCAACGCTGCAGTCGCCCAGACCGACATCGCCGGCTTCTACTGCCCGAGCCGGCGGTCAGGCGTCCGCTCGGCCGACGACAGGTCGATGCTGCTCGATCCCTCGTGGGTGGGCGGCGGCATCGACTATGCCGGCTGCTACGGCCGGCTCGACGGCTTCGAAGACGACGCCACCACCGAGCATCATCGCTTCGCCCACCGCGGCTCGAACCCGCAGGTGCTCGGCGGCCCGTTCCGGGCCAACACCGGCGTCACGCTGGCAGCCATCCGCGATGGCCAGACCAACCAGATTCTGCTGGCCGAGGCGCAGCGGCTTCCCGCCACCACCGCAGCCACCGAGTCGGCCAAGAGCCAGGACGGCTGGGCCGTCGGTGGCGCTGCCACGCTGTTCACGACCGTTTCAGCCAGGATCAACGACGGCCACTTCGAGTCGGCCGGCAGCGAGCACTCCGGCGGCGCGACGATCGCGCTGGCCGACGGCTCGGTGCGATTCCTCTCCGACTCGATCAACAGTGCGGTCTACCCGCTGCTCGGGTCGATGGCCGACGGCCAGATCGCGAGCATCGAGCAGGCAAACCAGTAACACATGCGGCAGGCCAGGCTCCGGTGCCCCGGCGCCCAGCCCGGTCTCCTGCAGGTGTCGCCTGCCTTTGCCGCCTCAGCGACTCCCGTCCGGAAAGCCGACGGCCGTTGATAGAAACTGCTCCTTCGTCCACACTTACAGCGAGTCTGCGAAATGGCTTACGACTGCTCGCGAAGTGATTCATGGATCGAGGTCTTGATCGACTGTTGGACGCGGCAATGATGCTTCCGGAGGAGGATCGCGTGGCACTCATTGGGCGACTGCTCGAGACAATGCCAGAACGCGAGATCGGACTGGCATTGGACGACCCGAATCTCGAAGCCGAACTGGATCGGCGATTCGCGAATCATGGCGGCGAATTATCGTGGGCGGATCTTCGGGCGGAAGCCTGATGGCGGCCACGATTGCCTTTCACAGGCTCGCAGCACAGGAGTACCCGGGAGGCCAGCAAATGGTACGCCGCCTCGTTCGGCAGGTGGTGGACGGGTACTATCGGTCTCCTGCAGATGTTGCACGAGGATCCGCTGCACCTCGGCCACCGTCAGCGGATGGTGATGCACCTTCGTGTGCGTCGCCGGCACCATGATCTCGCTCACGGCGCCGACAGTGTGTGCACTCTGCGTGGAAACGACGCAATCATCGCGGCCGCCGGTCAGCGACACGTGGCCGTTGCCCACGATGCTGTGCACCGTCACCCAGCAGGGCGGCCGCAGCAACTCGAGTGCCTGGAGCGCCAGGGAGTCAGGCTCGAGAATGTCCACGGTCGAGGGCACCCTGCGCTCGAAGTCGGGGCGAAACGCCCCCGGATTTCGCCGGATCACCTCCTCGTGCAGCGCCTTGAGCTGGGGCGACGGACGCGCGGTGACCGAAGCCAAACGCCCCACGCCGAGGGAGGCCAGAATCGAGCCACGGTGGGGCGTGGCGATGCAGACCACGCGGTTCACGAACGGCAGCGGCTCGAAGAAATAGGTCTCACGGACGAACTTCCGCACCGGGGGATCGAGGTCGAGCCGGTCGAAGGGTTCGCAGGCCACCGACTCCCAGATCGCGTTACCCGACGCCACAACCTGCAGCTTCGCGTGCAGCCCTCCCATGCTGTGGCCGACGAGCACCATGTTCTTCAGTGCCGGGTCGAGGCCCTCGGGATCGAGCGTTTCGACCGCCCGCCGCAATTCCGCCCTCAGCCGCGCCGCCGACCGCATGAAGGCCGTGCCCGTGGGATAGTGAAAGACCCAGGGCTCGAACCGCCGGTGAAACTCCGGCCAGGCCCGCAACTCATTCACCAGGTCGAACCACGTGCCCTCGTCGCTGGCCAGACCGTGGATGAACACCACCGGAATCCTGCCCGGCTCGTGCGGCTGCAGGATTTCGAGCCGCGGCCGCGCGGCCCCCTGACCGAACGGCTGCAGGTAGCCCTCCACGCCTGACTGCGGCATCGAGGCGAGCATGTCGAGCAGCGGCGCGGTGAGGTCGGCCGCGAGGTGCGGCCGCGCCGGGCCGATGTGTACCGCCGCGATCTCGATCGGATTGGCGAGGTCGAGCATCGCCGGGGCGTGGTCGCGATACACCGGACCGGCGAATGTCTCGAGAAAGTTCTCGTCGCCCGGCATCTTGAACCGCAGCACGGCCGTGGCCGCCACCGACTGCCGCGCCGGCATGAAGTCGGTGGTGGGCTCGTCGCGGGATCGATCAATCGTCCGGACGACCACCGGCAGGCCGAAGCCGTTGCGGACATGCCGCCGCGTGATCCGCTTGTCACCCCGCTGCCCCTGCGACTCGATCGACTTCACCTGCTCCACGCCGACCGGCAAGGCCTTGGGGCAGAGCGGGATGAAAAAAGGCTTCGAAGGCGGCCCCACCCACACGCCGCCGCCCGTGATGCGGCCATGCTGGCAGGCCGACTCCAGGAAGCCGGCGAGCCCGTCGGCATAGAACTCGGCCGCCTCGCACAGAATCTCCGCATCACCAGGGCACACCCAGACGGCGTTCCAGGCCTCCTCGCAGGCGACATAGTAGCCGTCGATCGCGTGGCGATCTCCCTTTTTCAAGAGGTCGCAGGAGGCGGCGAGATACTCCTTCGCCTTCCGCAGATGCCGCTGGGCGATCGGCCGCGGATCCCGCTCGGGGGCCACCACCGCCGGCGGCTGCAGCGGCGCAGGCAACGGCGCGGCGACGACCCCGCTTCCCAAGACCGCGATCGCGGCCGCAAACAAGATTTTCCACCCCCGCATCGCCCGTCTCCGCAGGCACCCAGCCCCTCACACTATCGGCCCGCACGAGCCGCAGCCGTGGCCGCGTCGCCGCGACCGGCAGAGCCCGCCTGGATTGCCAGGTCAGGCGGAGGAGACGTCAGCCGCGGGTGAGGCCGGCCGTGGGAGGCTCGGTGACGAGCTCCATGTTCTCGGCGAGATACTTCACGGCCGCCGTCGGCGCGAGATTGAAGTAGATGCGACCTTCGGTGATCCAGCGGGTGCCGTCGTGGAGAAACTCCGCGGTCGCAGCCTTCGAGAGCGCCACGTTCTCGACATGCTCCATACCGCCTCCCTCGACGGCCTCGAATTGCACCTCGACGGCCACGAGCGCCTTGAGCCGGCCGGAGCGGCGGTCGCGGGCGTAGACCACGTCGTCATCGAAATTGACGTCGGCCCAGCGCAGGCCACGGGGTTTGCCGCCTGCAGCGGCCCGGTCGATGAACTTCGCCTCGAGCGGCTCCCGCTGCCGGTGGAAGTCGCGTTGGGCCCGCGCGATCTTTTCGGTCAGGCGGGCCAGCCGGATCGGCCGCAGGGCGAGCGCCGTGGCGACGCCCGCCACGGCCGCGATGCAAAACGTCACCGCCAAAGCCAGCACCGCGTTCACGGCCACGCCTCCCACATGCTTGCCGCCGCAGCAGATCACGGCGTCGCCGCGGCACTGGGGGTAGTTTACGGCCGCCGGCCGGAACGGCAAAAGCGGCCGGAGAGAACAGGGCGTGTGCGGCTTGTTTTCAGGCACGCGAGCGACTGCCCACTCGCGTCAAACACTTCCCCGCGGCGGTCCCGGCGTGGCACACTGCCGCCCCGCCCAGGCCGCTCCCGCTCCATCCCACACCATCGCTCCTCCCATGCCACGTTCCCCCCGTCCCGCCGCCGCACCGCTCGGCGCCCACCAGTCGATCGCCGGCGGCTTCCAGCGGGCGGTCGATCTCGCGGTCGCCACCGGCTGCGAGTCCCTGCAGATCTTCACCCGCAACATCAACCAATGGGCGGTGAAGCCGATCGCCGCGGACGACGCCCGAGCGTTTCGCGCCGCCGTGCAGGCGGCCGGCCTGCGATTCGTCGTGGCCCACGACTCCTACCTCATCAATCCGGCCTCGGCAGATGCGGCGCTCCGCACGAAGTCGATCGCAGGCTTGGCCGAGGAGATCCGGCGCGCGGAGCAGCTCGGTATCCCGTGGGTGGTGGCCCATCCGGGCGCGGCGGGTGAGCAGCCGCTCGAGGTGGCGGTGGCCCGCGCCGCCGACGGCATCGCCGAGGCGCTCGCTCGCACCCGCGCATGCACCGCCGGCGTACTCATCGAGACCACGGCCGGCCAGGGCTCGTGCCTGGGCGCGACGTTCGAGGAGATCGCCACGATGCTCGAGCGGATCGACGCGGTGAAGGGCCTGAAACCGCGGGCGGCCGTCTGCCTCGACACCTGCCATGTGTTCGCGGCCGGCTATCCGCTCGCCCCAAAGTCGGCGCTCGACGACACGCTCCGCCAGTTCGACCGCACGATCGGCCTGAAGCGGCTGAAGCTCATCCACGCCAACGACTCGAAGCGGGAACTCGGCTCCCGCGTGGATCGCCACGAGGCGATCGGCAAGGGCAAGATCGGCGTTGAGGCCTTCAAGCTGATCATGACCGACTCGAAGCTCGCCGGCATCCCGCTGATCCTCGAGACCCCGAAGGAAGGCCCCGACGGCAAGGCGACGCCGAAGAACGACCGCACGAATCTCGCCCTGCTCCGCCGCTTCCGCGGGGGGTGATGCGGATACGGCTGCTGGAGGCCCGTCACTCCGTGACGGGCAGCCCCGAACCCACGCCACAGGACGCCGCCCCTCAGACGAACAGCGCGGGCGAAGACGAAACCGTCAGGCCTCCGGCGGGATCTCGCTGCCGTGTGGATCGCCAATGCCGCCCACCTCGGCCTCGATCCGCTGCCGCATGGCGGCACCGAGATGATGCTCCACCCACTCGGCCGGCGGATGCAGGTGGTCGAGCGGCAGCTGTGCGTGCTGTCCCAGCCAGGCCTCCCAGAGCCGGTGCGACCGCACCACCATTTCCGCCTCGCGCCGGCCTGCCGGCGAGAGCGCGAGCCTGCCGGCAGGCCCCACGAACCGGCCCGTGAGCCAGAGCCAGCCCACGGCGAGCCGCTGCACGAGTGAAACCGGCACGGCGGCGGCCGTCCCCTTCTCCTCGGCCCGCCACACTGCGGCGAGCCGGTCTTCGCAGAGCACCCGCCAGGCATACCGCAGCCGGCCAAGGCCGCGAGCCACGAGGCCGTCGTCGGGCGCGAGCACCACCGCGGCCGCATATTCGATCCCGAGTACGACGGCGATCATTCCCGCTGCGCTGGCATTCCAGCGCCAGGCGGCGAGATAGCCGAGACAGGCGCCGACGATCGCCAGCACCATCGCAACCAGCGCCATGTGATGCAGCCTGCGGACGAGCAACTCCGCCGCGGCCGCAGGCACCACGAGCATCGCCACCACGAGCACGGCCCCCACGACCTCGAAGCCGGCCACGGTGGCCAGCGCCGTCGCGGCGAGGAGCCCCCCCGTGACCGCCGCCACGGGCACGCCAGCCGCCCGGGCCGCGTCGGCGTCGAACGCGGTGAACACCTGCAGCTTCCAGGTGGCGATCGCAGCCGCCGCGAGCACGGCGAGCACGATGGCGGCCGACACGAAGCCGCGGGGCACCTCCACGCCGCCGATCGAGACGGTGTCGAACGGCACGAGTTCGAGGATGCCGTAGAGCAGGCACGAGGGATCGATGTCGACTCGCGATGCGGCAGCCGTCACGATCACCACGCCGAGCGCGAAGAGCGTCGTGAACACGACGCCCGTGCCCGCATCGTCGGCGAGGCCGCCCGCGGATCGAACGAGCCGCGTCAGCCAGACAGTGAGCAGCCCGGTGGCGACGGCGGCGGCAAATACGAGCGGGCTGCCAGGGCGGCCGCCGACCAGCACGGCGACGGCGATGCCGGGGAGCACGGCATGACCGATCGCGTCGCCAAGCAGGCTCATGCGGCGGACGACCAGCAGCGTGCCCACAAGGGCACAGGCCGCGGCCACCGTGGCGGCGGTGGCGATCGCCCAGGCGTGCATGGCGGTCGCGCCATCGATCGACCAGTCGGCGAGAACCATGTTCATTGCCGCCGCCTCATGACCGGGGTGGCTCGAACGCGATTCGCTGGCGGCGGCGGGCGAGCCAGCCGCGGCGCGGAGCGATCACGAGCGACACGATGCAGATTGCCGCCGCGGACAGCACGACGAGCGGCCCGGTGGGCATCCGGGGGACGACGGCGCTCACCGCCACGCCGGCCACCGCTGCCACGAGGCCGAACACGCCTCCGAGCACGAGGAGCGTCGGCACGCGATCGGTCCACTGCCGCGCCGCCACCGGCGGGCTCACGACGAGCGCCGTCACGCGCACGGCCCCGGCTGCCGGCAGCCCTACGACCACCCTCACGGCCACGAGCGTCACGAGCGCCTGATCGATGAGCCCCACGGGCCAGCCCGTCGCGGCGGCGAAGTCGGCGTCGAACGCCACGAGCGTCGCCTCCTTGAGGCCGAGGAGCACGACCGTCACCGTGGCCACCGACACGATCCCGAGCACGACCGCATCGCGGGCCGTGAGCGCCGCGGTATGGCCGAGCAGAAACTGCTCGAGCCCCGCGCTGCCGGGCAGGCCGCGGGCCGTGATCCCGGAAAGGAGCGCGATGCCGAGGCCGAAGCCGACGCCGATCACGATCGCGGTGGCCGCGTCGTCGCGGGTGCGGGTGAAGCGACGCACGAGCACGAGCGTGGCAAGGCCCGCCACCGCGGCGACGAGCGCGCCGGTGAGCAGCGTGGGCAGATCACGGCGGCCGGTGAGCACAAACGCCGTGGCGACACCCACGAGCGTCGAGTGTGCCGCGGCATCGCCGATGAGCGGCCGCTTGCGGAGCAGGCTCAGGCTCCCCACGACCCCCGCGGCGCAGCCCACGGCGGCGACGCCGGCAGCCACGACGAGCGTGTTGTGGGTGAGCGCGGGGACGACAGCAAGGCAGCCGGTCGGAGTCATGGCGTGCGGCCCCGAGCGGCGACGGCCTGGCCGATCTCCTGGAGCAGATCGACCTGGCCCGCGTACGTCCGCCGCAGGTTGTCGGGCGTGAGCACCTCGGCGGTCGGCCCCGTGGCCACCAGCCGCATGTCGATCAGGGCCACGCGGTCGAACCAGGCCGCGGCCGTGCGGAGATCGTGATGCACCACGACCACGAGCCGCCCCTCCGATCGCAGGCCGGCGAGCACGCCGAAGATCTGCTCCTGCGACCGGGCATCGACACCCGCCATCGGCTCGTCGAGAAAATAGACATCGGCCTCCTGGGCGAGCGCTCGGGCGAGGAACACCCGCTGCTGCTGGCCCCCCGAGAGCCGGCCGATCTGCCGGTCCGCCACATCGATGAGGCCCACGCGGTCGAGGCACTCGCGGGCGAGCGACCGCTCACGACTGCCGGGGCGGCGAAACCAGCCGAGTCGGCCGTACGTGCCCATGAGCACCACGTCCGTCACGCTCACCGGAAAATCCCAGTCCACCGTCTCCCGCTGCGGCACATAGCCCACGCGGCCGCGAACCTCCGCCAGCGGCCGGCCCCAGAACCGCGCGGTGCCGTGCACGAGTGGCACCAGACCGAGCGCGCTCTTGAGGAGCGTGCTTTTGCCGGCGCCATTGGGCCCGATGATCCCGAACAGGCAGGGCTCGGCGATCGTGAGGTCCACGTTCCAGAGCACGGGCCGCCCGCCATAGGCGACCGTGACGTCGTGAAACTCCACGACTGGCGGCGCGGAACTGCCAGCGTCGGCCACGTCAGCCTCCTGTGGCAGCCGGCCGGGGAGCCTGCTCTGCCGTGTCGGCGTCGGCATTCGTTTCATCCTCGAGCCCGGCGACGATCGTCTCGACGTTGGCCCGCAGCGCACCGGCGAGCGTATCGCCGCCACTGCCCGGCTCGCCCAGCGAGTCGGAATAGAGCCGGCCACCGAGCCGCACGACGTGGCCCCGGGCCGCGGCTCCTTCGACGAGGGCCGCCACGTTGCGATCCGACACGCTCGTCTCCACGAACACAGCCGGGATGTTCCGCGTCACGAGCATGTCCACGAGCCGGTTGATATCGCCGAGCCCGGCCTCGCTCTCGGTGCTCGTGCCCTGCACACCGACCACCTCGATGCCATACGCCCGACCGAAATACTGAAAGGCATCATGCGCCGTCACGAGCACCCGGCGGCTGTCCGGGATCGACGCGATCCGCGCCTTGAGTTCACCGTCGAGGGCGACGAGGGCCGCCGCATACGCGGCACCGCGGCTGCGGTACTCGTCGGCATGCGGTGGGTCGAGGGTCGCCAGCGCATCGACCACGGCCGGCACGCAGCCGCTCCAGAGGGCGGCGTCGAACCAGACGTGGGGGTCATGGAGATCCGCTGCGACCGACAGCAACCGATCCTTCGGCAGTGTGTCTGCGACCGCCACGACCGCCACCTTCCGGCCGAGCCGCTCGAGCAGGTCGGCGAGCTTGCCCTCGAGGTGGAGGCCGGAGGCGACGACGAGGTCGGCGCCGGCCAGCCGGTCAGCGTCCCGCGGAGTCGCCTTGTAGGAATGCGGATCGATCCCCGCCGCCATCAGGCAGTCGACCGTCACGCGGTCGCCCCCGACCTGCCGCACGAGATCCGCCACGACCGTCGTGGTGGCGACGACCCGTGGCCGAACGGCCTGCGGTTTCGTCGGGACCCGCTCGGCGGCCGGACGGCAGCCGCCGGCAACCACCGCGGCCGCGACCAGCACCGCGGCTTTCGATGGGCCAAAAATCATTGTGAGGAGCCTCAAAAAAGCAAGCATAGCCCGGCGGTGGCGGCCGCCGCAACCACCGGCGCGTTGACCAGAATGTTCCATACTCGTAAGGTCTCGTTGGATTGATCGCCCTGAGGGAAGAGTCCCGTGGAATCGACCTATTTCAAGCGATTTCGCATGGAGGCCGATCTCGGCCCGCCGCGGCCGGGGCCGCAACTGCCCCCCGGCTATCGATTCGTGCCCTGGAACGAGGCCATCCTCGACGTCCACGCCCGCACCAAATACAGGGCATTCCGCGACGAACTCGACGCCCTGGTGTTTCCGTGCCTGGCGAGCCTCGAGGGCTGTCGGCGGCTGATGCACGAGATCCGCCGCAAGGCTGGCTTCCTGCCTCATGCCACCTGGCTGATCGCCCTCGGCTCCTCGCCCGCCGACCTCGAGTGGTGCGGCACGATCCAGGTGGTGAACGACCGGGGCCGCAACGGCATGATCCAAAACGTCGGCATCGTGCCGGGGCACCGCGGCCAGGGCCTCGGCAGCTGCCTGATCGAGCAGGCCTTCGCGAGCCTCCGCTGCCACGGCCTCCGCACGGCCTCGCTCGAGGTCACGGCCGAGAATTGCGGCGCAGTGCGGCTCTACAAGCGGCTCGGCTTCCGCCGCACGAAGACGATCTATAAGGTGAGCGACGGTCAGGCGTCCGAGTCGCGGACGGCCGATCTCGGCACCCCGTGCATCGGCGTCGTTGCCGGTCGGGCCGCACCTGCCCTCACCTGACAGTTCGCGGGCGCCGCATCTTGAAGCAGACACTCTTCTCCGCGTCGCTCGCCAATGGCATCACGCTGCTCGGCGAGCACTTGCCGGAGCTGGAGTCGGTTGCAATCGCCTTTCATACGCCGGCCGGGGCGATCCATGATCCCGTCGGCCGCTGCGGCCTCGCCTCGCTCTCAGGCGAGATGTGCCTGCGCGGCGCGGGTGACCGCACGAGCCGGCAGATCGTCGAGGCGCTCGAGGGTGCCGGCATCCAGTGGTCTCAGGCCGTGTCGACCACACACGCCAGCGTTTCGGGTGCGATGGTCTCGCGTCGGCTGCCTGACGCGCTGCCGCTGTATGCCGACATCATCCGTCGGCCGCGGTTGGCCGGCGAAGAGCTCGAACCCGCGCGGCAGATGATGCTCCAGAACCTCGCCGGCACGGAAGACGATCCCGTTCACCGCACGATGCTGGCCCTCCGCGAGCTGCATTTCCCGACGCCGTGGGGACGCCCGGCGGAGGGCGTGTCGGCCGACGTGGAGGCCCTCGCCATCGACGACATCCGCCGGTTCGTCGCCTCCCACGCGCAACCGCAGGGCACGATCATCGCGATCGCCGGCCGGATCGACTGGGATGATTTCGTCGCCCGCATCGACCGCCTGTTCGGCGACTGGCAGCCCGGCACACCGGCCACTGTCACGACCGGGCCGCGCGGACCGCGGGTGGCCCACGTGCCGCACGACAGCCAGCAGACCCACATCGCCGTCGCCTGGTCACTGCCCCCCTATCGCAGCGACGAGTCATACGAGGCCACGGCAGCCCTCGGGATTCTCGGAGGCGGCTCGAGCTCGCGGCTGTTCACGGAGGTCCGCGAGCGGCGGGGCCTCTGCTACAGCGTATCGAGCGGCTACCAGACCCACCGCGACTTCGCCCTGGCCCTCTGCTATTCCGGCACGACGGCCGCCCGGGCCCAGGAGACGCTCGACGTGATCCTGGCCGAGATCGAACGCCTGCCGGGCACGATCACCGCGGAGGAAGTGGACCGCATCAAGGCCCGCGCGAAGAGCCAGCTCGTGATGCAGCAGGAGTCGAGCGCGGCCCGGGCCGGAGCCGCGGCCCGCCAGTGGTACCACCTCGGTACCGTCCGCCCGCTCACCGACGAGCTCGCCCGCTACGACGCGCTCTCGGTGGAATCGATCGAGCGGTGGCTCGCCGCGCAGCCCCCGAAGGATCTGTCGATCGTGTCGCTCGGCCGCGAGCCGCTGGAGGTGCCCCGTGCCCTTTCTGCATGAACGGCTCGACAACGGCCTCGACGTGATCGCCGAAACGAGCACGGCCGCCGTCTCCGCGAGCCTCGGCTTCTTCGTCAACACGGGCGCCCGCGACGAGCGGGACGCCGAGTGGGGCGTGAGCCACTTCCTCGAGCACATGATCTTCAAGGGCACGGCCGATCTCTCCGGCGACGAGATCAACCGCCGCTTCGATGGCATGGGCGCGAGTGCCAACGCCTTCACGAGCGAGGAAGACACCGTCTACTACGCCACCGTGCTCCCCGAGCGACAGAGGGAGGCCGTCGAACTCCTTGCGAGGATGATGCGGCCGGCGATCCGGGCGGAGGATTTCGACACCGAGAAGCTCGTCATCCTGGAGGAGATCCGGATGTACGACGACCAGCCTCCGTTCGGCGCCGACGAGCGGTGCCGGGCGGCCTTCTTCGGTGGCCACCCGCTGTTTCGCAGCGTGCTCGGCACGGTCGAGTCGATCGGCGGCCTGCCGGTCGAGACCATGCGCGACTACCACGCGCGGCGCTACGCTCCGAATCGGATGGTGCTGGCGGCGTCCGGTGCAATCGACTTCGCGGCCCTCGTGGCCGACGCCCGCCGCTGGTGCGGCCACTGGAAGCCGGAGGCCGAGTCCGCGCCACGGCTCGTCGCGTCGCAGCCGCGGTCCGCCGCGGTGCCCGCGGTGCAGCAGATCGAGCGGCCCGCCGCGACACTCGCCTACGCCGTCCGTGCCGTGGCCGGCCCCGACGAGCATCACGCCGACCGCTTCGCCGCCAAGCTGCTCACGACGGTGCTCGGCGATTCGTCGGGCAGCCGACTCTACTGGGAATTCGTCGATACCGGCGTTGCGGAACAGGCCACGCTCCACCACCAGGAGTTTCTCGACGCGGGGCTCTTCGTGAGCCAGCTCTCCTGCGCCGCCGAGGATGCCCCCGAGCTGCTCGAAAGGATCGCGGCGTTGTATCGGCAGGTGAGCCGCGAAGGCATCGGCCGAGAGGAGTTCGAACAGGCCCGCAACAAGCTCGCCGGCCGGGTCGTGCTGGCGGGCGAGCGGCCGCGGCGGCGGCTGTTCGAGGTGGGGGGCGAATGGGCCCACTCGGGCATCTACCGCACCGTTGGCGAGAGTCTGGCGATCGTGGAGTCGCTCACCCGCGACGACCTCCACCGCGTGCTCGAGGCGTGGCCGCTCGACGCCCCCGCCGCCACGATCATCGCCGGGCCTCCCCACATCGCACCCTAGCTCCGTCACTCCGTGACGGGCTCTCTTCTTATTGCACCCCGTAGGCCCGTCACTCCGTGACGGGCCTACGGGCCTCGGGCGTGGCGGTCGGCTACTGCTCCTGCCAACTGGCAGACGACTGCCGCTGCGCGGGCCTGCCCGCAATGCAGCCCGGGCAAGGCTACGTGCTCGACACGCACCGGGGCCTGGGCAGGTTCATGCTGGGCCGCCGGGCCCGCGTCGACGGCAACGGCGAAACGCCACAGAGCCGCACCAGGCCAGCCCGGCGAGGGCCATGGCGCAGGTGGAGGGCTCGGGCACAACCGCCACGGCCGTCGTCCCCATTCGAAACTCATCGAAGGTGACCGAACCGTTCGTGTTGGTCCGGTCGTCCCCACCGAGTTGGATGGTGTCGAAGCTGAACTGCAGAAGGTTCGAGTTCATAGAAGCCGACGTGCCACCCGTGGGCACGCCACTGACGGAGTTGAAGCCCGTGGGGTTCACCCACATGGTGTAGCCGGTGAACGGGTCGATATTGACGACGAGTTGGAACGTCTGGCCGCTGGTCGCTCCCACGGACGTGTTGGCGAATGCGTCGGCACCGGTGACCGACTGACCGGAGATGGCCCGGATGACAAAGTCACCGGCTCCGTCGGACCCAAAAAAAATCCTGGACGTGCCGCTGCCGAGAAGACTGATCCCGTCGTTGTTTCCGTCAGCGTTGTTGGTATTACTCTGCGTGAAGAGGTAGCTGAACCAGAGGGGGCTCGCGGAACTGTAGGTGGTTCCAAGGCTGCGGGACGCCGACACTTGGGCCCCGGTGTTGCCGAGGACAGCGCGGTTGCCATCGGTCGGCAGGCCGACGACACCTGCCGGCAGCGAAAGCGATCCCGCGGACACATCGACGTTCCCCCCGGCGGTCGACCACGTCTGGCCGCCGGTCGGCCAGACGCCGGGTGAGGTGCTGCTCGTGCCCCCGATGCTTCCGCCGGAAGCCTGATTGAAGGGGTCGTAGGCGAGAATTGTGGCCGTGGCGACGCTTGGCATGCCGGCGAGCGCGATCGTCGTCAGGATGAGCGATGCCAGCACACCGCGACTGCTGGGAGAGTAGGTTGTCATGTGCAAAACTCCTATTGGTAGAGAACGGGTGACCTGTCGATCACGGGCAGCTCGTCGGGCCCCGACGAACGGATTGGAGTGGGTCAATTGAAAATCTGCTCCATCGACGCCGTCGATGTCCCAAACCGTCGAACCAGGCGACGCCGGCGGGCGCAAGGTGCCGAGTGTCGCGGAGGTTGTCGCCGTGTCGAAGGAAAAGCCGGGGATGCCCTGCGCGGCGGCCACGCCCGCGGTGGGCGTGTAGGGCACGGCCTCGGCCGTGCCAGCGGCGACGGCGCCCGTGGCTCCGGCGAGGGCGGCGAGTTTGCTGCCAAGGCGAGCCTTGGCAGGGGCAGTGCGAGCATTGACAGTGCGACCATTGACAGAGCGGTGAGTCGGCATGGCAGTGCTGTTCGTTTGAACAGGTTGGCGGGGCTTCGACGAACTAGGCGATTGCGGATGTTACGAATGCCCGACAACGGTTGTCAATGCACAGAAGCTAAAAAGTGACGAATCGGGCTGGGGCAGGGACGAATCGGGCGCGCATCCCCCCGCACGAGGTGTCTCCACCTGCGCGGCGGAGTGAATCTCACCTGGCGATAACAGCGAGCCTGTCCCGCCCGTTGTATCCCACATTCAAATGGATAAAGGGATAAAGGCCAAAGGGAACAGGTTACCGTGCCCGGCGACGTCGATACATCTGCCAACCTCCACAGGCAATTCCCGCCAGTCCCATCACCCACGTCGATGGCTCGGGAACGGGAACCGGACTTGCGAGACGAAAACCGACGCCGTCGAAGTCGTCCAAGAACGACGGGGCGTACGTGAACCTGGAGGAGGACGACAAGTGGAACGCGCCGTTTTCGGACCAGTAGCCGCCCCGAAGCCCACGAGACGAGCCGGCAGCACCCGTCAGGTCGTTCCACTCCCAGACATTCCCGCTCATGTCAAAGGCGCCGTAAGCGCTTGCGCCACCATTGGAGCCCACCGTCGTCACGTTGCCGTCTTGGGAATTCCAGTCGGCTGTCGCGTTAAAGTTCGCAAAGTTCCCCGTGCTGCCTGCGGAGCCGATGCCGGTCGAGTCAGCAGTCACCGCCGTGGGGGCCGTGTCGCTCTGCGTGGCGTAGTCCCAGTAGCCTGCGTTCGTGCCGCCGCCCTTGTAGTAGGCCGCCTTGTACCACTGATCTTCCGTCGGCAGAAAATACGACGCTCCCGAATTCACCGCTGGGGCATTGCCGGTCGTCGCCCCGTTGAGCGTATACGCCCCCGTCTCCGTGCTGCCCGAGCCCTGACCGTTCTGGAGCCAGTTGGCCACCCGCGCCGCATCGAACCAACTCACGTGGTTCACCGGCTTGTCGCCCATGTTCGTCTTCACGGCATACTTGCTGCCGTTGGTCGCCCCGCTCGTGAAACTGATCCCGCCGCGGGCATCGGAGCCCATGTTCGTGCTGTAGACCGAGTTGGGATTGGTGCCGCTGGGGTCCACGGCATTCAGAAATTCTGTGTACTGCGAGTTTGTAAACTCAAACTTCATGATCCGGAACGAGTCGGCCACGGCACCGGCAGGGTTGGGGACGCCCGTGGTGTCAGCCGTGTTCCCCGGATCACCGACCGTCACCCACTCGATCGTGACGGCGTGGGCATTCGGCAGGACAAGACTGGTGAGCAACAAGGCGACAAGAGCAGCGGTCGCGAGCGGGCGGAGCGGGTTCATGAGCGGTCCTTTCACGCGCTGGGGAGGAGGCAAAACCCCCGCTCCCTAGGCCCTACCCCCCCCATCGTCAAGTAACCCATCGGCCACACAAAACGCTCACACGCCTGGTGGCGAACCGCTCCGTCCCGCAGATAGTGTACGGCCGTTTACTCACGCCGTCCACCTGCCGGTCCGCCCATGGTCGCCGCGGTCACAGGGTTTCCCGCGCGAGGCCGACGCCGCCCGCACGGCGGTCCCGCGGCGTCCCGCCGCTACGAGCGTCGCCGGCCCGAGAAGACGCCGCTCCACAGGATTATCTCCGAGAACCTCGAGAGCTGGCTTGAGCGGCGGGAAGCTGCCGAGCGGCCCGTGCCGGGCTATGCCGAGGAGGAGCTTCGCGGCTATCTCCAGTGCGGGCTCCTCTGCTTCGGCTTCGCCCGCGCCCGGTGCACGGGCTGTGGCAAGGGATTCGTCGTGGCCTTCTCCTGCAAGGGCCGCGGCGTCTGCCCGGCCTGCAACGGCAGGCACATGGCACAGACGGCGGCGCATCTCGCCGATCACGTCATCCCGCCGGTGCCCGTGCGGCAGTGGGTGATCTC
>CAMDDA010000058.1 GCA_945890755.1 Candidatus Kuenenia stuttgartensis
CGGCGACGACGGCCGGGTGATCCTCGCCCTCGATGGACTGCATCTGGCCGTCATGGCTCCCGAGCGAGGCCGTGCATGATCGACTGTCTGCCGCACACTCACCTTCTCCGCCATCGCATCAGCCGCGGCCTCGACCTGGCCGGCTGCCACGTGGATCTCACGATCGACCAGCGGGTGGATCACATCGGAATCTCGGCTGCAGCCGCCCGGCTCGCCGAGGAACTCGTCGCCGCGCACATCGGATGCGAACGCCGGCTGGTTCGCGTCGCGGCGCTCTCGCCATCGGGCCGCCCGGTGGCGACGGTGCAGGGCAGGGGGGCGACGATCTCCGTGTCGGTGTCGCACGTTGGCGGGCTGTTCGGTGCCGCGGTCTGCGGCACGGCGGGCGTCGGGCTCGACATCGTCGATCCAGCCGAGGCTGGCCCCGCGCTCGACGCCTGGTTCACGCCCGACGAACTCACCCTCTTTCCTGACGGCGACGGTCTGCTGCGGGCCCGACTCTGGGCTGCCAAGGAAGCCGCCTTCAAGGCGGCAGGTCTCGACGACGGATTCCGACCCCGCCGTGTGGCGATCGGGCAGCTCGACACGGCCGGCTATCACTGGACCGTCCGCAGTCGGCATCACCGTGTATGCGGTCGGGGCCTCTTCATGCAACTCGACGGGCCCCTCGTGGCCATTGCCGTGGCGGACGCAGTCACGCCCCTCCACCTCCCAGACAGGGAACTGCTGACATGATCGATCTCACCGGAAAAGTGGCCCTCGTCACCGGCTCGAGCCGCGGCATCGGTAAGGCCTGCGCCCTCAGGCTCGCGGAGGCGGGCGCCGACGTCGTCGTCAACTACGTGACGAGCGGCCGTGAGGCCGAGGAGGTGGCGGAGGCGATCGCCGCCATGGGCCGCAACGCCGTCTGCATCCGCGCCGACGTCGGCGAGGAGGAGGACGTCGAGGAGATGATCGGCTTCGTGCGGGGCGAATTCGGCGGCCTCGACATCCTCGTGCACAGTGCCGCCACGGGGGGCTTCCGGCCGCTCGCCGCCACCACGCAGCGGCACTTCGATGCCGCGATGCACACGAACGTGCTGTCGCTCGTCCACCTGCTCAAGGGGGCGGCGCCGCTGCTCGAGTCGGCGGCAGGCCGTGGCAAGGTGGTGGTGCTTTCGAGCCACGGCACGCACATGGCGCTGCCGATGTACGGCCTCATCGGCGGCACGAAGGCGGCCCTCACGGCCCTCGCCCGTCACTGGGCGCTGGAACTCGGCGACCGCGGCGTGAACGTCAATGTGGTCGAGGCCGGGCTCGTGGAGACCGACTCCACGCGGCGGCTGCCCGGGGCCGCGGAGATGTTCGCGGGCCGCGCGAGCAAGACGATGGTGGGCTCGCGGATGCTGGAGGCGACCGACGTGGCCGACGCCGTCCTCTTCCTGTCCTCGCCGCTGTCGGACCTCGTGCAGGGGCAGACCCTCGTCGTGGATGGGGGCGCTGCGATTCATGTTTAGGACGAGTGATTCATCCTCCATTCTGCTCACCGGCGCCACCGGCCTCCTGGGCCGCTTCCTGCTGCGGGATCTCACGGCCCAGGGCCGGCAGGTCGCCGTGCTCGTCCGCGGCAGCAAAACCGCCGGTGCCGAGTTGCGGGTCGATGAGCTTCTGGAAGACTGGTGGAGCGTGGCGGGCGTCGAGGTGCCGCGACCGGTGGTCCTCGCGGGCGACATCACGTTGCCGGGGCTCGGGCTCGCCGCCTCGGCGCTGGAGTGGGTCGAGGCGAATGTGGGCGAGGTGGTGCATTCCGCCGCAAGCCTGGCCTTCGACCGGCGGGCGCATGACGGCGAGCCCTACGCGAGCAACGTACACGGCACGGCCCACGTGCTCGAACTCTGCCGCACCACCGGCATCCGCCGGCTGCATCACGTCTCGACAGCCTACGTCTGCGGCCTGCGTCGCGGCCGGGTGCTCGCGACGGAACTCGACGTCGGTCAGACGCCGGGCAATGACTACGAGCGGAGCAAGATCGAAGCGGAGCGGGCGGTGCGGGCCGCCGACTGGCTCGACGTGCGCACGGTCTATCGCCCGAGCATCATCGTCGGCGACCTCGTGAACGGCTTCACGAACACGTTCCATGGCTTTTACAAGCCGCTGCGGATCGTGCAGCCGTTCGTCGAGTCGTTCGTGCAGGCGTCGCTCGAGCCCGGCTCGCTCCTCGGTGTGCTGGGCATGAGCGGCCACGAGCGGAAGAACCTGGTGTCGGTCGATTGGGTGTCGGCGGTGATGACGCGGATCATTCTCGACCCGGCGCTGCACGGCGGCACCTATCACCTGACGTCCACGCGGCCTACGAGCGTGGGGCTCCTCTGTTCCGTCTTTGAGCAGATGGTCACGGAGATGGCGGCGCGGCCGGATGCGGCCGACGCCGGTGGGCCTGCCCCCGCGTTCGACCCTCCGGTCTTGGCCCGGCTCTTCGGCGAGCAGATGGAGGTCTACCGGGCCTATTGGCGGGACGACCCGGAATTCGACGTCACGGCGACAAGCCGCGCCGCCCCGGATCTGCCGGCGCCGCCGCTCGACGAGGCGACGCTCCGCCGGCTCTGCCGCTTCGCCATCGACGCCGGTTTTCGGTGGCCGCCCGACCGCGAGCTATCCTTGTCCCAACCTCGGAGCACCGTCACGTGAACGTTTCCATCCAGTCGATCGTCGCGTCAGTCGCCGGCCGGACGTCTCGAGCCCGGCGTCATCGCGATCGCCTGACCGGCTACGAGCCGCTCGAATCGCGGCTCCCGCTCGCCAACACGGTGGGCCTCATCCAGGCCGCCGGGGCCCGGGCCTTCGCTGGATACACGCTGCTCGGCTCGTCCACCGCGCCACGGACCCACCTCATCGACAACGCCGGCAACAAGGTGCACACGTGGACGAGTGCCTATCCGGCCACGTCGTCCTACCTGCTCGAGGATGGACGTCTGCTCCGCAACTGCATCCTTCCCCTCACGATGAAAGACTTCAACAACAACGGGGGAACCGGACGGATCGAGATTCTCGACTGGGACAGCAACGTGACCTGGTTTTACGATCTCTCGAACGCCCAGTATCAGCTTCACCACGACGCCATCGTGATGCCCAACGGCAACATTCTGGCCATTGCCTGGGAGCGGCTCACGTTCGAGCAGGCCGTGGGGATGGGCCGGAATCCGGCCACGCTCAATCCCGACGTCGACAACGAACTCTGGCCGGAGGTGATCATCGAGATCGATCCGGACGTGGCGGGGGGCGAGGTCACGACCGGGCTCGGCGAGGGCATCGTCTGGCAGTGGCACATGAAGGACCACGTCGTCCAGCAGTTCGACCCGACCAAGCCCAACTATCTCGGGCCGAAGGGCGTCCGCCAGCACCCCGAACTGATCAATCTGAACTACGTCCCCAGGGGCCTGGCCGCCGACACCCACCTGGCCGACTGGGCCCACTTCAATTCGATCGACTACAACGCGAACACCGACCAGATCATCGTGTCGGTGCGGGAGTTCAGCGAGATCTGGATCATCGATCACAGCACGACCACCGAAGAAGCGGCCGGGCACGCCGGCGGCAACGCCGGCAAGGGGGGCGACCTGCTGTGGCGATACGGCAATGACAGCGCCTGGAATCGCCGGGCGAAGCAGATGCTGTTCTGGCAGCACGACGCCCAGTGGATCCGTCCCGGCCTGCCGGGAGAAGGCAACATCCTCGTCTACAACAACGGCTGGAATCGCAATGGCGGCACGAACTTTTCCTCGGTGATGGAGCTGAGGCAGTCGCCGACCGCCTATGGTCGAGCCGACGTGGTCTGGAGTTTTCGCGGGCCGCCGTCGTTCTTCTCGCCGATCGTCTCCGGAGCCCAGCGGCTGCCGAACGGCAACACGCTGGTGAACGCCGGAGCCAGGGGGAATGTCTTCGAGGTCACCGCATCCCGACGCGTTGTGTGGCGGTACGTCAATCCCGACACGTTCGCCGGGCCCGTCCAGCAAGGCACGGTGCCGCCGGCGTTGAACGTCAGCGGCACCCCGGGCGTGCGCAGGAACATCACCTTCCGCGCGCTCCGCTACGCCCCCACGTACACCGGCCTGACGGGCCGGACGCTCCAGTCGCAGGGACCGATCGAACGACCGGCGGGTGGGTCGCCATCCTGAGTTTCCGTCCGGGGATTCGTTCCGAATACAAGCCCCCAGGCGCGAGCCGGGGGATTGCGACGCGGAAGCGTCGGCGAGCGTGGCGGCTGATTCGGCCCGTCCGCGGCTCGCGCCGCGGGATCCCCGCGCTGGCGCTCAGGGCTTGTATGGGCGGGGGGTGAAAGTTCGCTCCCGTCCCGGATTTCCCAGCCCGTCGAGGACGATGCGGGCGGTCGTGGCGGTCGCGCCGCGGTGGGCGGCGACGAGGGCGGCGGCCCGTGATCCGAGGGCGGCGGCCCAGGCGGGGTCGGCGAGGCAGCGGCCGACGAAGGCGGTGAGCGCGGGGCCGTCGGGCACGACGACCGCTGCGTCGGCATCGAGCAGGCGGCGGACTTCGTCGCGGAAGTTCCGCGTGTGCGGCCCGAAGCAGACGGCTGCGGCATAGGCGGCGGGCTCGAGCATGTTCTGTCCACCGCGGAGGCCGTCGAGACTGCCTCCCACGAAGGCGATCGAGGCCGTGCCCCACCACCAGCCGAGTTCGCCGGTCGTGTCGATCAATAGCACGCAGGCAGTAGGATCAGGAGACGCTCCATCGAGCCGGCTGCGGAGCTGCCAAGGGAGACCCGTGGCGTCGAGCAGCGCGGCGATCTCGGGCGTGCGTTCCACGTGTCGCGGCACGATCACGAGCCGGAGCGCCGGGTGGCTCGGGGCGAGCGTGCGGAATGTTTCGATCGCGAGCGATTCTTCCGGGGACTGCGTGCTGCCGGCGAGGAACACGATGTCGGCCGCGGCGAAGCCGGCGAGCTGCCGGAGTCGCTCGACCTCCGGCGCGGCGCGATCGCCGCGGACGCCGTCGAACTTGAGCGAGCCCGTGACGACGACGTCGCGGGCCCCGAGTGATGCGAATCGGTCGGCATCGGCCTGCGACCGGGCGGCGACGGTCGTGACGCGGCCGAGCATCCGCCGCGCCAACCAGGCCACGCGGCCGTAGCCGGCCGCGCTCCGCTCGCTCATCCGGCCGTTGGCGACGACCACGGGAATGCCGCGGCGGGCGGCCCGCGCGAGCAGCGTCGGCCACAGTTCCAATTCGCCGAGGACGATCAGATCGGGCCGCACCCGATCGAGCACGCGGTCCACCGCCCAGGTGAAGTCGAGCGGGCAGGGGAACGTGCGGTCGGGGCCGAAGCGTTTCGCAGCCAGCTCGAGGCCCGTGGTCGTGCTCGACGAGATCACGCAGTCGACGCTGCGGTCTGCCGCCTCGGCCTGCGCCCGCAGCTCGGCCGCGAGGGCGGCGAGCAGCTGCACCTCGCCCACGCTCACGCCATGCAGCCAGATGCGACCCGCCCCGGCCTCAGGCACCGGGGGCACGGGGATCGCTCCCGTGAACCGGATCCACGGCGCCGCCACCGGCCGGCCGCCGGAGAGCTTCCGCCACACCACCCACGGCAGGGCGACGATGGCAATCACCAGATATGCAAAGTCGAGGAGCATGCCTGGATCTCGTCCAGCGGACGAGGCTAACCCGCGGCCACGCCGCTCGACTTTCCGCAGCAGTTCTTGAACTTCCGGCCGCTGCCGCAGGGGCAGGGGTCGTTGCGGCCCACCTTCTGCGCCATGTTGCGGATCGGCTCGGGCCGGGCCTGTTCGCCGCGGCTCGGCTCGGGCAGTGACGCGTCGCCGTCCGCTGCCGGCTGCGCCGCGGCCGTCATGCCGGCGGCGGAGGCGTCGGCGTGGATCGCGGCAGTTTCGCGGAAGGTGCTCCGCAGGGCGTCGTCCTCCACCTGCTCGATCCGGTAGACGATGTCGACGACCCGCTCGTCGATCCCCTTCCACATGAGGTCGAACGTCCGCATCCCCTCCCGCTTGTATTCCACCTTCGGGTCGACCTGGGCGTAGCCGCGGAGGCCCACGCTGCTCCGCAGGTGGTCCATCGCCAGGAGATGATCCTTCCAGGCGTTGTCGAGGATCTGGAGGAGCACCGCCCGTTCCATCCGCTTCATCTCGGGCCGCGGATCGTCGCCCCGCTCGTGGCGGCGGCGGCTGGCGGCGGCAAGCGCCGTCCGCAGTTGGCCGAGGTCGGTGCTGCCCAGGTCGGAGTCCTGCAGATTCGGGTCGAACCGCTCACGGGCCCAGCCCAGGAGTCCCTCGCGGTCGATGCCACGGTTGCCGTCGGGCAGCCGCACGCTGAAGTGCGAGATGCCGACCAGCACGGGATACTCGATCTCGCGGTGTTCGTAGACCTCGCGGGCGACCCGCCGCACGATCTGCTTGGCCGCCTCGGCGTCGGTGCCCGCCGCCTTGAGGGCGGCGATCTCCTGCTGGCCGAGTTGGATGCCGAACCGCCACTCCGTCCACCCGCAGGCGCTGGCGACGCCGAAGTCGGAGGCCAGGAAGCGAGCCCCTTCGGAGAGGTCGATCCGGTGGATCGCCTCGCGGGCCTTCTCCTGCAGAAACTCCGCCACGCCGTCGCGGCCCACCCGCTTGAGATCGCGGTCGTTGACCGAGAGTTTCCAGCGGGCGTTGGCGAACGTGGCCAGGGCCGACCAGTTCCACTCGCTCTCGTCCTCGCCGGGCGGCAGGTTTTCCTCGACCGCCTCGTAGATCATTCCCTCCGACTGCCGCACCGCCTCGTCCACCGCCCGCCGCTCGGCCTCCTCGGGCGTCGTGCCGCGGAAGTCGTTGCCCTCCAGCTCACACGAGAGCTGCGCCGAGGCCCACGTCGCGTAGGACTGCGGGCCGTAGTCCTTGTCGAGGAACGCGCCGATGTGCTGGTCGATCTGGCGATCGACCATCTCCAGGATCATCTCCCGGCAGTCGGCGTCGCCGTCGGTATGGTCGAGGATCTTCTGCCGGAAGCCATAGACCCGCTTCCGCTGCTCGTCCATCACCTCGTCGTATTCGAGGAGGTTCTTGCGGATCTCGAAGTTGCGCTCCTCGACCTTCTTCTGGGCGGCCTCGACCCGGCGGGTCACCATCCGGCTCTCGATCGCCTCGCCATCCTGCATGCCGAGCCGAGTGAGCACGTTCTTGACCCACTCACCGGCGAAGATCCGCATCAGGTCGTCTTCGAGCGAGAGGAAGAACCGGCTCGAGCCGGGATCCCCCTGCCGGCCACAGCGGCCGCGGAGCTGCAGGTCGATGCGGCGGGCCTCGTGCCGCTCCGTGCCGATGATCTGCAGACCGCCCATCTCGCGGACGAGTTCTCCCTCGGCCTTCATGTTCTCGCGGGTCGAGATCTCCTTGACGAGTGCATCCCACTCCTCCTTGGGCACGTCGAGCCGCGTGGGATAGGTGTTTTGGAGCTTCGCCCAGGCGAGCGTGTCGGGGTTGCCGCCGAGGATGATGTCGGTGCCGCGGCCGGCCATGTTGGTGGCGATCGTCACGGCGCCGAGCCGCCCGGCCTGGGCGATGATCTCGGCCTCTCGCTTGTGCTGCTTGGCGTTGAGCACCTGGTGGTCAACGCCCCGCTTCTCGAGCAGCTCGGAGAGCCGCTCGCTCTTTTCGATCGAGACCGTGCCCACGAGCACGGGCAACCCCTTCTTTTGGATCTCCTTGATCTTCGACTGCGGCAGCGTCTGCTCGACCCGCTCCCCCTTGGGCACGAACGTCACGGCCTCGTCGGTTTCCGACACGATCCGGCCCGTCTGCCAGGTGCCGTCAGCGAGGGCGAGCGTGTCCCAGCGATTGATCCGCTCCACCTCGTCGGCGACGGCGATCCACTTCTCCCGCTCGGTGCGGTAGATGACGTCGGGATGGTTGATCCGCTTCATGCCGCGATTCGGCGGGATCGCGATCACGTCGAGCTTGTAAATCTTCCAGAACTCGGTCGCCTCGGTCATGGCCGTGCCGGTCATGCCGCCGAGCTTCTTGTAGAGCTTGAAGAAGTTCTGGAGCGTGACGGTGGCGAGGGTCTGCGACTCCTCCTTCACCCGCACGCCCTCCTTCGCCTCGACCGCCTGATGGAGGCCGTCGGACCACTGCCGGCCCGGCATGAGCCGTCCGGTGAACTCGTCGACGATCACCACCTCGCCGTTCTGCACGACGTAGTTCACGTCGCGCTTGTAGAGGTAGTGGGCCTTGAGGGAGTTGTCGATGAGGTGCGGCCACTCCATGTTGCCGGCCGTGTAGAAGCTCTCCACGCCCGCCATCTTCTCGGCCGCCCGCACGCCCTCCTCGGTAAGGGCGACGGTGTGTTCCTTCTCCTTGACCTCGAAGTGCTGATCGGCATGGAGCTGCCGCGCGATCTGGTCGGCCTTCGAGTACTTCGTGACGTCGTCGTGGGCCGGCCCCGAGATGATCAGCGGGGTGCGGGCCTCGTCGACGAGGATGTTGTCCACCTCGTCCACGATCGCGAAGTTCAGCGGTCCCTGGCTCTGCTGCACGTTCTTGGGGAAGCGGTCGTCGCCCCGGGCCGCCATCCGCATGTTGTCGCGGAGGTAGTCGAAGCCGAACTCGTTGTTCGTGCCGTAGGTGATGTCGCAGGCGTAGGACTTCTGCCGCTCACCCGACTCCATGCCCGACTGGATCGCCCCCACCGTGAGGCCGAGCCCCATGTAGAGCGACCCCATCCACTCCATGTCGCGGCGGGCGAGGTAGTCGTTCACGGTGACGACGTGCACGCCCTTGCCCTCGAGCGCGTTGAGATAGGCCGGGAGCGTGGCGACGAGCGTCTTGCCCTCGCCCGTGATCATCTCGGCGATCGCCCCGGAATGGAGCACCATCCCGCCGATCAGCTGCACGTCGTAGTGCCGCATGCCGAGGAACCGCCGCCCTCCCTCGCGGCAGACGGCGAACGCCTCCACGAGCAGGTCGTCGAGGGTCTCGCCGGCGGCCAGCCGGCGGCGAAACTCGGCCGTCTGGGCCCGCAGCTCCGCATCGGACATCGCCTGATACGTGGGCTCCAGCGAGTTGATCGCCTCGACCTTCGGCTCCAGCCGGCGGATGAACCGGGCATTGGACGAGCCGAACAGGCCGGTCAGGAACCGGTCGAGGCGGGGGCCGATCCCGGCGGCACCGCTGCTCACCGTATCCCAAACGCGTTCAAGAAGTTGCATGTGCTGACGTGTCCTTTGCCGCGAATTGTCGCGGTCATGAGCCGCATGGGTCAAGGCGATCCGCAACGGCATTCCCGCCCGCCCACGATCCGCGGCCGCGGCGGTACATTCTCATTCCCGCGGCGGCACCCCCGCCGAACCTCCTCCGGGGCCATGCCGGCATGCCGCCCGCTGCACACGCACCACCCTCCCGCGACCTCACCGGCCGAATGCTCTTTCTGGGCACCGGCACGAGCGTGGGTGTGCCGATGGTGGGCTGCGGCTGCCCCGCCTGCACGAGCGGCGATCCACGTGACACCCGCACCCGCACGAGCGCCGCGGTCGGCCTCCCCGGCGGCACGCTGCTCATCGACACCACGCCCGACCTCCGTAGCCAGCTCCTGCGGGAGCGGATCGCCATGGTCGATGCCGTGCTCTACACGCACGACCACGTCGATCACGTGTATGGCCTCGACGACGTCCGCCCGCTCTGTTTCCGCTCAGGCAAGGCGATCCCGGTGTATTGCGAGGAGCGGGTCGAAGCGCGGATCCGGCGGGCCTTCGACTACGCGTTCTCCGCGGTGCCGCCCCCCGGGGGAGGCGTGCCGAAGCTTGTGTTCGAGCGGATCGATACGACGCCGTTTGACCTGCTCGGCAGCCGCATCGTGCCGCTGCGGCTGCGGCATGGCACGTTCGACGTGCTCGGCTTTCGGTTCGGAAACATCGCCTATTGCACCGACACGAATGGGATTCCCGACGAGACCTGGCCTCTGCTCGCCGGGCTCGACACGCTCGTGCTCGACTGCCTCAGGCCGAGCCGACACCCGACCCATTTCTCGCTCGACGAGGCGGTCGCGGTTGCGCAACAGGTGGGTGCCCGCCGCACACTCTTCGTGCACATGTCGCACGACGTGGTGCACGCGGAGGTGGCGGCCCGGCGGCTGCCGCCGGGGATCGAACTGGCCTACGACGGGCTCGAGATCCCGCTCGCTTGACCTGAAGTGGTTCGGGGCTGCCCGCGCCCCGTCGCCGGACGCTCGCTTCGAACATCCTGTTCTGCGCTCGCTCGATGCTGACGGCGCTTCGCCATCCTGGCTGCGCTTGTCAGCAAACGCCGGCGACGGGGCACGGGCAGCCCCTTACAGCGTAATTTTCGATTGCAGGGCAAACCGCTCGAGGAGCTCCGCGGCGCGGCCGGAGTCGATGGCGGAAGCGGCCAGCGCGGCGGCGGCGCGGGGGTCGGCCGCACGTCCGGCCGCCCAGAGCACCGCTGCGGCATTGAGCACCACCACGTCGCGGCGCGGGCTCCGCTCGCCGGCGAGCACGCCCCGGATCGCCTGGCTGCTCTCCGCCGGCCCCTGAACCTCGAGATCGCCGAGCCGGACAGCCGGCAGCGTCGCAAGGCCGAAGTCTTCCGGCGTCCAGCGGAACCGCGCGGTCGCCGTGGGGGCCACGTCGATCACGTCGGTGGGGCCGAAGAGGCTCACTTCATCGAAGGCTGGTCCACCCGCGTCGCTTCCCACGTGGCCCGATACGATGACGGCACGACGGGCTCCGAGCAGCCGCGCCGCCTCCGCCATCGGCTCCCGCGCGGCCGGGCGGCCCACGCCAATCACCTGCACGGCCGCGCCGGCAGGGTTGCAGAGCGGCCCCACGAGGTTGAACACGGTGGGCCGGCCGAGCGATCGGCGCAGCGGACCCACGCGGGCCATCGCCGGATGGTGGAGCGGCGCGAGGCAGAAGCAGAGGCCCAGCTCCGCGAGGCAGCGGGCCTCGACCTCGGCCCCGGCGTCGATCCGCACGCCGAGGGCCTCGAGCACGTCGGCCGAGCCGGTCTTGCTCGACACGGCCCGGTTGCCGTGCTTCGCGACCGGCTGCCCGGCGGCGGCGACGACGATGGCCGCGGCGGTGGAGATGTTGAACGAGCCCGAGCCATCGCCGCCCGTGCCGCAGGTGTCGGCTACGAGGCCGGCCGCCGCGATCGGTAGCATCCTGGCCCGGAGTGCCGCGGCGACTCCCGCGATCTCGGCCGCCGACTCACCCAGGCCGGCGAGCGCCACGAGCCACCGTCCGAAGGCGTCGAGGTCGACGGTTCCCGCGAGCACGCCGGCCACGAGTCGCTCCACGTCGGCCGGCAGCCGGCGCCGCCCTGCGCCAAGTTCGGCCGCCCAGGCGTCGGCGTCGAGATGAGGGTCGAAGTTGGTCACGGTGTCGAGTGGAGGTGATGGCGGTGTCGGGCCTTCAGCCGCAGACCCGATGCCGGCTGCATGGCGTTTCGGATACGATTTCGGCGTGGCCGGCGTCGTTGAGGCCAGCCTACCCCCGAATCGAGTTCTCCGGGAGCGATATTTCCTGTGCCCCCCATCCCCGCGCCCCGCAAGGTGATTCTCGACGTCGATCCCGGCATCGACGACGCCGTGGCCCTGACGATGGCACTCTTCGATCCCCGGCTCGAGGTCGTGGCCGTGACGGCCGTGGGGGGCAACGTGGGGGCGGACCAGGCCACCGCGAACCTGCAGGCGCTCGTCGGCTACCTCGACCCCCCGCGGCTGCCGCGGATCGGCAACGCCGACGACGGCGCAGCGCTTCCCGAGAAGCCCTACAGCATCAACGGCGCCGACGGCCTCGGAGGCATCGAACTGCCTCGCGTGCAGCTGCACGGGGGCCACTTCGCGGAGAAGGTGATCTGGGAGTGCCTCAAGGCGCATCCACGGGAGATCACGATCGTGGCCCTCGGCCCGCTGACGAACATCTCCCGCGTGCTCAAGCGAGATCCGTCGATCGCCGAGCTGATCGGCGGCCTCGTGATCTGTGGCGGCACCGCGCACGCCGCCGGCAACGCGACGCCGACGGCCGACTTCAACTTCTACTGCGATCCGGCCGCGGCTCGGCACGTGATCCGCGAGCCGCTCACCAAGACGCTCGTGCCCCTGGAGACGACCGCTCAGGTGCTCCTCGGCTTCGAATTGCTCGCCGAGCTGCCCGATGATTTCTCACGGGCGGGCAAGGCTGTTCGCGGCATGCTCGGTCACGCCTTCCGGGCCCAGCGGCAGATTCTCGGCCGCGAAGGCATCTGCCTGCACGACGTGGTGGCCCTCGTGGCCGTGACCAACCCCGAGCTCTTCGAACGCACGACAGTCGCAGCCGACGTCGAGACCCAGGGCGAGCTCACCGCCGGCACGCTCGTGATCGACCGGCGACAGATCCGCCAGTGGCGGCCCAACGCCGACCTGCTCGTCGGCTGCGACGCCGCCGCGGTGCAGGATTGCATCCTCCGGTCCCTCCGCGCCGCCGCCGACGCGACATGACTCGTAGGCCGGTTGCTCCGCAACGGGCTCAGCCCGTCACGGAGTGACAGGCCTACTCTTTGGCGTGACCGGGCTCCTGCTACGGCTCGAACTCGCGGCGACTCGCCACGGTGAGTCGCAGCGGCAGGCGGGCGCGGTCGCGGAAGATCACGACCTCGATCTCGGAATCGACGGGCGTGGTGCTCACGAGGCTCATGAGATGGTCGTCGTCGTCGACGGGTCGGCCCCCGAATTCGAGCACCACGTCGTCGAGCCGGATGCCGGCGAGCTCTGCCGGGGCACCCCGAGTGACCGCCTCGACCCGGGCGCCCACGGGACGCACCATGCCGAGCCGGTGCGCCTCCTGTTGCGTGAAGTCGCGGTCGAGTGAGACACCCAGATAGGCCCGGGCCACCGAGCCCTGCTCGACGAGCTGGCGGGCCACGAACGACACCATCGGGATCGGGATCGCGAAGCCCACGCCCTCGCTGCCGCCGGAACTGCTGGCGATGGCGGTGTTGAGGCCGACCACTTCCCCCCGGAGGTTGATGAGCGGGCCGCCGCTGTTGCCTGGATTGATGGCGGCGTCGGTCTGAATGAAATCTTGGAACTTCACGGCACCGTCGCCCAGTTCGAGGTCACGGCGGCCCTTCGCCGAGACGATCCCGAGCGTGAGGGAGTGGGACAGGCCGAACGGGCTGCCGATGGCGATCACGGTGTCGCCGATGTCGATGTCGTCGGTCTCGGCCAGACGCGCCGTCTCCAGGTCGGCCCCGTCGACCTCCATGACGGCCAGATCGGTGCCGGCATCCGACCATAGACGCCGCGGATGAATTTCACGGCCATTGGCAAGCACGATGCCGATGTCGTCGAGCTCCGACCTCACCACGACGTGACGGTTGGTGAGCACGACGGTGCGGCCGGCGACCTCGCAGATCACGCCGGAGCCCGTCTCCTCCTCGGTGGTCTTGCCACTCCGCGGCTTGACGAGGGGCTTGCGGGCGTTGATGTGGACGACCGTGGGCTTGACGAGCTGGGCGAGCCGTCGCAGCTGTCGCCCCTGCTGCTCGAGGTGCTCGGCATCGCGGGCCGCCTGGGCGTAGAGCCGATCGCGTTCCGCCGCCGAGAGCCGGGCCGACCGCATCGGATCGATGCGGTCGTCGCGGCCGGCCGAGGCCTCGATCGGCGAGAGCCGCGGCTCCTCGGCCCTGAGCGGGGGCAAACCACACGCCGCCAGCAAGGCACAGATAGAAAGCCAGCGGGTATCAAGGCCGAGCGGCCGACGTGAGGCTGGCATGGAGCACCTTCAAGGGGCGGGCGGCCCGGGTGGGCTGCCCGCTCCCGAAGCATAGCACGCGCGGCCGACAACCGGCCGCGCGGGCCGCCTACAGTTCGAGTTCGCCGCCGACGGCCTCTTCGCTCCGCTCCTCCACCTCGCGGCGGATGCCCCCCGACCGCTCCGACTCCCGCTGGCAGTCGATGCACATCGTGGCGTAGGGCAGGGCGTGGAGACGGACCATCGGGATCTTGCCGTTGCAGACCTCGCACACGCCGTACTTCCCGACCTTCATCCGGTCGAGGGCGTTCTCGATGTGGGCGAGCTCGCGGCTCTCCACTTCGGCCAGCTGCGAGCTGATCTCGTCCTGAGCGGAATCGTAGGCGGCGTCGATGACGTCGCCGGGCGATTCGCTGCGGAGTTCCTTCAACAATGTGAGGTCGCCGGCGAGCGCGCTGCGGAGGGCATCCCGCCGCCTCACGAGGATCGCCCTCAGACTCAGCAGTGATTCTTTGCGTGCCATGGCTGCTACTCCCCTGGTGCGCTCATCGAGATGCTTCGCGACCTCCCGGTGCAACAGTCCAGGAAAGGCTGCGTCGCTCCGAATAATACGCAGGCGGGGGAAAGATGGTTCGCCCCGCCCCCTCTTTCGGCGCGGGATGTGCAGAAAATGCACCGCAAACCGGCGGCGACCGGCCGCGGGGGTCAGGCAGTCTGTGCGGCCTCGTCGGCGAGCCGGGAGAGGTCGGCCCAAACGGCCTCGACGTGCCGCCGCTCCGTGAGGGCCGCCCCGACGGCCAGCCGCAGGGCGAATCGCCCCCCCACCATGGCCTGGCTGAGAAAGGCCGTGCCGCCGGCGTTGAGGCGGTCGAGGAGCCTGCGCGACGCGTCGTCTCCGGCCCGGAGCCCGAAGCAGACCAGGCTCAGGGACGGCGGGGCAAGGAGCTCGAACCGCGGGTCGGCGGCCACCCACGAGGCGAACTCGCCCGCCCAGGCAACATGGGCCCGGATCCGCTCGCCGATCGCATCGGCCCCGAGCATCCGCAGGGTGAGCCAGAGTTTGAGGGAGCGGAACCGGCGACCGAGCGGCACCTGCCATTCTGCGTAGTCGATCACATCGCCGCTGTCGGTCGCGGCGTTGCGAAGATAGTCGGGGCGGGTGCCGAGGGCCTGCACGAGCTGGGTGCGGTCAGCCACCCAGAGCACATGGCAGTCGAAGTTGACGAAGAGCCACTTGTGGGGATTGAAGCCCCAGCTGTCGGCGGCGTCGGAGCCGACGACGAGCGGCGGCCGGAGCTCAGGGCAGAGGCCGGCTGCGCCGGCCCAGGCGGCATCGACGTGCAGCCAGGCTCCGTGCCGCGCCGCGACGGCGGCGATCTCCGGCACCGGATCGATCGCCCCCGATGCCGTGGTGCCCACGGTCGCGCAGACGAAGCACGGGAGGCGGCCCGCTGCCACATCGGCATCCAGCGCCGCGGCGAGCGCGAGCGGATCCATACGGCCACGTGAATCGGTGGCGATCCGCCGCGCCCACTCGCTGCCGAGGCCCGCAATCCGCGCAGCCTTGTCGAAACTCGAATGCGCGGCAACGCTGGCGTAGGCGACGAGCGGTCGCTGGGTCTGCGCCAGGCCGTGCCGGTTGCTCTCGAGGTGCGTGGCCCGTTCGCGGGCGGCGACGAGCGCGCAGAGCAGGCCGCTCGAGGCGGAGTCGTGAATCACGCCACCCCCCGTGCCACTCGACGCGAAGCGTTCCGGGAGTCCGAGCAGCTCGCGAAGCCAGTCGAGCACGTGGGTCTCGACTTCGGTGCAGGCCGGCGACGTGCTCCAGAGCATGCCCTGCACGCCGAGGCCGGCCGCGAGCAGTTCGCCGAGGATCGACGGTCCGCTCGCAGTCGCCGGAAAGTAGGCGAAGAACGCCGGATGCTGCCAGTGCGTGAGCCCCGGCACGATCACGCGGTCGAGATCGGCGAGTACGGCGGCGAGCGGCTCGGGCTCGCTCGGCGCATGAAGTGGAAGCTGGGCCCGCACGTCGCCGGGCTCGACCTGCGACCGTACGGGCCGCGGCTCGAGCGTCTG
>CAMDDA010000059.1 GCA_945890755.1 Candidatus Kuenenia stuttgartensis
CGCGTGAGAAAGAGGCCTGCCTAGCTTCGAGGCCAGCCCCCCGGCGCGTGAGAAAGAGGCCTGCCTAGCTTCGAGGCCAGCCCCCCGGCGCGTGAGAAAGAGGCCTGCCTAACTTCGAGGCCAGCCCTCCGGCGCGTGAGAAAGAGGCCTGCCTAGCTTCGAGGCCAGCCCCCCGGCGCGTGAGGGAAAGAACTGGGGAACTAGGATTCGAACCTAGACTAACTGGTTCAGAGCCAGTCGTGCTACCGTTACACCATTCCCCAATCACACGTGATTGGCGGACCGAGCGTACCTCCTTCACGCTGGCTCGGCAATTCCGCCCGCGTCGCACCCCGTGGCCACCCTCCAGATCCAATCCGGTCCCCATCGCGGCCGCCGCTTTCGCGTCTCCCGCGACCGCGTCGTGATCGGTCGCCACCCCGGCTGCGACGTGGTGCTCGAGTCGACGGCCGTGAGCCGTCAGCACGCCCAGATCACCCGCTCCGGCGACGATATCTCGATCGAGGATCTCCGTAGTCGAAACGGCACGAGCGTGAACGGCCGGCCGCTCACGGGTCGCCGCCAGCTCGAGGATGGCGACGAGATCCTGATCGGCGACCAGCTGCTCATCTTCTCGTCGCGGTCGCGGTCGATGATCAGCACCGGCGCCCATGCGGCCGAAGACATCTTCGAGCCCGATGGCCGCGACAACCTGATCGTGTCGCAGGTCGACATCGCCCCCCGTGCAGCGGGCGAGGGTCTGGCCCGGCAGGCCGAGGCCAAGCTGCGGGCCGTCATGGGCCTCCAGCGGGCGGTGGGGGCCTCGCTCTCCCTCGACGACGTGCTGCCCCGGCTGCTCGACGGGCTGCTCGATATCTTCCCCCGCGCCGACCGTGGCTTCGTGCTTCTCGCTGACCCGCAGTCGCGGCGCATGGTGCTCAAGGCCAGGAAGGTCCGCGGCATGCAGGAGCCCGGCCCGTTGCGGTTGAGCCTCTCGCTCATCGAGCAGGTGGCCCGCAGCCGCACGGCGATCCTGTCGGCTGATGCCCTCTCCGACAGCCGCTTCAACGTGCACGATAGCGTGACCGACTGCCGGATTCGCTCGGTGATGTGCGTGCCGGTGGTCGGCGACGACGGCGAACTGCTCGGCGTGGTGCAGGTGGACTCGCGGGATGTCCGCAACGGCTTCGTCGCATCCGACCTCGAACTGCTCGCCGGCGTGGCGGGTCAGGCCGCGCGGGTCGTCGAGCAGGCGCTCGCCCACGACGACCGCATCTCGCGGGAGCAGCTCAACCGCGATCTCGAACTGGCCCACCGGGTGCAGCAGGGGCTCTTGCCTTCCTGCCCGCCGGCGGTCGAGGGCTACGAGGTGTTCGACTTTTACGAGCCGGCCCGACATGTCGGAGGCGACTTCTTCACCTACGTGCCGCTGCCCGACGGCCGCCTGGCGGTCGTGCTGGCCGACGTCTCGGGCAAGGGGGTCGCCGCCGCCCTGCTCATGGCCGCCCTCTCGGCCGACATCCGCTACTGCCTCGCCAGCGAGCCCGACCTCGCCCTGGCGGTGGGCCGCATCAACGAGAGTTTTCTACGCGGCGGCTGGGACGACCGCTTTGCCACGCTCGTCGTCGTCGTGCTCGACCCTCTGGCCCATCGGGCCACGATCTGCAACGCCGGCCACCTGCCCGTGTTCCTTCGCGATGCCACCGGCGGCATCCGCACCGTCGCGGCCGACCTCGGCGGGCTGCCGCTGGGCATGGCGGGAGGCCGCCCGTACCGCTCCTGTACCGTCGATCTCGCCCTCGGCGACACCCTCCTTCTGTGCACCGACGGCGTCACCGAGGCGCTCGATCACGAATCGCGGCTCTACGGTATCGACCGGCTCTGCCGCGTGCTCGGCAAGCCTGCCGATGGCCCCAAGGCGGTCGGCCGCCGGCTGCTCGCCGACGTGGAACGGCACGCGGCCGGTCAGGTGCGCAGCGACGATATCTGCATCGTCTGCGTCGGCCGCACGGGCACGCTGCCGACAGCCGCAGAGTCTGCCCAAAGGACGGGCGCCGCACGCCGGACAGGCCGGATGCAGTCGGGCGACTGAGCGTCCGATACGACCCTCAGGGGCCGGAACGAGCCGGCCGGGCTGCAGGACGCGGCCCGAATGGTGCAGGCTGCAGGGAGGTTTTGCCATGAGCTTTTTCGAGTGGGTGCGCGAGGGGGTGCGGCAGGCGGTGGTGCTGGGCATCGCCGACGCGGTCGAGGATGTCGGCACCCGGAATCGCGAGGAGGACTTCGGTCCCGCGCTTGCCCAGTCGCTCCGCGAGCGGCTCGCCGTCCGCCGCGAGCCCACAGTGCTCGAAACTGCAGCCGCGGCTCCAGTCGGCATCGCGGCCCCGGCGGGCCGCCGCCGCCTCGGCCGCTCGATCGAAGGCCTGCGCAAGGCGGCCTGACAAGACACGTGGGCCTGTCACGCCGTGACGGGCTTTTTTCCGGTCACGGAGTGACCGGACGACAGGGCGCCGGTTGCGGAGCAACGGGCCTACGGCCGGAGGATGCTGGCTCTCGTCGCGGTCTACCGGTTGGGCCGCGGGATCCGGCCTTGGGATGGGCCGCGGCGGCCCTTGCCTTTGGCACGACCGCCGGCGGCGCGGGGGCGGCCGTCGCGCAGGGCGGCGATCTCGTCGCGGAGCCGCGCCGCCCGCTCGAAGTCGAGTTCCGCGGCGGCCTGCATCATGTCGGCCTCGAGCTGTTCGAGCAATTCGGTGGTGCGACGCCGCGTCTCGTCCCCCTGCCCCACCGCCTCGAAGGCCACGGCCCGCGATGAGGCCTCGGCCTCGATGCCGGCCCGGATCTCCTTGCGGATGGTCTCGGGTGTGATGCCATGGGTGCGGTTGTAGTCCTCTTGGAGCGCCCGGCGCCGGCGTGTTTCGTCGACGGCCTGCTGCATCGACTCCGTCACGGTGTCGGCGTAGAGGATCACGCGGGCATCGACGTTGCGGGCCGACCGTCCGATCGTCTGCATGAGGGACGTCTCACTCCGCAGGAAGCCCTCCTTGTCGGCGTCGAGGATCGCGACGAGCGAGACCTCGGGCAGGTCGAGCCCCTCGCGGAGCAGGTTCACGCCGACGAGCACGTCGAACGCGCCGGCGCGGAGATCCTTGAGCAGCTCCACCCGCTCGAAGGCGTCGAGCTCGCTGTGCAGCCAGCGACAGCGGACCTTTCGCTCCTGAAAGTAGGCGGTGAGATCCTCTGCCAGCTTCTTCGTCAGCGTGGTCACGAGCACCCGCTGCCCGGCCGAGACCACCGTGTCGATCTCGCCGGCCAGGTGCACCACCTGCTGCTTCGCCGGCACGATCTCGATGACGGGATCGAGCAGGCCGGTCGGCCGGATGACCTGCTCCACCACCTCGCCGCCGGTTCGTGCCAACTCCCACGGGCCGGGCGTGGCCGACACGAACACCGTCTGATGCAGTCGCTTCTCCCACTCGTCGAACATGAGCGGGCGGTTGTCGAGGGCGCTCGGCAGGCGGAACCCGTGCTCCACGAGCGTCGTCTTGCGGGCCTTGTCGCCCGCATACATGCCGCGGACCTGCGGCACCGTCACGTGCGACTCGTCCACGAAGAACAGGAAGTCGTCGGGAAAGTAATTGAAGAGCGTGGTCGGGGTGCTGCCGGGAGTCCGCCCGGAGAGCGGCCGCGAGTAGTTCTCGATGCCGGGGCAGAAGCCCGCCTCCAGCATCATCTCGATGTCGAACCGGGTGCGGGCGTTGAGCCGCTGGGCCTCGAGCAGCTTGCCCTGGCTCTTGAGCTCCTCCAGCCGCTGGTCGAGCTCCGCCTTGATGGTGGAGACGGCGGCCTTGATCCGATCCTCGGGCATCACGAAGTGGCGGGCGGGATAGAAATACATCTCGTCCTTCTTCGCCGCCACCTCGCCGCTCGTGGGATGCGTGATGGCGATCGCCTCGATCGTGTCGCCCCAAAACTCAACACGGCAGGCCAACTCGTCGTAGGGGGGCCAGATATCGACCGAGTCGCCACGCACGCGAAACTTTCCCCGGTCGAGCGCGATGTCGGTCCGCTCGTAGTGGATCGACACGAGCCGCTCGAGCAGTTGATCGCGGGTGAGCGTCATGCCGCTGGCCAGCCGCACGACCATCGCCCGGTAGTCGTCCGGCGAGCCGAGACCGTAGATGCACGACACGCTGGCCACGACGATGACGTCGCGGCGGCTCACGAGCGCGCTGGTGGCGGCGAGCCGTAGCCGGTCGATCTCCTTGTTGATCGCGGCATCCTTCTCGATGTAGATGTCGCGCTGCGGGATGTAGGCCTCGGGCTGGTAGTAGTCGTAGTAGCTGACGAAGTAGTGCACCGCGTTGTGCGGAAAAAAGTCGCGAAACTCCGCATACAGCTGGGCGGCGAGCGTCTTGTTGTGGGAGAGCACGAGCGTGGGCCGCCCGACGCGGGCGATGACGTTGGCCATCGTGAACGTCTTGCCCGACCCGGTCACACCCATCAGCACTTGCGAGGCCCGCTGCTCCTCGACGCCACGCACGAGCGCGTCGATGGCCGCCGGCTGGTCGCCGGCCGGCTCGTAGGGGGCGACGAGCTCGAACACGCCGGGGCGAAGCGCTGCCGTCGGGCTCATGGCGCGCCTCCGGCCCCGATGGGCCGCACGTGCCGCCGCAGCTGTTCGAGGGTCGCCGGCCCGATCCCCGGCACGTCGAGCAGGCCGTCGACCGACGTGAAGGGCCCCCGCGTCGTGCGATGCAGCACGATTCGCTGGGCGGTGGATGGGCCGAGCCCGGGGAGCTGGGCGAGTTCCTCGACGCCGGCCGTGTTCACATCGACGGTGAACACGGCGGCTGATGCCGGGGCCCGTTCGTAGTGCACGAGCCCGCCCTGGAGTCCGCCGGCGGCGACGAACCAGGTCGCCATCCCGGCCAACGCGACACCCACGACCGCAGCGGGCAGCGGTTGAAGCCGGGTAGGCAGGAATTCGGGATCGGAGACGGGCGTCTGCATGGGACCTCACCTGTTACGATACGCGATTCGCTTCCCTTCGCCCTGCCACCTGTTTTGAACCGCCATGGCCAGCAGCGCAGACCCGCCCGCAAAACCCCATTCCTGCCCCGATTTTCGCCAGTCCAGTTGGAACGCGGACCTGGCGGCCCACGTGGCGGACGCAGCCGTCGGCTGGCTGGCCGAGGACCTCGGCCATGAGTGCGACTGGACGAGCGTCAGCCTGATTCCGGCGTCAGCCGGGAGTGAACTACGGGTCGTGAGCCGCACCGCCGGCACGATCGCCGGACTTCCTGCCGCCGCGGCGGTGGCAGCCGTCGCCGACCCGCGGCTCCGGTTCGAGCCGACGGTGGCCGACGGTGCAGCCGTGGCTGCCGGCACGACGATCGCCACGCTCGCGGGTGCCACCCGGAGCGTGCTCACGGCCGAGCGGGTCTTGCTCAACCTGCTTGGACGGATGTCGGGGATCGCCACAGCCGTGCGCCGGCTCGTCGAGGCGGCGGCCGGCACGTCCTGCCGCGTCTACGACACCCGCAAGACGGTGCCCGGCTGGCGGCTGCTCGACAAATACGCCGTGCGGACAGGGGGCGGCTGGAACCATCGCACCGGGCTCTACGACGCGATCCTGATCAAGGACAACCACCTTGCGGCATTGCGAGCCGCCGGGCTCGGCCCCGCCGACGCCGTACGGCAGGCGCGGGCCTTCGTCGAGAAGACGTTTCCGCCGTCGCGATCGGCGGCGATGGTCGTAGAGATCGAGCTCGACTCGTTCGGCCAACTGGCCGACGTGCTGGCCGCCGGTCCGGATGTCGTGCTCCTCGACAACATGTCCGTCGACGACCTGGCGCGATGCGTGGCGGAGCGAGACCGCGAGGCACGGCAGGTGGTGCTCGAAGCGTCGGGCGGGATCAGGCCCGACACGGTGCCCGCGATCGCGGCCACGGGCGTCGACCGCGTGAGCACAGGCTGGCCGACGCACCACGCTCCATGGCTCGACATCGCCCTCGACTGGCGAGATGATCAGCCGTAAGCCCGTCACTCCGTGACGGGCACCAGCGACAGCCCGTTGCAGAGCAACGGGCCTACAGGAAGCTAGACGCCGAGCAGGCGGTTCCGCTTCGTCCGACGCTCGGCGCGGAGGCGGGCGCGGCGTTTGGTCTCGCTCGGCTTCTCGAAGAACTCGCGCCGCCGCATCTCCTTCTTGATGCCGCTCCGCTCCACCAGTTTCCGGAACCGGCGAACCGCTTCCTGGATGCTCTCCCGCTCACGTACCGTCAGCTTGACCATGCAGACTCCGGACCTCAGGCCCACTCCGGGGCAGTTCAACGAGGGAATGAATCAGACCATTCGAGCCGCGGAGTATAGGGCACGCCGGCCGGGACGTCCATCGCGGCCCCGCCGTTTGCCGGGCTACACAACCTGGGGCACAATGCCGCAGGCGATCCCGCCGGCGGCCAGTGCCAACCAGTGCCGGCAGTCACCGCAAATCCCCGGAAAAACTCCCACCATGCGGGTGGAACTGCTGCCCTCGAGCCTACCGGCCTCCGGCGGCCATGTTTCCGACGCCCAGTTTCTGGTGACGTACCTCGTCGACGGGGCGTTGGCCGTCGATGCCGGCTCCCTGGGGCTCCTCGCCGATCTGCGACGGCAGGAGCGGGTGCGGCACGTGTTCGTGACCCACGAACACATCGATCACATCGCCACGCTGCCGATCTTTCTCGAAAACGTCTACGAGCCGGGCCCCGACTGCGTCGAACTGCTCGCCGCCGAGTGCGTGCTCGACTTCCTTCACCACGACATCTTCAACGGCCGCGTCTGGCCCGACTTCTTCGCCCTCTCCACCGGCGATGACCGGTTCGTTCACGCCACGCCGGTCGTGCCCGGCACGCCAGTGACGCGGGCCGGCCTGACGATCACGCCGCTGCCCGTGTCTCATGTCGAGGGCTCGCTCGGCCTGCTCGTGGACGACGGACAGGTGGCCGTGGCATTCCCGTCCGATACGGGGCCGACCGACGACTTCTGGAGGCACATCGCGACGTGCCCCCGCCTGCAGGCCGTGTTTCTGGAAGTCAGCTTTCCCGACACGATGGCCGATCTCGCCACCATCACTGGGCATCACTGCCCGCGGTCTTTCGCCGCCGAGATTCGCAAACTCGACCGTGACGTCCGCTGGATCGTCGTGCACCGCAAGGCCCGCTATGCCGGCGAGATCGCCCGCGAACTGACGGCTCTCGGCCTGAAAAATGTCGAACTCGTCGAGCCCGGCCGCGGCTACGAGTTTTAGCCCCGTCAGGCCTTGGCTCGGGCGACCTTTCGCCGCTCGTGCTCCGAGAGCAGGATCTTGCGCAGACGGATGACGGCGGGCGTGACCTCCACGAGTTCGTCGTCTTCGATGTATTCGAGCGCCTCCTCGAGCGACATCCGCCGCGGGGGCTTCAGCAGGATGTTGCGGTCGCTGCCGCTGGCCCGCATGTTCGTGAGCTTCTTCTCCTTCGTGGGGTTCACGGTCATGTCGTCACTGCGGGCATTTTCCCCGCAGATCATCCCCTCGTAGACCTCGTCGCCCGGCTCGATGAACAGGTCGGCCCGCTCTTGAAGCCCGTCGAGCCCGAAGGCGACGGCCTTGCCCGGCACCATCGACACGAGCACGCCGTTGGCCCGGCCGGCCACCTCGCCCTCCATCGGAGCCCACCGCTCGAAGCGGTGGTGCATGATCGCCGTACCCTGCGTGGCGTTGAGCACACGGGTGCGGAGGCCGATCAGACCACGGGCGGGAATCGAAAACGTGGTGTGGGCGAACTCACCCCGGGAGCCCATGTGCTTGAGCTGGCCGCGGCGGGAGCCGGTGAGTTCCATGACCGGGCCGAGCTTGTCGTGCGGCACCTCGACGACGAGCGTCTCGAACGGTTCGAAGGTCGTGTCCCCTTCCTTCCGCAGGATCACCTTCGGCTTGCCGACCGAGATCTCGAAGCCCTCCCGTCGCATCGTCTCGATGAGCACGGAGAGATGGAGCAGGCCACGTCCCGAAACGGCGAACTGCTCGCTCCCCTCGATCGGCTCCACCCGCAGGGCCACGTTCTTCTCCAGCTCCTTGTCGAGCCGGTCGCGGAGGTGGCGAGTGGTGAGGAACTTGCCCGACTTGCCGACGAGCGGCGAGGTGTTGATGCCAAACACCATCGACAGCGTCGGCTCATCCACGGTGAGCCGGGGCAGCGGCCGGGGATCGGCGGCATCGCAGATCGTGTCGCCGATCTCCACGTCCCCGATGCCGCTTACGGCTGCGATGTCGCCGGCGGTCGCCTGCTCGACATCGATGCGGCCGAGCTTGTCGAACGACTGCACGCCCACGAGTTTCGCCGGCACGAGCGTGCCGGCCGCCGTGGAGCGGACGATCGCCGAGCCCTTCGTAAGCGAGCCCGACTCGACACGCCCGATCGCGATCCGCCCCACGTAGTCCGACCAGTCGAGCGTGGTCACGAGCATCCGCAGCGGCGCCGATTCGTCCACGAGCGGGCCCGGAATCTTCTCGAGCACGAGGTCGAGGAGCGGTTCCATCGTGCCCTCACGGACGGCCGGATCATGCGAGGCGTAGCCGCCGCGGCTGGAGGCGTAGACGTAAGGGAAATCGGCGAGATCGTCGTCAGCCCCAAGTTCGAGAAAGAGGCCCAGGATCTCGTCGAGCACCTCCAGCGGACGGGCATCGGGCCGGTCGATCTTGTTGACGACGACCACCGGCCGGAGCCGGCACTCGAGAGCCTTCGACAGCACGAATCGCGTCTGCGGCATCGGCCCTTCCGCGGCGTCGACGAGCACGAGCGCCCCGTCGGCCATCCGTAGCACCCGCTCCACCTCGCCGCCGAAGTCGGCGTGACCGGGGGTGTCCATGATGTTGATCTTCGTGCCCTTCCACTCGACTGCGATGTTCTTCGCGAGGATCGTGATGCCGCGCTCTTTTTCCAGGTCGTTGGAGTCGAGCATCCGCTCCGAGAGCTGGCTGGCTCGAAATTGCCCGCTCTGCTGGAGCAGGCAGTCCACGAGCGTGGTCTTGCCGTGATCGACGTGGGCGATGATGGCGATGTTGCGGAGATCGGTGCGACGGGAGCCGGTGGAATCGGGAGACACGGGGAGCGGGAACCTGTAGTCAGAGGAAAGAGCCAGGGGAGCCGGCCGGGATGAACAGGCCGGAATAAGGAAGGCCGATACTGCAGTTTACAGTATTTCAGGAACGGCGCATCGCTGCATAGGCCCGCTCGATGAGCGAGCACGCCGGTTCGGCCGCGATCGCTGCCACTGCCGCCGCCCGCATCCCCGGCGTACCTGGCCCCGCAACCACCGCCGCGGCAGCCTCGGCGCCCGCGAGGGCCTGCAGCCCGACAAAGATCGCGACGAGTTCGTCGCCCCCCAGCCGCGCGACGAGTGCCGCTTCCGCGGTCACCTGCCGCAGCCGCTCGGCCGCCTGCCGGAGCACGGCATCCCCGGCCAGAAACCCGTCCCGCTCATTGACGGCCTTGAGCCCGACGACGTCGCAGATCACCACCGCGACCGCCCCCTGCTCCGCCTCGAGCACGCGGTGCAATTCACCCCGCGTCGCCAGCCCGGTGACATGATCGAGTTCAGGCATCGAGCAATCGTCCTGCGATACAGCCAGATACAGGTGCGCCTGTGGTTTGGGTTCGGGGGTGCCCACGCCCCGTCGCCGGACGCTCGCTTCGGGCATCCATGCCCTTCGCTCGCTCGATGCCGCCTTCGCTTCGCCATCCTGGCTGCGCTCGGCGGCAAACGCCGGCTCTCGGGGCATGGGCACCCCCTCACGACCGTATGCAGGGGCAAGGGCTGCAGGGCCAGTTGCGGCCCTGCAGCCTCGAATGGAGACGAAGGGGATCGAACCCTCAACCCCCGCCTTGCAAAGGCGGTGCTCTCCCAATTGAGCTACGTCCCCGCGACGCGAAACTCGTCACTTGAAGTGTATCCACACGGCAACAGCCCCCACAACAGCCCGGCGTCCGCACGCGGACCACTCGCTTGTGCGCTATACTCCCGTCCGAATCGGTGGCGTTGGTTTGTTCGTGCCTCGGGAAGGATCTTGATGGCAGCCCTGTTCGCATGGTCAGCGTACCGCGTGCGGCTCGGTCGCATCCTGCTCGCGTGCGCGGTTGCGGCCGTCTCGGGCGGTTCCCACGCGGCCGACGTGCCCGACCTCGGGACGCGACAACAGGGCACCGACTGGCCTGCGTTCCTCGGCCCGGCCGGTGATGGCACGAGCAGTGAGACGGGGTTTTTCGTCAATGGCCGGCTGCGGGGTGCGAAGGTGCTGTGGCATCGGGCAGTCGGCTCCGGCTACGCGATGCCGTCGGTCAGCCATGGCCGCCTGTTCGAGTTTTCGCGACACGGCGGGCAGAATCGGCTCGCATGCCTGCGGGCCGAAACGGGGGAGCCGCTCTGGGATTTCGCCTACGCGACCGACTACGAGGATCTCTACGGCTACGAAGGCGGCCCGCGGTGCTGCCCCGTCGTGGACGACGACCGTGTCTACATCATGGGGGCCGAGGGGGTGCTGCACTGCCTCTCCGTCATCGACGGAAGCCTGATCTGGAAAGTCGACACGGCGCAGCAGTTCGGTGTCGTGCAGAACTTCTTCGGCGTCGGCAGCACGCCGGTGGTGGAGGGCGACCTCTTGATCGCCGCGATCGGTGGCTCGCCCCCCGAAAGCCGCAGCGTGCCGCCGGGCCAACTCGACCGGGTGCGCGGTGCCGACTCCGGCGTGGTGGCGTTCGACAAACGCACGGGCGCGGTGCGGTATCAGTTCAGCGACGAACTGGCGAGCTATGCCAGCCCGACGCTGGCCACGATCGCCGGCCGCCGGTGGGGATTCGTGTTCGCCCGTGGCGGCCTCATCGGCTTCGATCCCGTTACAGGCCGGCAGGATTTTCACTTTCCCTGGCGGGCCACGATCCTCGAGAGCGTGAACGCCGCCAATCCGGTCGTGGTGGGCTCGGAGGTTCTGATCAGCGAGACCTACGGCCCCGGGGCTGCCCTGCTCCGCGTACAGCCGGGGGGCTACGACGTGGTCTGGCAGGACGAGCCGCGAACGCGTCGCAAGATCCTTCAGTGCCACTGGAGCACGCCGATCCACCACGATGGCCATATCTACGCCTGTAGCGGCCGGCACGTCGGCGATGCGGAACTGCGGTGCATCGAATGGAGGACAGGCGCGGTGAAGTGGTCGCACGCCGGCCTCGGACGCAGCAGCCTGCTCCTCGTCGATGGGCATTTCTTCTGCCTCGTGGAGAACGGGTCGCTGTTCGTGTTTCCCGCGACCCCGGAGCGGTTCGAGCCGAGCAACGAGATTCCCGTCGAGGCCGTGGGAGACGCTGCGGGCGACGAGCCGAAGCGGCTGCTCCGCCATCCCGCCTGGGCGGCGCCGATCCTCGCGCACGGCCTGCTCTATGTGCGCGGGCCGGAGCGGCTCGTGTGCCTGGAACTGGAGCGGGGCGATGGCGAGCCCTGAGCAGCGGCTGGCGGCCGTCGTCCGCGTGCTCGCCGCCTCCATGCTGTTCTGCATGGCATTCTCGGGTTCGCTCTGGGTGTCACACCGGCTCTATCCGCTCACGCCGGCCCTCGGTCTCGTGCCCCCCTTCCCCCGGCCGCTCGACCTGGCCGTGGCCCTGCTCCTCGCCGGACTCCTCGTGGCCGTGGCCGCCCGCCCGCTGGCGTGGCCGCCGGCCGCCGCGGCCGTGGCCCTCGTCGCCCTCTTGTTCGCCCAGGACCAGAGCCGCCTGTGGCCGTCCTTCTACACGTTTTTCCTGCTCCTCGTGCTCGCGCTCGGACACGACCGCCGCGGCGGCCCGCAGGCGGCGGCCCGCACGCTCTCGGGCATGCAGTTCGCCGTCGCGGCGATCTATTTCTGGGGGGGCGTGCACAAACTCACGCCGCACTTCTTCCACGAGGAGTTTCCCTGGTTCATCGAGCCGCTCACGCGGCTGCTCCCCATTCCCTCGGCGTGGATTCCCGTGTTCGGCATCGCCGCGGCCATCTTCGAGATGGCCTTCGCGATCGGCCTGCTCACGCGGCGGTTTCGACGATTCGCTCTCTGGGAGGCGCTGGCGATGCATGCCCTCGTGTTCGTCTGCATCGGCCCGATCCGCGGCCACTGGAACGACAGCGCCTGGGCATGGAGCCTGACGATGGCCGCGGTCGCCTGGGTGCTCTTCCACGCGGCAGCCCCCTTCGACGCCACCCTCACCCTTTCGGGGCCGATGAAACTGCTCGCACCGCAGGGGGCTGTCGCGGTGCTCGTCGGCATCATGCCCCTGCTCAACGGCGTCAACCGCTGGGACTCGGCCCTCTCGTTCAACGTCTACAGCGGCAACCAATCCTCCGCCGTCGTGGTGCTGCGACCGGAGGCGGTGGACAGACTGCCGCCTCCGGTTGCCGCCCACATCACTCGGGGCGACGCCTCGGCCGTACTCGATCTCAACGCATGGTCAATGAGCGAATTCAACGCCTGCGTTTATCCAGAGCGCCGCGTCTTCCGCCGGCTCTTCGCCCAGATCTGCCGCTGGGTCGGACCCGATGCCGCCCAAATGGTCATCGTCGAGAAAGCCACGTGGTTCACCCCGAAGGCCACCACGACCCACGACTGCGGGGGGCCATGAACCGGCCTGCGGCCGGTGGCGAAACATGCCCGCAAAAAATGCGCGCGCCAAGATTCGAACTTGGGACCTCCACCTTATCAGGGTGGCGCTCTAACCAACTGAGCTACGCGCGCAGGCCACGCAAGCCGGCCGAGGGCCGCCTGCGTCGCGTCGAGTCTACGCGTGATTTCGCCGAAGTTCAAAGGGGTGCGTGACTCCTCCGCCACAGCGAAAAATGGCGCTGGCGCCGCCGGCGAATCCGGATAGGTTGTCGATCTGAATCCGCCATAGGACGGCGCCGAGGAGTTGCAGAGATGCTGACGTCTACAAGAATCGTGACGGGGTGTTCGAATCGTGCCCGCGGCATCCGCCGCTGGATCGGCGTCCGCCGGATGCTGGCCACCGGGATCGCCGCGGCCATTGCCTTCGAAGCCGCCGCGTCGGCCGCCGCGCCGTCGGTGGAGGAGGCGCTCGCGCTCGAACCCAAGCAAAAGGGCGTTGACTACGACCGCCCCACGGCCGAAGACGCCAAGCGAGCGACGATGGGCCAGGACAAGGTCGATGGCGTGGCCGCGCTCGTCGTTCGCGGACCGGCCGGCGAGGTCCTGCGGGCCTTTGCCGACACCAACGGCAACCGCGTCGTCGATCGCTGGAGCTATTACAAGAACGGCGTCGAGGTCTACCGCGACATCGATTCGGATCACGACACGAAGGTCGATCAGTCGCGGTGGCTCAACTCGGGCGGCAGCCGCTGGGGCCTCGACACCGATGGCAACGGGACGCTCGACGCCTGGAAGGTGCTGTCGGCCGAAGAGGCGACCGCCGAGACGGTGGCTGCTCTCCGCGACCGCGACGCCGCCACCTTTGCCCGCCTGCTCCCGTCGAAGGCCGACCTCCAGGCAGCGGGCTTCGAGGGCCCGCGGCTTGACGAGCTCGTGGCCCGCGTCGAGCGGGCCGCCAAGCGATTTCCGGAAGTGGCGGCGGCCCAGAAGCAGGTCGGCGCCGGGTCGAAGTGGGCGAGCATGCTCACGCCGCAGCCGCCGGGCATCCTGCCGGCCGGTGCACCCGGTGTCGCGCAGGACGTGACCGCCTACGACAATCTCGTGGCCCTCGTCGAGAGCCAGTCGGGGGGCGGTGGGCAGGTCTACATCGGGTCGCTCGTGAGATGCGGCCAGGTCTGGCGGCCGATCGACGTGCCGCAGGTCATGGGCGAGAGCAGTGAGATCGCCGGCGCAGAAGGATTCTTTTCGCCGCAGGCCGGCAGCCAGTCACCCGCAGCCGAGGGGCCGGCCCAGGACGAGCGACTCAAGCCGCTGATGACCAAGCTCCAGGACATCGAAAACAAGATGGCCGGCACCGACGGCGCCAAGCGAAAGGAAATGGCCGTCGAGCAGCTCGGCGTGCTGGACCAGGTGGTGCAGTCGTGCGCCGAGGCCGATCGCGGATTTTGGCTGCGGCAGCTCGTCGAAACGCTCTCGGCTTATGTGCAGGAAGGCCTCGTGCCCGACGGCATCGGCCGCCTGGAAAAGCTCGTGGAGGCCGCGGCTGGCGACGACCGCTTGGCAGCGTTCATCGCCTTCCGGCTCGCCCAGGCCCGGTATTCGGCCGACATGCAGCAATCGGGCGCGGATGGCGAGAAGCTGCAAAACCAGTGGTTTGATTCGCTCAAGACGTTCGTCGAGACCTATCCCCAGGCTCCCGAGGCTGCCGAGGCCATGCTCCAACTCGCGTTCCGCGACGAGTTCGAGGGCCGCGAGAAGGAATCGATCGACCTGTATCAGCAGATCGTGACTGGCTTCGCCGACTCGCCGCAGGCCCGTAAGGCCGCGGGCGCCGTACGCCGGCTCGAGAGCGTCGGCAAACCGCTCGCGCTCGCCGGCACGTCGATCGACGGCCGCAGGTTCTCTGTCGAGATGTTCCGCGGCGCGCCCGTGCTCGTGCACTACTGGTCCACCGACTGCGAGCCCTGCAAGGTAGACCTCGCCCAGATTCGCGAACTGCAGTCGAAGTATGGCCCGAAGAAGTTTGGTGTCGTGGGCGTCGCGCTCGACGGCGACAAGGCGAAGCTGACGAAATTCCTGCAGGCCAAGCCGCTGCCGTGGCCGCAGCTGCACGAGCCGGGCGGCCTCGACAGCCGGCTGGCGGAAGAATACGGCGTGCTGGCCCTGCCGACGATGATGCTCGTCGATGCCAAGGGCAACGTCATCGACCGCAACGTCTCCATCACGGAACTGGAGCGGAAGCTGGAGGCGGTGCTCGGCGCGAAGTAAGCGTCGTGCACCTGGGCGACCGTGGCAGTCTGCACAGCCGGGGCGACCGGGAACTGGGTTTGCGACGGCCATGGGCCGGACGTACTGTCCGGCCGGCCTCCGCAGCCTCGCGGGTTTCCTCCCTCCGCCGCCGGTGATTCCATGCTGCTTGCGTTCGCCGTGAGTCCCACGCTCTGTCTGCTCGGGGGCGTGCAGGTGCTCGGAGTGGTCGCCGCTGGTGTGTCACGGCTCGCCGAGGGCACGCGTCATGAACGGCTCGGACACGGGCTCTGCCTGACCAGCCTGGCCATCATCGGCACGGTGTGCGGCGCCGCCATCCGTATCGGTCCCGACGCAGCCGCGGCCTGCGCCACGACGCTCGCGATCATGACGCTGATCGCCGTCGTCGATATTTCGCCTCGCGACTGACGCCCCACCCGCCCCGATCGCCCCATCCTGCCTGACCTCTGGCGGCTCATGCGGAGCAATCGGAAAAAACCTCTCCTTCGGTGCGACCGGCAGCCGAAACATCTACGGAGGCGTGCGTCCAAAGCCGCCGCGGGATCGTCTGCCGACCTCGTTTGCCGTGATCGTCCAAGGAGAGATGCATGTCCCTTTCCAGAACCACGTGGCTTTCGGCCGCAATCGTGGCGTCGCTGATTGGCGGCGTCGTGCGGGGCGAGGATTTGGCGGCCTCGGTCGCCAACCGGCTCCGTGAGTCCGGTACCCTGGCCGGATACCGGGTCAACGTGAAGGCAAAGGCGGGCACCGTCTGGCTCGAGGGCCGTGTCGCCGATCAGAAGCAACTGGCCGCAGCCGTGGGCATCGC
>CAMDDA010000060.1 GCA_945890755.1 Candidatus Kuenenia stuttgartensis
TGCGTAGACGCGAGAAAAACGCCACCGAAGCGGGTGCGGGGCGTCTCGAGAAAACCCGCTCCGGACGCCCGGGCCGCTCCTCCCGAGGCTCACGAGTCGCTCATCGGCCGGAAGACCGTTGAGGAAGTGCCATTGACCGGGCTATCCTCTTAAGAGCGTGATCCGGACACTGGCGTCGACTGAAAACCCGCTGTTCTCCCAGGCGAGCATGTCGGCGGCGGCAGCGGCGTCGAGCAAGCGAGAGCGCCTGAACCAGCGGATCACGGGGCGGCGCACCCGCTCTGTAAGCGCGGCCAGATGGACGTGAGTGATTGGCCGCGCCGGTAGGAACGCCGGCGGGGTGTCACACGCTGCTTCGGCAGCAGCCGGCAGGAAGACACCGTCGGTCACGCATGCGTGGAGGTGCACGTGGTGGTTGAGCGCCGAGCCTAAGCGGTGCAGGAAGGAGACGCCATCGAGTCGCGGGCGGGCGGATGCGGGTGTGTTGGCAGCAGGGTTGAACCCGACGCCGCGAAATCGTTCGTTCCGAGTCACTACCACATCACCGAAGTGGGACGGCTGCAGAAAGACTTCATCGACTGCGGCGGCACGATCCGCTCCCTGGCGTCATGTCTGCTGCAGATCTGGGTGGCCGATGACACAGACCATCGCCTCCAGACGAGCAAACTGGCGACGATCATGGACGTCGCCGGAGCCGTCCTGAAGAGCGACGAGCTGCCGGTCGAAGTCGAATATGAGGAGGGGGTGATCTCGCAGTATCCCGTGGCAGGAGTGGAAGCGACTCCCGCCGGACTACTCTTCTATCTGGGCACGAAGCACACCGCCTGCCTTGCCCCGGACAAGTGCGGGGTGGACGGTGGCGGCTGCTGTTGATGGCTCGAAAAAACCCGGAGCGGAGGCGACAGGACCTGCTCACTTCGACTTCGGCCCCGCCACCTTTTCGTCGGGAACGACAACGTCGAGCGTGTGGCTCGCGGCCTCCGGGATCTCGGCCGTGAACTCGTACGACGGGAAGAGCGGTCGGCCGCCGAACGACTCGCCTTCCGGCACGCCGGTGTAGCCGTCCACGCGGATGACCACGGGGCCGCTCACGGACCCGAAGTTATACCGCGACCTGAACACGCCATCGGCAATGCCGGCGGCGCATTGCGGGCCGTGGTTGTCTCGGGAGGGGTCGGGCTCGATCGAAATCATGCCGGCGGGCACGGGGGCGTTTTTATAGGTGACCGTGCCGGAGATTTCCGTGAGGCCCTTTTTGCGGCCGCAGCCGGCTAGGAACGCCAGCAAGAGGCATGCTGTGACTGCGACGGACCGAAACGAATGGCTCACCATGGCAGGCTATTCATGAGCACGCCGTCGGCCTTTACACCAAGACGGTTGTACAAGCCGAGCGGCCGGGAGGTACTGTTACTGAATTCGATCATCTCGTCCACGAACTTCACTGCTCCATCAGCGAGGGCGAAGTGGCAGCCGCCGGGATGGAAGCTGCCGAAACCTCCCAGCATGGCTTGCCCTGGACTGTTGCAGTTACTCGCGGCGTGCATCAGGGGCGGGGCTTTCAACATGTCGGTGCAGCCCGAAACATTGATGCCGAAGAGTGATGTCGAGGCCTGCGTCGATCCAAGCCAAAGAGCGAAGCTATTGCTACCACAACTCCACGCTCTGGAGCCGCCGGCCCACGACGGGCGGCCCACGCGTCCCACCCAGAAGGCGTTGTTCGTGTGCACCGCCCAGGCCTGTTCGCTGCGAAGCACGAATTGATAGCGGGTCTCGCCCAGCATGAACGTGTTCGAGGTGCCATCGAGGATCGCGCCTTCAGTCACGCGACCATTGATATGGATAACGCCGTTGTTGTAGTAGGAGGCGCCATTGACCGACACCCAGGGATTCCCGTCCTTGGGCAACTTGTTGGCATTCGCCCAGTGCCCACCGCCCGAGACGCCGAAATAGTTGGTGTTGGTCTCCGTCGAATCGCTCACGGGATCCGACGGGCATTGATAGGCGTTGTTGGGCGTGTAGGCGGCGGTAAAGTTCGCCCCCCAGCTGTTTCCGCTGGACGGATGGCCGTCGTATCCCGCGGCCCCCGCCCCTGTGGTCCAGGGCTTGAACGAGTCATAGCGCGGCTGCTGCCCGAGGAATGGAAGAATCGCGATCGTCCACGATGGCGACTGGTCGTTTCCAAAAACGACAGGGCCGCAGTTGCCGGTGTAGCTCTGCATCGGCATGTGCTCGAAATTCTTGCTCGTAAATGCCGCCGGATACGCGCCGTTGGCGTTGGCGTAGAGCAGGCACGCCTTCGCAATCTGGCCGAGTTTGTTGGCGCACGTGACCCGGCGGGCCGATTCGCGTGCGCTCTGCACCGCGGGCAGCAGGAGGCCCATCAAGAGGCCGATGATGGCGATCACGGCGAGCAGTTCGACGAGCGTGAGGCCGCATCGCCGGGCACAGGAACCCCGGAGCGGAAGCGATGGGGTCATGTGTGGCACGGGTCCCCCGGCTTCTGCCGGGAGGTTGCTGTGGGTGTGCATTCCTTTTGGCGACGGCGGAGGAGCCAGGCGGCCGCGGCGATGCCGATGCCTGCCAGGGCGATCGCGCCCGGCTCGGGCACGATCACGAGCTGACCCGTCACCGACGAGAACTCGAGCGACTGGCCGCCGGCCGTGTTCGACGACTTCCACACACCGCCGGGCTGGTTCCAGTCGAGGCCCGTGTAGAAACTGCCGCCGACGTTCACGCCCGTGAAGTTGCCCGCCAGCGACGAGCCGGATTCCGGCGTGAACAGGTCGAACGTCGTGTTGTTGTCGAAGAGGCTCGAGAATTCGAGCGTGAGCGTGCCGCCAAACTGGAGGATGCCGTTGTTGACGACGTCCACCGCATCATAGAAGCCCGTGCCATGCGACGGCGACGTCGCCCGGGTCGTACCAAAGACCTCCATGAGCGTCGTGCCCGCAAGCTCGGTCGTACCGGCGTCGAACGCAAATAGCCCCGGGCTATTACCGGGCGAGAACGTGCCGAGCACGGTGAGCGCGCCGCTGGCAGCCAGTTGGACGGTGCCGCCACCGCCGAGGAGTTGGCCCGCTCCGATCGAGAAGGCACCAGACTTCGCGGTCAGGTCGAGCACGGCCCCGGAAGAGCCTGCATCGCCGACGATGATGGCCGACGAGTTGGCGAACGAGCCCGCGGCGCCGAGCGCCAACACGCCGCCGGAAATGGTCGTTTGGCCGCTGTAGGTGTTGGCTCCGGCGAGCGTGAGCGTGGCGTTGCCGGATTTGGTGAGGGCGACCGAGCCGGAGCCGTTGCGGATGACGCCCGAGAACGTGCCGTTCGTTGCTTGGTTGACGGTGAGGGCGGCGGCGCCCGAGTCGCTCTGGATGAAACTGTTGGCGTTGGCCAGATTGCCGCCGCTCAGGCCGCCGACCGTGATGGCCTGGCCGTTCAGGTCCACGATGGCCGAGGCGGTGGCCTGGGTGAGGCTGTTGAGCGCGAGCGGGCCCGAGCCGAAGGCGGTGGCGCTGCCGGCAACGAGTGTGGCGTTGAACCCGGCAGAGTTTTCCCCATTGAAGTTCAGACCGCCAGTGAAGCTGTTGCTTCCGCTCAGCGTGTAGACCTGTGTGGTGCCGCCGCCAGCATCCGCCGTGATCGTCAGGGCCCTGGCTCCGCCGCTCTCCGTGACGTTGCCGCCGAGCGTCAGTGCCGCATTACGGCTGGTAATCGATGAGTTGCCCGACAGGTTCACCGGGCCGCTGATGGTGCTCGTGCCGCTGTCGTAGAAATTGAGCGCGCCGCGGCCGCCGTTGCCCGTACCATTGAGATCGAAGGCCGTTTCCGCACCAATCGAGGCCGACCAGTACCGCAGCGTGTTGCCGGATGCCACGGTGATCTTGGTGGCCCCGTTCAAACTGTTGACGCCTGATGTGTTTTGCCAGACCAGCGCGCTGCTAGAGCCGGAACCTCCGGTGACGATCACCTCGCCTTGAATGTTGCCGGTTCCCGTCAGCCGGATCAGGCCGGTGCTTGCTCCGCCGCCGACGGTGAGCGTGAGTACGCTTTCCGGGGCCGTGGCCAGGTTCCCCTCGATGGCGATCGCTCCATTCGCAGTCGTCGAGATCGCATTCGCCGCTCCACTGAGGGCCATCGACCCGCTGAACGTGAGCGTGCTCGCGGCGTTGTGCGTGAACGAGCCGGAGCCTGTCGTGAGCCCTGAAATCGTTTGGTTGTTCGTGCCGGAGTAGATGAACGTGCCGTTGTTCGCCAGGCCGCCCGAGTAGGTGCCGGCGCTACCGAGACGGCCGGTGGAGGCGATTTCGAGCGTGCCGGCGTTGATGGTCGTCGTGCCGGTGTAGGTGTTGCTGGCCGAGAGGGTGAGTGAGCCGGAACTCAGTGTGAGGCCCAGACCGCCACCGACCGTGTTGGCAAAGGTGCCGCCGTAGTTGTCGGAGCGGTTGAAGGCGAGCGTCGCCCCGCTCGAGCCCGTGATCGCGCTCGATGCCGAGAGGCCGCCCGTCGTGCTGCCGTTGCCGATCTGGAGGGTGCCCGCGTTGATGGCCGTCGTGCCGGTGTAGGTGTTGGCGCCCGAGAGCGTCCAGGTGCCGGTGCCGGCCTTGGTGACGCCGGTGGCGAGCGGGCCGCCCGCGCCCGTGTAATTGACGATTGCGCCCGCGATCTCGCCCGTGCCGGCCGTGGAGCCCTGCAGCGTGAGCGTCTTGGCGCCAGAGCCGGTAGCCGTGAGGGCGCTGGTGAACTTCAGAAGGCCGTCGCCGGATTGGTCGAGCGTGGCGCCGCCGGTGGTGCCGGCGAGATTGACGACGCGGTCGGTGGTTTCGCCGGTGCCCGTGTAGAGGAGTGTCCCTGCCGTGGCCGCAGAGCCGACGTCGATCGTTCCGTTGGCCGAAGTGGTGGGGGCGCCGAGGCTGCTCGAGGCATTGCCGCCGCTCACACTGTTCAGCGACAAGACCGAGAGTGTGCCGCCGCCGATCGCGGTCTTGCCCTGATAGGTATTGAATCCGGAAAGCACCAGCGTGCCGGTGCTTAGTTTGTTGATGCCGGAACTGGCGTTGCCGGAGAGCACGCCGCTGAGAATCGCCCTCGTGTCTCCGCTGGAACTCACCACAATGCCGCGCTGGCCACCGTTGAGGGCGATGCTGTTCTCGACCGTCACGTCATGCGTGGACGCACCGCTCCCCAGCACAAGCTGCTGACCGCTACCTGCCAGGAAGTATCCGCTGCCCCAAGTGAGTGTGTCTGGCGTCGCGTTCCCGCCAATATTCACATCCAGCGCCCCCCCCACGGCGGCGAATCCGCCCGTACCGTATTGGCCGTCAACCTGCCATTGCACCTGCCCGGCTCCGCTGCCGAGCGAACGGGTAAACGTGCCGCTCGTTTCAAGGCGACCCCCGCCAAAACCACCCCGCCCCGTGAACATGAGGTTGGCGTTCGAGGAGAGGCCCATGCCCTCAGTGGCGTTCAGGCGGCCGTTCACCATGTATTGGCCGGTGAAGCCGCTGTTGTTGCCGGTGAGGGTCAACAGATCGCCGGAGGATACGTAGCCAGGCCCGAACTGCCCGCCGCCGCTCAGTTGGCCGGCGATTGTGGTCGTTTGGCCCCGGCCACCGATGAAGAGCGCGGCCCCGGAATTCACGACGAAATTGCGGGAGGCGCTGAACGTGAAACTGGCACTCGGCGCGAGATAGTTTAAGCCGCTCACGGCGGTGACGGCACCGCTCGTCGAGCCGAGTGCGCCGTCGGCCCCGATCGAGAGCATGCCGCCGGTGAGGAAGGTGCCGCCGGTGTAGTCGTTGGTGGCGTTGCTAAAAACCACTTGTTGACCAAAGCCAGCCTGCCCCACTCCTCCGCCCACCGTGACGGAGATGTTGCCCGTGACCTGCGAGGCGATCGTGAGGGCGTTGCCGCTAACTCGCGGATTGCTCAAACCAGACCCGTTGGCGTAGATCCAGAGATCACCCTGGCCGCTCGTAATCGAGCCGCCGGTGATCGTGTTGCCCGTCGTAGCCACGGCGGCGCCGGTAAGGATGCCGCCGCTTGCGACCGTGAGCGCGCTGCCCGCGCCGAGGTTGAGCGTCCGGGCTGCGTTGTCGGTGAACTTGATGCTGTTGACCGAGACGGTCGTGCTGCCCGGGAGCGTCGTGTTGCCGCCGGTAATGTTGATGTTGGCACCGCTCGTGAGCGAGGTGGCGCCGTTGGTGGTGTAGGTCGCCGCGGCCAGGTTGCCGCTGGCTGCCGCGATGAAATCGCTGCCCGAGAGCGTCGCGCCGATGAGGATCGCATCGCTGCCCGCCCCCGAGACGCTCGAACCGCCCGCGGCGGTGGGGGCGTTGGTGAACTGCGGGTTGAACCCGGTGGCGGCGGCGACGTTGACAAGGCCGTTGGTGGTGCGGACATAGCCGGCGCCGCCTACGCCGGTGAAAATCAGATTGTTCGTGCCGGCGGCGGTGTTCGCCGTGGCGAGCTGATTATGACCCGCGTTGATCGTGAGGTCGGCGAACGTTTGGCTGGCGGTGTTGCCGGCAGCGGCGAAGGCCGACGTGTAGGTGCCCGCCCCGCTCGCTCCGCCGAGCGAGAGCGGGGCCGTGCCGTCGCCGATGCGGTTGGTGAGGCCGTTGTTATTCGCGGCCGTGGCGTCACCGTTAAGAAATGAGCCGTTGCCGGTGACGGAGAGCGCGGTAGCGCTGCCGAACCGACCCGCCGCTCCACCCACCCGCACGGCGCCACCGCTCACGCTGAGCGATCCGCTGAGCGTGTTGCTGCCGGTGAACGTGAGGCCGCCCGACGTTTGAGACGCTCCGCCGTTTCCGCCTGCACTTGTCGTGCCGCGGGTGGAGTCGTAGTTCGACCATGGCAGCGCGAAGCTCAGGCCATCCGAGCCGGCGAGGATGGAGCTGATGGTGTTCGGCGTTGCCGCGACGCCGGTGAGCCCCGTGATCGAGGGCGGATTGCCGCCGGTGCCGCCCGTGTTGTCGAGCGTGAGGGTGCCGCTCTGGAGTGTCCAGCCGAAGCCGGAGTTTGCCCAGACGGTGTCGCCGAAGATGAGCTGGCCGATCGTGCGGTTTGAGTCGAGCGTGATCGTGGCGTTGGCCGTGATATTGACCGTACCGAAATCGGCGACCGCACCGGCGCCATCCGCCACAGTGCCGCCGGCCCAGTTGGTCGTGGTGCTCCATGTGCCGTTGCCGGCAGTCGTCCAGGTGCCGCTGGTTTGGCCGCGGGCGGTCTGCCCGCCAGCGAGGGCTGCGGCGACGCCGGCTAACGCCAATGCACACGAGTGCAGGTTATGCGCCACCGAACGCCGCCGCGGAAGCGAAGCGATCGAGTGATACGGATACGAGTACGGTTGCATGGGTGTGGGCCCCCTTGAACAGTCCCGGCACGAATCGCGGAATTGATGACTGCAGAAACAGGATTTTGGGAAAAGCAGGAAATCCCCAGGCTGGTCGCCGCTACCCGCGGGCGCAGCCGACGAGACACCTAGTCCCTCGTTAGGAAATGTCGCCGGCAGGCAGGGTTTACCGGTCGTGGCGAAAAAAATGTCCTGGGGCCGGGCTGAGCCGGGAAACCGGGCACGTCCTGGCACTTCTGTTTGGGTAAGGACGCATGCCCGGCAAAGAAGGTGTTTGGCGGGCGAATGTGATCCCATCCGTGCCCGTGCCCCGGCGGCGGCTGCCGCGACGGAGAATGCTCCGCAGCCGCTGCCGGCCGCGAGTCTTCGGTTGGTCCTGTGAGCAGGCAACTGCGGAGTTTCGTCAACTTGATGTGGGTTTCGATCATGGACCGCAGTGGAGGTGACTCTTAGTCTGAATCACGTCGTCGGGATATCCGGGAACCTCTGCCCAGAAGCCCACTCATGGATCGCTCCCTTTTCAACTCATCCCGATGCCGCGGTGTCACGCTCGTCGAGCTGCTCGTGGTGATCGGGATCATCGGCACGCTGGTAGCGCTCCTGCTGCCGGCCGTGCAACGGGCCCGCGAATCGGCCCGCCGGTCGCAGTGCCAAAACAACTTGAAGCAGCTCGGCCTCGCCGTGCAGGGCTGCGCGGAGGCGCAGGGTACGTTTCCGATGGGGGCGCAGACGTGGTTGGATAATTCTGGGCCGACGGTCGAGGGCGTCATGTACGGCAACCGCCGCTGGTCGTGGTTTGTCTATGTGCTTTTCCACGCCGGGGAGGGCGCGCTCTACAACAGCCAGTGGAACCACTACCAGAGTTCGACGTGGCAGAACTGGCCAACGGGCAACTCATCGCTCTCCTATGCCGCCCTTCCCAACAAGACGACGCCGGTCGCGGGCTTCATGTGCCCGTCGGATCCGACGAACCCGAAGGTCAATAGCCAGGACGGCCCAGCCTCGAGCAACAACCAGGGATTCCATGGCAACTACGTGCTCTGTGCCGGAAACACAGCTTTCGGCACCAGTTCCCTGAACTCCGCCCAGCTCAACGGTATTTCGTTTCCGCTCTCGGCCGTTCGCTTCGCGCACGTCCGCGACGGCCTGTCGAATACGCTCGCCGCGAGCGAGATCATGCTCGTGCCGGAACCGATCGGAGGAGGGGGGGCGACGATCGATACGCGCGGCCGCTACCACAACAACATCCACGGTGGATGCAACTTCAGCACGCTCAATCCGCCGAACACGACGGTAAGGGATCGGCTTCCCTACTGCACCAATGCCCAGCCGCTGGCCCCGTGTCTTGGGGGAAGTGGCATCAACCATGTGATCTCGGCGCGCAGCCATCACACCGGCGGCGTGAATGCGGTGCTTGCCGATGGAGCGACCCGGTTCGTGGCCGACAACGTCGATCTCGTCGTCTGGCAGGCAGCCGGGAGCCGTAATGGGAGAGAGCCGACCAATGGCCTCGAATGAGCGTCGTGGAGGGTGGCGCTGGGCCTGGCTGGTGGTCCTCGCGGTGGGCTGTTCCGGCGACGGGATGATCGCGAGCACTGGCAGCGTGTCGTACGACGGCCAGCTTGTGGCCGACGGAGCGATCTCGTTTCATCCGCTCGAGGCCACGATCGCGCCGCAGGGCGGGCAGATCGCGGCCGGGAGGTTTTCCGTCCGCACGCGACCGGGCCGCTACCGGGTCGAGATTCTCGCGACGCGGCCGCAGGCGGGCGGCGTCGAACTGACGCCGGGCGCGAAGCCCCGCGAACAATACATCCCGGCCCGCTACAACGCCGAATCGACGCTCGAAGCGGAAGTGAAGCCGCAGGGGCCAAATACATTCACGTTCACACTCGGGTCGCAGTCTCAATGACACTCACCGCCTCCCTCGCCCTCGCCCTGTCCCTCGCCGGCATGCTGGCCGTCAGTCGCGCTGACGAAGCCTCCTCGCCCTGGACAGTCTTTGCAGACTTCGAAGGCAACTCCTGCGCACCCTGGACCGCCGAGGGCGCCGCGTTCGGCGAAAATCCCACCCGACAGGCCCCTGCGGGGCAGCGGATTTCCGGCTCACGGGGCCGGGGGCTGGCGAACTCATATGGCACCGGTGGTGACGGCGCCACAGGCCGGCTCACGAGCCCGGAGTTCGTGATCCACCAGCCGGTGCTCGCCTTCCTCCTCGGCGGCGGGAGGCATCCGCGGGGCGAGCCCGAGACGACGAACATCCATCTGGTGGTCGATGACGAGGTGGTACGCACGGCAACTGGGCGGGATTCCGACGGCATGGAATGGGTTAACTGGGACGTGAGCGACTGTGCCGGCAAGACCGGCCGCCTCGTGATCGAAGATACCTGCACCGGCGGCTGGGGCCACATCGTGGTCGACGAGATCGTCTTCAGCTCGGTGACGATGCCGGCCTTTTCGCTGGGTGCGACATTTTCCGACTCGATGGTGCTGCAGCGGGAGAAGCCGATCAACGTGTGGGGAACGGCGCTGGCCGGGCAGAAGGTGCGCGTCAGTTTCGCCGGCCAGGTCAAGGAAGCCACAGCCAACGCGGACCGCCGCTGGCAGGTCGCGCTCGATTCCTTGCCGGCAGCAGCGGAACCGCGCGTGCTCGAAGCCGAGTCACTCGGCCTGGGCGGCGAGCGGATCGCTATCACCGACGTGCTGGTGGGCGAAGTCTGGCTGGCGGCGGGGCAGAGCAACATGGGCTTTCAGGTGAGCGGCTGCATCGACGGACCGGCCGTGATCGCGCAGGCCAACTATCCCACGCTCCGGTTTCTCCAGGTGCCTGGCCGGGCGGATCGCACCCCCCTCGACAACATTCCGTCTCCCGCCTGGCGGCCCGCCACGCCGCGGCATGTGGGAAACTTTTCCGGCGTGGCGTTCTTCTTCGCCCGCCGCCTCCAGGAGCAGCTACATGTGCCGGTGGGCATCATTCAGGCGGGGTATGGCGGCACTCCCGCCGAAGCCTGGACCAGCCCCGACGTACTCGCCGCCGTGCCGCAGTTCAAACAGACCATGGAGGACGACCTCGCCAGGCTCGCCAAGGTCGAGGCCGATCCGCGCCAGGTTGCGAATCCCAAACGGTTCACGCTGCCCTTCGCTGCCGCGGGTGGGCTCTTCAATGCGATGATCAACCCGCTGATTCCGACCACCATCCGTGGCGTGATTTGGTATCAGGGGGAGTCAAATGCGTTTCGGGCCGAGCAGTATGCCCGCTTGTTGCCCATGATGATCGCCGACTGGCGCAGCCGCTTCGGGCAGGGAGAGTTTCCGTTTTATCTCGTGCAGCTGGCCAACTACTACGATCCCGCGCCGGAGCCGATCCCAACCGACAGGCGCACGACGGACGACTGGGTGGCCCGTCTCCGTGAGGCGCAGATGCAGGTTGTGCAGCGCGTGCCGCAAACGGGCATGGCCGTGGCCATCGACGTCGGCGAGAAGAGCATTCACCCCGCGAACAAGCAGGACGTCGGCGACCGCCTGGCACGGCTGGCCCTGGCCCGTACGTATGGGATGATCGACGTCGAGTGCGAGAGCCCAATCTATGCGGCGATGAGCCGCGCAGGGGCCGCGATCCGGGTGACGTTTACAGGCTGCCCGGACGGGCTGATGATGGCCAAGAAGGCCGGCCTCGAGCCCGCCAGGGAAACACCCGCTGGCACGCTATCGCAGTTCGCGATCGCCGGTGCCGACCACCAGTTCGTGTGGGCCGACGCCCGAATCGACGGCAACGACACGGTGATCGTCTCGAGCCCCGCCGTGGCCGAGCCCGTCGCGGTCCGCTATGCGTGGGGGCTCAATCCTGCGGGGGCGAACCTCTACGGCAGAAACGGCCTGCCTGCCTCACCGTTTCGCACGGATGACTGGCCATTGCCAGAAAAGTGAGCCGATGTCTTCCGAGACAAAGCCGTTGAGAATCGTTCGTAAGTAAGACGTCTATATCGCAAACTGCAGGCCGACCATGAGCAACATGACGATCAATACCAGCATACGATCCACCTCGACACACGCAGCAGGTTTTCTGGGCTTCGTTTGTTTTCTGCTCGCAGCTCAAGCCTCTCTCGGAGAGGTGCCGCCCAATATCCTGATCAAGGTGGCCGACGATATGGGATATGACGATGTAGGGGTGTATGGGTGCACCGATATCCCAACGCCGAACATGGATGCCATCGCAAAAAAAGGAGTGCGCTTTACCAGTGGCTATGTCAGCGCACCGGTTTGCAGCCCCAGCCGGGCAGGACTCATCACTGGACGCTATCAGACACGGTTTGGCCATGAGTTGAATCATCCGCTCGCAGACAAGTCCTCCGTGGGATTGCCGGTTGAACAGAAAACCGCCGCCAACTGGTTGAAGCAGGCGGGCTATGCGACAGGTCACATCGGAAAATGGCACCTCGGTAATCCGAAACTGCCACACTTCTCCCCGGCTGCGCGAGGCTTCGACGAATCAGTCTGGTTCCCTGGCCAAAGAAAGCTCCCCACGCTTACTCCCATTCGAAACGGCAAACGCGAAAAGGCGGATGATCGCTGCGTTGATGAAGCGATGGCTCGCGAGGCCGATGCATTTATCCAACGGAACGCCGTTCAACCCTGGTTTCTTTACGTGGCCTTTCTCTCACCTCACGAACCCCTCGACACTCCCGCCGAGGTTGAGGCGAGGTTTAGCCACATCTCCGATCCCGCACGGCGCAAATGTGTGACCATGATCTCATTGCTGGATGAAAGCGTAGGACGCATCCTGAAGGCACTGCGCGACTCCGGGCAGGAAGACCGCACGATAATCGTTTTCCACAGCGATCATGGTGCACCACCGAAAAACGGCTCGCGAAATACCCCGTTGCTCGGCACCAAGGGGTCAACGTGGGAAGGCGGAATTCGTGTTCCATTTGTCATGCAGTGGAAAGGCACGATCCCTGGCGGGCAGGTCGTGGATGCGCCAGTCATCACGCTCGACCTGCTGCCAACCGCGCTCGCGGCGGCCCGTATCGCTGTGCCTGAAGATGCCGCGCTCGATGGAGCGGATCTCCTCCCTTTCCTCACCGGGAAAACCCAGAAACCTCCGCATGAGGCCCTGTTCTGGCGCTACGGGCCGCAAATGGCGGTGCGGGCGGGCGATTGGAAACTTACCAAAGCGATGAATCGGAACATACATCCGCCAGCTTTGGCGACCGGCCTGTATCACGTAGCCGCAGATGCGGGCGAGCGAGATGATCTTTCGGCCAAGCACCCTGAAAAAGTGCAGGAACTCCAAAAGCTCTGGAATGATTGGAACAATAAAAATGTGGAGCCACTCTGGAGCGACAAGGTGCCTGCAAACCCGCCCAACGAAGCCCCTGTCGAATCCCATATGCCAAACGAACATTAGCGCCTTGAATACCATCCTGCTTGCAACCGTCGCGGTTGCCACCGCTTTTTTTCCTGCAAGTTTTTGGGCTGCGAACCGCGACGACACACTCATCGTAGTGACCTCAGACAACGGTCGTCCGTTTCCCCGCGAAAAAGGCAACCTCTACGAAGCTGCCGGCCATCTGCCCTTCGCCGTGTTGTGGAAAGGCGGCATCTCATCCCCCGGTCGCGTGGTGCGGGAGGCTGCTGCCTGTGCCGCCACAACCTCCGCCGACCTCCGTACCTTGATCGACGCGGAGCTTGCCGCCGGCAACAAGCGGATCGTCATTCCGCCAGGGCGCTATCGTGTGCAGGCGGATAGCAAAGGCCATCTGACCTTCAGGAATCACTCGGATGTGGAAATCATCGCTGAAAACGTCGAGCTGGTTTGCGCGTCAACCGTCCGCGCTTTGTTTTTCGAAAACTGCACGAATGTCACGCTCCGCGGGCTGGCCGTGGACTACGATCCACTGCCTTTCACCCAGGGCAAAATCATCGCCATGGCGCCTGACAAGAGTTGGATGGATTTCGAGGTGGCGAGGGGATATCCGGAAAACGAACTGCAGGAACGCATCCAGATCTATGACCCGGCGGGAGGCGAACTCCGCAGAGGGGATGCTTCATGGGATCAGAAAATCGAAGCGCTCGGGGAACACCGCTATCGTGTTAGAAAGGGTGGGAACTACCGTTTTAATCCCCTGAACGACACCGAGCAGGTAGGCGACATCCTCGTGACGAACAACCATTTCGGCAAACAGGCATCGCGCCACGCCATCGAGTTGCAGGGCTGCAAGAGAGTGCGTCTCGAAGACATCACGGTGTTCGCCTCGCCTTGTTTTGGATTTCTCGAATACGACTGCGATGGGTCCGAATACATCTGCTGCACGGTGGATCGCCGTGAACAGGCGGACGATCCCGTGAAACGCGACCTGCCGCGCATGCGATCGCTGAACGCCGACGCGTTCCACAGCAAGGATGCCCCCAAGGGCCCCGCCATCATCGGATGCACGGCACGGTTCCAGGGCGACGACTGCGTGAACATCAACGGGAAGTATCATTACGTGAGCGCTGTCCAAGGTCGGCTCGTGCGCATCGCGGTTCTCAACAACCAGCTCAAGATCAAGGTCGGCGATCCGTTGGAGTTCCTGCCCTATTCGGGGCCGCGGCCGCCCGATGCGGTGGCGATGGATATGCAGCCGGACCCCACGCCGATCACCGAGGAGGAAAAAGACCTGATCGAAAAGCTGGGCCTGAACGAGAACATCCGGACGTGGCTTCTAACGGGAAAAGCGCAGTTTTACACGCTCACGCTGGATCGGGAAATCGAGGTGCCGGCCGGTTCTGCGGTTTGCTGTCCGCTGCGGGTTGGCAACGGCTTTGCCGTCAAGGACTGCGACTTCGGGCACAACCGCTCGCGCGGCGTCCTCATTAAGGCGAGCAACGGCGAAGTGAGCGGCAACCGCATCACCAATACCCGCATGGCGGCCGTGCTGGTGTCACCCGAATTCTGGTGGATGGAAGCCGGCATGTCCTCCGCTGTGGTAATCAGGGACAACGTCATCAAAGGCAGCCGGCAGACGCCGATCCAGATTCACGCCCATTGCGGCAACCGCGAGGTGCTGCCTGCCGGTGCGCTCCGCGACATTTCCATCCTCAACAACCGCTTTGAGGGCTGTGTGTGGCCGCTCATTCACGTGACCTCGACATCGGCTGTCAAAATCGAAGGAAACCTTTTTCCCGACTTTCTTCGGGCAAAACCCGATGGAGCCGCGGCCCCGCAGGCAGTGGTCTTGGAGAACTGCGGACCCGCAACACGTGGGCCATAATCCGTTCAGAACTCTGGCATTGGCTTCGCGAGCACCACTGGAGCAATCGCACGTACGCCAACGAGCAGGCCCTCGTCGAGGAGGCCGTCAGGAGCCCCGGACACTTCTCAGGAAAGACATCCGGTCGATCTACAGAACCCGGTGGATGACGCCTGGGGATGAGGAAGGATCCGTATCAGGGTTCCGCCGGGGGCTTCCTGTTACGTGCGGCGGCGGGCGAGCCAACCGGCGATGGCGATGCCGATGCCGGCGAGGGCGATCGCGCCTGGCTCCGGCACGATCACGACGTTCACCTGGCCCGGGATGGCGGTGTCGATCTGGAAGTATCTCCCGCCGCCCACCGCCGGCATCGAGCCCAGGGTGAGCCCGCCGTCGTTGAACGTGCCGCCGGAGTAGTTGAAGAGCCGCCAGGTCGTGAAGTCTGCGACCGTCGTGAAGTCGCCCGTGCCTGCGACATTGAGGATGCCGTCGAGCGTGAAATTTCCCGTCACAACGGCGAGGTCGTTGATGCCGCCTCCTACAGTTGTGTCGGTCGCGACCAACTCGAAGTTCAGGATTGAAGAGTCGGCGAGCGACAGCCCCCCGTTCAGCGTGAGCGTGCCGGGGCTCGTGCCCGGGGCGAGGATTCCGCCGCCCGCGACCGTGACGAAGCCGCCGATCGCGCCATTACCGCCGAGGACGGCAGCGCTCGCGACGTCCACCGCTCCGACGATGGCCCCGTTCACCGCGAGGAGGCCGGCCGAGACGTCCGTGGAGCCGATGTAGGTGTTGCTGCCAGTGAGCGTCAGCGTGCCGCTGCCGAGCTTCGTGAGGCCGCCCGCGCCGCCGTTGGCAAACGCGGCCCCGACCGTGATGCCGAAGCCCTGGGTGTCGATCGTCGCGCCGCCGTCGAGCACGTTCACGGCGAGGCCGGTCGCTGCATCGAGAAAGTTCGCGGAGCCGGCCCGGGCCTGGAGGATGCCGCCGTCGAAATTCACGATGC